>DATDAX010000351.1:0-12987 GCA_036525175.1 Terrimicrobiaceae bacterium | reverse complement strand
CCGACATTACACAATTTCAGACGGTGTCCAACCGTCGTTGAAGCTTTGCCAAACTTGCTGGGCACTCATGTGCGGAAAATCTTCGGCAAGTTGCAGAAGTCCCTGTTGACCCATTGCGGTTCGAAAATGCGTCGGTTGGGTCACGCCAGAAAGCCATTCCGAGCATTTTACGATCCTGCGGCTCGGCGTGGGACCCTGCATGGAACATATTTGCGGCCAGGCGACTTCAAAACGCTGCGCGGGCAGGAAAACATTGATCAGGAGATCAAGCACTCTGTCACTTCCGACCAGTGACGTTTCCTTTGGGAGCGGGTCTCCGGCGAGGCTGGCGTGTCTCTGCCAGAAGGCATGTTCGAGCGACGCGAATGTCGCCGCGAAATCGGAGCACATCCCCCTCTCAACGGACCGACTGATCGGCGCAAACGAGCGGGCGGCGGTCACCAGCGCCCCCATGCGGCGGTGAGGATGGTTTGCGGGGCGAACGGCAGCGTGCATCCACGCGTTGTCGGGAAGTATCAGCCGTCGCTCGTGGTCGCGAATAGCCCACCACTGCTCCCACAGATGTCTTAGGTAAGCACGGGCCTCGCTGTCTCCCTGGTCAAAATGACCCGCCTTCAAAAAACCGGAGAGCCCGAAGAGAAGCGCTTCACCCTCCACCGCTCTGGCCCGTGCAAGACTCGCACGTTGCGCAACCAGCAAAAACGGGATTTTGTTGTTCTTGAACCCCATTGCCGCCGCAATTGCTTCAAAGAGCGCGGCTTCGCGGCCGCGAAGATGAGTCGCACGTTGGAAGATCTCGCACTTGCGGCGAAGGCGGAACGATGCCGCCGCTTCGATCAATTTTTCGGCGCGCGATTGATCGAGTGCTGCGTTCTGCTTGCTTAGGGAGCGCTTCAATGGGTTCCCCAGCGGAAGGCAAACCTGCGTGACGGCATTGTTCTCAGCCGTACTGGTGAAGAAACGGCGCTGTCCGCGGCGAACGAAAAGGTGAAGGACGACGTTTTCGTAAGCTGGATTTCGAGAATGTCCGTGGTTGTCCCAATCTCTAACATCCTGGTCGATTTCGATGTCTCCTGTAAGCTCTACCCCATCAATAAGAATCTGAGCATCGCAAAAGTCTGGGCCCGGCTCGCGGTTCCATATTCCGAAATGGACAATTTCCACTTTCTCACCGTCCTCACCCTGCCAGGAGACACCAAATTCACCTCCGAATATTTTCGCCTGCAGCTCCAACTCGGGAACGCGATAGCCCGAGGTTTCGCTCAATCGCGAATCTCCGACATTGCCGCGAAGCCGCTCGTAAGGAAAACCTTCCACTGTGTTCATTTTCGAGGAGCTGTTGCTGCGGGAGGTCGCTGAGAGAGTGTTTCCAGGAGCTGCGCCCGGACTTTATCGAGCGACTCATCGGTCTGGGAATTCATTGAGCCTGCCGCGCTGGATTCACCGTTGCCCGCGTCTAGTATGCCCGCCCTCTCAAGTCCCAATCGGAATCGAATCACCCGTTCCGGCTCGATTGCAATGGCCCTATCGAGAGTCGATATTGCGGAACTCATGGCGCCCGTGTCGCTTTGAGCTGCGGCGAGCGATTCGAGAAACATGCTGGAGGCAGCCCCCTCGGCGGCCCGCTGAAGTTGCGACTCTGCACTTAGGATATCCCCGTTGGCTGCTTGAATGATGTCTCTGTATTGCTTCCAAATGGTCGGCTTATCCGTCCGCATGGGTTGCTTTCGCCAGACCGCGTACGGTCTGTAAAGCGGATCGCCAACGGCCACATTCATCCATGACAGTGCGGGTGTCGACATATAGGCGCTCTCGGCAAAAGTAAACCCCTTCATTAATCTGCTCTGGAACTTATCGAGATGAGTAGTCAGCATTAGATAGGGTTCATAGACGGTCCCCAAGGTTGCGGAAGCCCCTCGTTCCAGCAAGGGACCGCACCATCCCGCGACAGGATCGCGCAGCGTGGAAGCGCTGAACGAGTGAATATGAGCCGCAATAGCTCCGGGCTTGAAACGAAACCCCTCTTCAGCGAAGGGACCGGAAATCGATTCGGCATACCAACCATAGTAAACGGCAGCATCGCTGACGGGAAACCCGGAGGGAAGCACTTGTGGCGCCTTTTCCAAGAGTACTGGAATTCCCTCTCCGCGCATTTCGCTTGAAAGCTTCTTTAACCATTCGTCGCCCTTTGCATAAGCACCGCTTTGGATGTTGCGCGAATCCACATAAGCCCAGCCCCACAACCCGTTCCTCTCCGCGGCGAGCGCACTATCGATCATGCTCTTCACCGTCTCTTCTGAGGGAGCGTCGAGACGACACACCAAGAGAAGCCCTGGTTCCGTCATCAATTCAAGGACGGGAATGAAGCTTCCGTAGTAAGGGTTCGGAGCAACTCCTGCATCTGACCTGTCGTTCGTGGCGAGAACTGCGAGCTCGCTGTCCAAGCTAGCCTCGTCCCGCATGGCGACCGCCTGTCGCCCCGGAAGTGAGGCAGCGCCCGCTTCCCGGGACCGGATCTTAAGGGGGATTCCACGAATGAGCGCGACATAACGCACCTTCGATTCGACGATCCGACCGCCCTGCGCGCGCCACCAGCCCTTTGCAAGGAAGATTTCTCGCAGCGGCAGCGCGATATCGTTCTGATACTCACTCCGGCTGATTTCCTCACTATCCGGGCACCTCAGACCCACCAGTTGCTGGCCGTCGATCTTGCGCTTATTTGCGTAATACCTTGCCAGTGCCTCAGAGGAGGGATCTGCAGAATTAAAAATAACGACGATCGCCGACGCTTCATTTGCCGAAGCATGATTTGCGACAGCGAAGACCGCCATGAACAAGCTGCAAATGCTAAAGCGTGAGCACCAAACCATCATAAGCGAGGCGAATATTCTCCGGCAGGAGAAGCTCCGTTTCGGCGTGCCCCAAATCATGACACATGTGTGTGAAGTACGTCCGGACAGGTGCAATGCGATGCGATGTCTCGGTGGCTTCCGCTAATGACATATGGGTCATATGAGTGGCACGCCTTAGGGCATCAAGCACGAGAACTTCAACACCGCGAGCGGCCTCTTCGGCTTCCTCGGTCACTCTCTTGCAGTCCGTAAAATACGCCAGCAAGTTTCGCCCTTGACGACGGAACACGAGGCCGGTTGTTGTTGTCCTGCCATGCGGCAGATCGAAGGGAATCACCTCGGTTTCGCCAAGCCAGAACGGTCCACTAATGCACATCGGTTCCGGGCGAATATAGCCGATAAAGCGATACTCCCCTTGAAAAGCATATTGAAACACGCGTCGCAAATCGTTGAGCGTCCTTTCGGTCGCGTAGATCGGCATGGACTTGTCCTCCATCTCACAGAATCGGCGCAAATCGTCGAACCCGAGGATATGGTCGGTATGCGAATGGGTGTAGACTACCGCATCGATACGAGTAACGGCTTCGCGAAGGCATTGGGCTCGAAAGTCCGGTGGGGTATCCACTTGGATGACCAATTCCGGCGTTCGGACCTGGATCGCGCTCCGAAGCCGTTTGTCCCTAGGGTCCACGGAGGAGCATACATGGCACTGGCAGCCAATCACCGGAACTCCATGCGACGTGCCGGTGCCAAGGAACGTAATTTCGACCTCCCGCATTGCGATCCCTTCATGGCATAGTCCGACCATGACCGCAACGCTCGCCTCGCTGCGAATCCGCAACCTTGCCCTTGTTGAAGAGATGACTTGGGAAACAGGACCGGGCTTTGTCGCAGTTACCGGAGAGACCGGTGCAGGGAAATCGATAATTCTGGGCGCGCTGACCATGGTACTTGGCGAGAGGACGGACAGGGGTATCATTCGCTCGGGCGCGGAGAATTGCGCGGTAGAGGCCGCCTTCGAGAACGTGGATGACAGCCGCGCTGCCGCCCTGCTGGACACTCACGGCGTCGAGCCTTGCGAAGACGGTCGCCTCATTGTCAAACGGGTTGTCGCGATTGACGGGCCGGGCAGGCAATTCGTGAATGGCTCTCCTTGCACACTGGCCCTGCTCCGCTCGCTGGGGAACCTACTTGTCGATCTCCATGGCCCTCACGACCACCAGAGTCTCTTCTCGCGCGATCAGCAGACCCATCTGCTTGACTGCTTTTCAGGAACTGAAGGGCTTTGCGAACAATTTGCGAACGCGCGACGCACCGTGCTTCGGCTGGAGGATGAGAGAAACTCGATTCTTCGGGATGAACAGAGCGTAGCGCGGGAAGTCGACCTTCTTACGCATCAGGTCAATGAAATCGAGGCCGCCAGGTTACAGATGGGCGAGGAGGAAGTGCTGCTCTCCGGGCAGCGGATCGCCACTAACGCCAGACGCCTCGCTGAGATCTGCGCCCAACTCGGTGCGGAAACTGCCGACGGCGAGGATTCGCTGATGTCCAAGCTCGAGAACCTTTCTCGCGTGGTGCGGGAGCTTGTCCGCCTCGATTCTGGAGCCGAGGAGATCAACCAAGCCTTCGAAGCGACCTATGTTTCTGCAGACGAGCTGGCACGCACCGTGCAGAGCTACGCATCCGCTCTCGAGAACAATCCCATCGATCTGGCGGAGATTGAAGTGCGCCTCGATACGATCCAGTCAATGAAGCGCAAATACGGAAACTCGATTCAGGATGTCCTCAGCTTCGGCGAGCAAGCAAGCCGGAGGCTTAGCGGGTTGGTCGACCGGTCCGAGCGCCGCGAGACGCTTGATGAGGAAATTGTCGCCGCGCGAGCGACGATGCATTCCCGCGGCGGGGAGTTGAGTCGGCTGCGTGCGAGGGCTTCCCAAAAGCTTGCGGAAAAGGTCCGTGCCGGATTGAAGGCGCTGGGCTTCGCCAAATCCGGTTTCTCGGTTTCGCTGGAGAAGCTCGACACCCCCTCCACGCACGGAAACGAGACGGCCGAATTTCTGTTCTCGCCCAATCCGGGAGAGCCGCTTCGCCCATTGCGCGCGATCGCCTCCTCCGGTGAAGTATCCCGTCTTATGCTCGCTCTTAAGAGTGCCCTTGCCGATCAGGACGACGTTCCAGTCCTCATCTTCGATGAGATTGACGCGAACGTCGGCGGCGAAATGGCCACAAAAGTCGCAATGAAGATGCGGGAACTCGGACAATCGCGCCAGGTGCTTTGCATTACTCACCTTCCTCAGGTCGCCGCCGCGGCATCGAGGCATTTTGTGGTTACCAAAGAAATCAGGGGCGAACGTACGCGAACTCTGTTGGTTGAGGCAAACGGCAGGTCCCGAGAGGAGGAAATAGCCAGAATGCTTGGCGGGAGCTCAAAGTCTGCCATCGCGCACGCACGCACGCTTTTGAATGGAGAAGCTTAAGAGCCTTAGGCCCAGGTCGCAACCGCGAAGGGCTTGAGATTGCAAATGGGCTCCGGGCTTGATTCATCAAAGGCGATCAACAAGACTGTGCTTCATGCCCAAACAAACTCTCCTAGTCCTTGCTGCCGGAATGGGCAGCCGCTACGGCGGATTGAAACAGGTTGATCCGATGGGTCCTTCGGGGGAAACACTTCTCGACTACTCGGTATTTGATGCCGTCCAGGCGGGATTTGACCGCGTCGTCTTCATCATTCGCCGTGATATCGAGGAAGAGTTCCGCGAAAAGGTAGGGGCGCGGTACAAGGGAAATGTTCCCGTTGATTACGCATTCCAGCAACTTGACTTCCTTCCAAACGGATTCTCGGTCCCTGCCGATCGAAAGAAGCCTTGGGGAACCGCGCACGCAGTCTGGTGCGCGCGGGAGGCGATCACGGAACCATTTGCCGCCATCAATGCTGACGATTTCTACGGTCGTGAGACATATGAAGTGATCGGCCGGTTTCTGAAGGCAGCGCAGCCTGAGGGCGCCAACTTTGCGATGGCAGGCTACAGGCTTGACCACACACTCTCCGAACATGGCTCCGTGGCTCGCGGCGTTTGCCAGGTGGATTCCAATCGTCGGCTCATTACAATCAGTGAGTGCACCGGAATTGAACGCGCGGACGGCGAGATTGTGCAGAAGGAGGCGGATGGCAGCGCGCAAAAGTTTCGCGGGGACGAGCCTGTTTCCATGAATTTCTGGGGCCTCACACCGGCCATTTTTCCCCTGGTCGAAGAACAGCTCGTCGCGTTTCTCAGCACGAGCTCTTCAGATCCAAAAGCCGAATGCTATATTCCCGAGGCCATTGGGGCCTTGATTGCCCGCGACCAGGCGACCCTCGATGTGCTTCCAACGAACGCCGACTGGTTTGGCGTTACCTACCGTGAAGACAAACCTCAAGTCATGCAGGCTCTAAAGAAACTGCATTCGGAAGCTGCATACCCCACCCCGCTTTGGAAATAGATCAATGAGCAGAGCGGGCCGAGCTCTTCATCGGGCGCCTAATCTGTAATGTCCCGCCCACAACAGTCCGCTCTCTGGAGAGCACAACTTTACGGCATTCTCGATCTCGGCTACGTCGCCGATGACAAGGCGCTCGACATTGCAGGCAAGATGATCGCTGGCGGGGTCCAGTTGCTGCAATTGCGCGCGAAGAGCAGAAAACCCCGAGGGATCCTTGAGTTGGCCTGTGACTTGGCCAAGCTTTGCCACGAGCGTCAGGTCCCCTTCATCCTCAATGATCGTCCGGAGTTGGTGCCGGAATGCGGCGCCGATGGAGCACATGTCGGGCAGGATGACGTGGGCGTCGCCGAGGCCCGCAAATTGGCCGGCGAGCGTGCGATCATCGGCAAGTCCACGCATAGCTTGACGCAGGCACTCGCCGCCCAAAAGGAGAAACCCGACTACATCGGCTTCGGTCCGCTCTTTGCCACGCCAACGAAACCCGACTATACGCCCATTGGCGTTGATGAAATCCAAGATGCTCAGAATCTCGTTGATTTACCGGTCTTTTGCATTGGCGGGATCAAGCGGGAAAATCTTCCGGAAATAATCGCGGCCGGCGCGCGAAGAGTGGTTATCGTTTCCGGCATTCTCCAAGCGCAGGATCCACAGGCGTACTGTCAGGAGTGCCGGCGTATTTTGGAATCCGTAGGGCTCGTTTGAAAGTCGGCGACGACGTGTGACAGGGATATTTCGACCGTTTCGCTACCTTCGGCCAAAAATACACCCGAAATAGGCCACCTATCTCGGAATACTTCGCTGCTTTTACGAGCCCTGCGGAACCCAGGCGAGCGCCATCAGACGCACGGACACTCCGGTGCGAGCGGGCTTTACATCGACCACTTCGACTTCGGGCTCTGTAGCAGCCAGCGCCGCGCTCTCCGCTTCGATTTCGGTCTCCAGGTCCGCTATCTGCCCACGGATCGCCTCCGCGCTTTGTTCGGCAGTCGCAGCTTCTGATCCTTCCTGAATGGTGCGGCCGACGCCCCTTGCCGCGGTCGTTGCCTTGCTAATCGTAGAAGCACTCAGAGCCTTGCGTCCAAGGAAGGCTCCAAGAAGTGTGGAACCTACGGAAATGATGGTCTGCATCCGCGCATGAGACGCCTGTTCCTTTTGTCGCTCAACCGTGGTTTGCGCGCGGCCGAGACGCGCCTGCAGGGCTGCGAGCTTGGGCGCGTACTTCTTGCGCAGCATCTCGACAGCGGCATCGCGATTCTCCCGCGCAGCAAGCGCGATGCGCGCCCTGAACTCGGCCTCGCTCTCATCCGGCTTCGAAGCGGTCTTCAACGCGGGACAGCGGAGAATCTGTAGCCGCTGACTTGCAAGAATCGTTTGAAGAAAGTCTTTTTGCCAGGCCGTGTAATTGCCCGGCTGCGCCGCCGCCGCAGGCACGTCCGAAAATTCGGCACCGTCGATGGGAGTTTTCTCCAGTTCGCTCAGGTTGATGTCGGAAACTTCGGTCCAGTCCACGCTCGAAACACCATCCGGAACAGGCGCCGACAAGATCGCCTCGCGGCTCTGTTCGATCTTAAGCTTCGCGTTTGCGAACCGAACGGTGGCCGCGCCAATCAACCGCGGCACGTAAAAGACCCGTTCGCTCCCTGACGCCGGAAAAAAAACCTGAGTGACCTGGGGCGGCATGGCTGGGCGTTTCGAACTTCGCGGGCCAACGACGCCGGCGACCTGCGGAGCCGGAGCCTCGGGCTTGCGCCCCGCCATGAGCACCTTGATCTGATCTCTTGTCAATGGCCCGCGCAGATAGCTCATGACCCAACGCGTCTCAAAAACCACCGGAGCGTCGTCATGGACATTGTTCATGAGAAAAACGCGGTTGCCCAATCCAGCCAACAGCGTCTCCATGGCCTGACGGTCAAAGCTTCCTCCTGCCGCGGCGCCCTGCAACCCGTCAAGCACGCGGGCTTTGTCGCGCTCTGTCTGGAGCCGGCCTATAAACCAGGTCCCCGCATTCGACAAAGCCTTGTAGTCAAGATCCACCGGATTCTGTGTTGCAAGCACGACGCCGACCCCAAACGCGCGAGCCTGCTTGAGCAACGTGAGCATGGGAAGCTTCGAAGGCGGGTTCGCTGTCGGAGGCAGATATCCGAAGATCTCATCCATGTACAGAATCGCCCTCAGGCTTGTTGTGCCGCTTTGAGCACGTGTCCAGGACACGACTTCGTTAAGAAGCAGCGACACGAAGAACATCCGCTCGTCGTCACTGAGATGTGCAATCGAGAAAATCGCGAGCCTCGGTTTTCCGTCGGGCGTGTATAGAAACTTCCCCGCATCGAGACTCTCCCCCTGCCGCCACGCGGCAAACCCCGGTGCGGCAAGCATGCTATTGACAGCCATTACGAAGGCAAATCGATCCTTCGCGGGATAGAACGTTTCCAAATCAAGGACTCCAATTTTTGGGAATGGTGGATTCTGGATGCGTTCGATCAATGTGGGCAGATCCAACGCGCGGCCATTCTGCCATTCATGAGTTATCAGCGCGGAGAGAAGGATGTACTCGCGGCTCTTGACGGGGTCGGTGTCGAGTTTTAGCAAACCAAGAAGGCTTGCGGCCGTCGTCTGCACACGGTCGCCAATTATCTCCGGGTCATCGCTATCCGGCGCTTCGAAGGACGCGAGCACGTTAACCGGGACTCCACTGGTGCTCCCGGGAGTGTAAATGGCCATGTCCACCTTCTCGCGCAGAGCACGAATGCGCTCGGGGCCCTCGCCCCACGCAGCCAAACCTTGCCTCCACGTATCGGCCTGCTTTTCGGCATACGCATCAACATCCAGCCCTTTGCGTTGCGCGTCTTCTGCATTCACCCATGGCCGGAAATCCTGCGCACGCAGTTCTGGGAAGGTCAGTAGAAGATTGCCCAGGTCTCCCTTCGGATCCACGATGATAGCCGGTATCCCGTCCAGTGCGGCCTCCTCGAGCAGTGCAAGGCAAAGGCCGGTTTTCCCGCTTCCAGTCATCCCCACGCAGACCGCGTGCGTCACCAGGTCGCGCGAATCATAGAGCAACGGGATGTCGCTGGACGCCCGTTTAGCAACATCGTAAGACCGACCAAGATAAAAGACCCCGAGCTTCTCAAAAACGGAGGGATCCAGTGCCATGCGAGGAGATTATTGATCTGCCATTGGATTTGCGAGAAATCCTCTTGCAGAAAATAACGCCACAGGGATGCTTGAAGGCATGCGATCGCTTCACGCTGTGCTCGTAGTATTGGTTCTGACCCTTGCGAGTGTTCAAGCCCAGGAAACCCAGCGCGAGTATATCATCCTCAGCGGCGGACCGTCTCTCATCGAATGGGAGAAATACAAGAAGGAACCTCACGATAGATGGTGGGGAAATTTCATTCGAACCGCTCGCGTCCGTATCGAACAACTTCGCCAGCAGCACGGCCCCTCCGCGCGGATTACCTGGCTTGTGTATAGGCCCGGCTACGCCCGTCGCGCACAGCGCCAGGACCGCGCTGATTTGATCCGCAATATTGTGAGCGTGCGGGACAAATACGGCGTCAATCTGGTGTTCTTCAGCGATACGACCCAACTCATCAATTATCTCAACAACGGCCAGCCGCGCAGCCAGGTAAAGATCGCGAGTTTCGAATTTTACGGGCACTCGAACAAAGCGTGCTTCATGTTCGATTACAGTAACGAGATCGATAGCGCTTCAAAGGTCTGGCTGCACGAGAGCGAACTGAAGAGGATTCACAGAGGACTCTTCACTCGCAATGCGTTCGTTAAAAGCTGGGGATGCCACACCGGGGAAAGCATGAGCAAGCTGTGGCAGCGGGCGACCGGAAAGAGAATGATCGGAGCCATCGGCAAAACGGATTACGCCCAGTGTCCGGCTAACGGCTGGGTACCACAACTGAGTCCCGGCGCGCGGTGGGGAGGATAAACGGCCGAAACTCTATTGGCGCGTCTACAACGTAGGCGCGGTGCGAACTTTGCTTTCCCAGCGCGTCAAAAGGTGAATGACCACATTCGTGCCGAACTTGAAGCACGTTGAGAGGGCCGCTGGCGCGATGTTTCTCAGATAGACGTCGCGGCGATCGTAGATGCTGGGGTTGATGGCTACGTAGTGTCCGTCCGCACCCGTGCGCAAGTCGATTTGCCCCTGTTGGTTGAGCCCAACCTGCCACATGTCTCCGTAGTCGTTTGCCGTATAGAGAATCGCGATCTCACCGTAGATCTTCATCGCGAAGACGGGTTCCTTGTAAAAGTTCAGGCCCGCGGGAACCTCCTTCACATCCGCAAAATATGCCTCGGTAAATATGGGATGATTCGACGGGAGAGGTTCGAAGTTCTTATCCACGTCCGGAATCACACGTTTCATCTCCCGCTTGAAGGCAATGTCGAAGCGGGACCTCAATCCTGGCAGAGAGCTGTCTCCCCATATGCACCCCCCAAGGCGCACATATTTCTGAAGGTTTTCCACCTCTTTCTCAGTAAGTTTGAAATCTCGCGTGCCCGTTAGAAAAATGAATGGCGGCTTGACGGAAAAGATCTCGTCACTGTCGAGCTTGATAGCCTGAACGTTCTTGTAGTTCGTCTTGATCTTGTCCTTCGACCAGGCGCTCATCAAATAGAGCAGATTCGGCAGACTGCCGGTTTCAATCTTATTACCTGGCGAGATACGCACCGTCGAACTCCAGTTTCCACCGTTGTACTGGCCGATGTAAGCGGTAAATTCGAACTCGCGTGAGCGCGGGCCGACCCCGCTCCCCTGCCCTTTTCCCCAGCCGCCCGTAAACGCCTTTATTTGTGCCGCAACGGCGGTGCTCATTCCCTCCGATCCAGCGCCGCCTGGCGCCGGAGGAGCCACCGCAGGTTGTGCAGGCGCCGTCGGCGTCGCCGTGATGGGCGCAGTGATGATCGGATCCATTGCGAAATTGAGAGGATTCGCGGCTGTCGTCGTTATCGTGTTGATTTGCGACGAACTTACCGACGGCGGCAAGGTTGCAACATTGAAAGTCGTCTCGAGCGGCGGAGGCTGTTGTGACGTCGGCGGAGCGGACGCCTCAGTCGGCTGAACGAAACCACCCCACTCACCCTCAAAATCCGGCGGTTCTTGCACCGCACGATAAAGCACCGTCCCCCCAAATAGGGCGATCAAGGTGGCATGCAGCGCAAAAGAAATCGCGAAATCCCGCGAACTGCTGAACCTATCGAGCAGCCTTTGGAAAAATGCAGGAAGTTCCAACGACATTCAGAAACCTATATACGCACGGCTTGACCGTTTCAAGACGTTCAAGACCACTTTATAGCAGTTTCTCGATGCGCGTTATTACGGTCGGAGTGCGTTTTTGATCTTCCAAATCCAGTTCCAGTTGACTGCCGAGTTCCATCCCGGATCCAGCGTCTCCGGGTGTGCCCTCCGCGAGAGGTCCCACACGGCTACGCCGCTTCCGGTTGTCTCCGCAACGTCAAACAGTCCACGGAGATTGTCCAATGCGGAGGCATCTTTCCATTGCTTCAAATAGACGGATACGCCGTTTAGGAACTTTTTGGGATCACCCCCTGCCCTAATCCAAAGGGAGACCTGGTCTCGATAGTTATCCCAGTCTTGAGTGCCGTCTTTGCCGACGTCTGCATATCCCATGCTCTGAATTCCGTCCACAATCCTGGCCCAGTCGCTCCACCAGGTATTGTTCGGCCCGAACCAGCGTCCTGGAAACGAACTGAGCGTAATGATTTTTCCTCGGGAATGCACTTCCTTGGCAAGCGCGATAATGAAGCCGGCGTAGTCGGCGCGATCCTGGCTGCTTAGTCCATCGCGCTCCGATTCGATGTCGATTTCAACCCCATCAAGTTCGAACTTCTCCATTTCGGCTATGATCTGCTGCACGAAACTGTCCCGGTCACCCGCGAACGCCTTTTTCGCACGATCCCATGAGAAGCCCGATCCGCTGACGTCCGAATAGGCATTGTACACGCCGAGAAGCACCTGAAGCTGGTTCTGTCGCGCCAGAGCTGAAAGCCGCCGAACGTCCGCTTCGTTCGCCCGTTTGTCCAAGGTCAACGTTCCTTCAACGGGAATCCAGAATTGGAGCGCGATGCGGTCCATTGTCTGCGCCACGGTCCGCCCGTTACCCAAGCTGGTCAGCAAGGAATCGGCGCACGCCTGGACTTCATAGGCGGGGACCCAGGACATCGTTGAGTTCCCATGGGCCGAACTAACGCACCGCCACGCTCCGAAGAAGAGCAGCATGGATCCCGTCCAAAGAAAACGGATCTTCATTTGAGAAGCGGCAAGGGTTATTGGGCACTCAGTTCGAGTCCCCACGACGGCGGCGGCGCTGAATTGGATCTTCTTTAGTCTTCGAATCCCTGAGCCCAATCGGGCTGACCGTCACGGATCGTGAAGGCCATCACTGTGCCTTTCAGGACCCCGGTTTGCGTGTCGAAGCGTTCGACGACGGCGGGGCCATAGTCACCTCGGGACTTTATGACAATTTCCGTATTACGGTTGATAATCTCCCACTTCTCGACCTTCGGCAGTTGAGTTCGTATCAAACAGACCGTCATTCCCCTCCGCAGGAGCCGCACTCCGGCTGGTTCGACGCTCACGTCAAGAGGAGCATACCCCCTTCGGGGCGCCGGGCTGAAG
>DATDAX010000350.1:0-13718 GCA_036525175.1 Terrimicrobiaceae bacterium | reverse complement strand
CCAGATGCTTTCAAGGCGCAAACCGGGAGTTATCGAAAGGTTTCCCAAAGTAAACTTGTTCTCGGCAAAGACCGAATAGTACCATGTGTAGCGCTTGCTTTGATTTTGAATCGGCCCCGACATGGCCGTCGGACTCTGGCCTTGGGCATCCACCCTCGGCGAGTAGGTGTTATAGAGCAGCATGCCGCCCGTCAGGGTGTGCGTCTGGTTAAAGAGCTCCCAATCGTGACGAACACGGGGTTCGATGCCCCACGTGTAGAACTGTTGGGTCTCAAGCTGATTCGTCTGAGAAGTCGGCCCCGTGGGAAGCGTGCCGAAACCTCCTCCGCGCTGGCGCCGGCTGAACCGATAATAGTAGTCCCACCACGCACGAAAGGTAAACAACGTGTCCTCCGAAATGTCCCATTCATTGATGAGATAAATCGCGTAGCGGCTGATCCGCATCCGATCATAGAACCGTGATGTGGCATTGCGATTCTCTGCGTAGTTTACTGCGTTCGGGCCCGTGCTGAGCGTCAGGCCGCCCGGCTCACCATGGACCTCGTCATATGCATTGAAGCTCAGATACCAACGAACCGGACCGGTGGCGTCCAAGGCGAACATCGCGCCCCAGGCGTTGAGGAAGTAGTCGCTATTGGCCTCACGGAAGCCGTCAGTCTGCTGATGGTCGTACCATCCATAGTATCCAAATCTTCCAATCGTCCCGCCGAGGGCACTGTAATTGGAATAGTAATTGAAACTCCCGTAGAGATTGGTCGACTCGATTCTGAACGGCGTATCCGTTGGCGGCTTCTTCATCACGAAGTTGATCGCGCCCGCGGGCTGGGGGCCATACATGAGGGCCGCGCCGCCGCGAATTATCTCGATTCGCTCGACCGCATCCAAGGGAGGCGTGTAATACGACTCCGGGTAACCAAACATGTCGGCATGAATCGGAACACCATCCTCAAGCACCTGGAAATATTGCGTGCGATGCGGATCGTAGCCGCGATACCCAATGCTAAGCAAGGGAGTCGATTCCTCGGAAAGGATCACCCCAGGCGTCCTCGCCAGCACCTGGCGGAAATTGTCGTTGCTGATCTCCGGCAGTTCCTGAAGACGAATGTTCGAAGTCTTCTTGCCCGCGTTGATACGCGTGCCTTCGACGTCGGGAAGAAATGGCCCCACGACCCGCGTGTCGTAGTCCGCACGCACCTCGACCTCTTCCATCTGCGTGATTCTCTCGGACCGTGGTTCGGCTTCCGCTATCGAGAAAAACGATGTCAAACTGATAAGGAATGCTATCGGACTCGGAACAGATTGGGGTCGATTCTTCATTGCGACGGAAAGAGAATGCGACTTATTCTCATCAAGCAAGAATAAAAATGAGATTGGATCTCAAGAAAGAGGAAACTATTTCTGGTGTGTAAGGCGGACTATGGAGCGAGTGAATTGTCTAGGAATATCAGGTCGGAAGCCCTTCGGCGTTCGCCGCGGTATGTTTGATCTTGGAGAAACCTTGGAGGAGTCGATGCGATGATAGATCTCTTCGTGAAAGGCGGGCCGATCATGTGGCCCCTGCTTGTGACTTCGATTGTTGCGGTGACGGTTGTGATCGAGCGGTTGTTTTTCATCGTTCGCGAGCGCTTGCGACGCAATTCGGGGGTGGTTCGCGACATCCTGCACAGGGTCGAGAAGTGTGACTACGACGGCGCAGTTCGGGTGGGGGAGACGTCGAACGACTATGTTGCGCGCACGTTAACTTACGCTCTGTCGCACAGGGACAAGTCGGTTTCGGACGCCCTTCTGCGTGCCGCGGGCAGAGAACTCAAGCGTTACAATCGCGGGCTATCCATTCTGGACACCGTGATTACGCTCGCGCCGCTTCTCGGTCTTCTAGGGACGGTGACGGGTATGATCCATTCCTTTGGGCTTCTCGGCGGCGAGGAGATCGAAGCTCCGCAGGCCATCGCCGGGGGCATTGCCGAGGCGCTTATCGCCACGGCATGCGGGCTGGCGGTGGCTATTCTTGCGCTATTGCCCTTTAACTATCTCAACGCGCAGTTGGAAGAGGCTCGTAATGACATTCAGGATGCGGCCACGCATTTGGAGCTCCATCTTGCGCGGCGAGCGACGGACCTGCGGGATCCCGAACTGGCTGAGACATGACAATTCCTTCGCCCAGGAGCGGTCGCAAGGCGCGCATCGAGATTATCCCGCTGATCGACATCATTTTCTTCCTCCTTGCAACCTTCGTGATGGTGTCTCTTTCCATGATCAAGAATAGGGGCATTCCGGTGAATCTGCCGGTCGCGTCCTCCGCTGTCCCTCAGGAGCGCAAAGACTACACAGCCATCACCGTGACCGCGGAAGGCGATTTGTATTTCAATAAGGATGCCATGACCATGGAGGGGATCGTGGAGCGGCTCACGTTCCTGAAGGCGACCGACGCCGACCCGCGAGTCTTTATTCACGGCGACGCAAAAGCGGAGTTCGGAATTGCTGTCGCCGTGCTTGACGAAATCCGGAAGCTGGGAATCACAAAGGTTGCAATCGAAACGAAGGGTCGATGAATAGGCTCGGAGGGCTGTCAGAATTGGGAACCAGCCGGGTGGCACAAAGGCTTTTCGAGCCTTGGATGGAATCTCCCGGCCGTGGGTACCTGTTAAGCGGGACCCTCGCAATCGGAATTCATGCTGCGGTGCTTTTCGGCTGGAAGGATGCTGGGCGTTTTGAGCCGGCTGAATATGGAGTCGTCATCGGCGAATCGGCCGTGGAAGTGGAACTCATCGCGGCTCCGCCTGCTCCGGAAGTTGAAGACATTGAATCGCAAGCGCCGATTGAAACTCAGGAGGTGGTCGAAACGCAGGAGCCGGTGACTCAAGTTGAGAGCGCGCCGGAGCCCGAACCTGTTCCTCCTTCCCCTGTGCCGGAGATCACCAGCCTGCAGGAAATGCCGAAACCTGAAAAGGTACCGGAAGTCAAGCCGGCGCCGAGTCGTCCTCCTGCAATCTCGAGTTCCAATCCGAGGCCGGTTGCGCGTAAAGCTCGATCGTCTTCTGCACCACAGTCCATACCACCCGGAAGCCATTCTTCCGCGGGCAATCCCACCCCAGGAAGCCTCACAAGCAAGCCGGCGTACCTTTACAATCCTCATCCCTCGTACCCGGAGGTTTCTAGAAAGGCCGGCCACGCTGGCGTCGTCATGCTGCGCGTTTCAATCGATGAGAGAGGCAGGGTAAGCGGCGTTAGCTTGATAAAATCGTCGGGCCATTCGCTCCTCGACGAGCGAGCTCGGACCGCCGTGCAACGGTGGACCTTCAGGCCCGCACGGCAGAATGGCAGGCCGGTAGCAACACGAGTGGACGTTCCTGTTCGCTTCAGCCTGGATCGCTAGGGGCGCCTTGTCAGGCTCCAAGCGGCGTCCCTGGAATCCGTGGCGCCACCTGCCGTCTGACCCATTCTCCTGCAACGTCAAGCAGCGTTACAAGTCCGAGTATGAAGACGAGGACAGCGGCGAAGCGGTCCCATTGGTAGTATTCCTGATAAACATGGAGCAGCACCCCCACGCCGCCGGCGCCCACATACCCCACGATGGAGGCTGAGCGGATGTTGTACTCCAGCATCCACAATGAGTAGCTCCAGATAAGCGGACGCGCGCTCGGCCAGAGTCCGTGTTGAAGAGCCTGTATGCGTCCGGCGCCGATGGCGCGCAAACCGCGAGCAACCTCGAGATCGACCGACTCGAACGCGTCGCTAAAGAATTTTCCAAGATAGCCAAGGCTGTAGAACGTGAGTCCCACGACGCCCGCTAGCGGGTGCGGTCCGACGACGGCCACGGCAATCAAGGCCCAGATGAGGCTCGGAATGGTTCGGATGCAGTTCATAACCATTCGCGCAACCGCAACGAGCCAGCGCGGGGAAAGCGTTTGCGCCCCGGCGGCAGCGAGAGGAAACGCCAGCACAATGGAAAAGAAAGTCGCCATCACGGCGATCTGTATCGTTTCAACCAACGCTCCAAGGACCTGACCCGATACGGAAAAATCGGGCGGAAAGAATCGTTTGAGGAACCGTATGAGGTTCGATGCGTGATCGAGGTCGCGGCCCGATCCGCGCATCGCCGGAAACGAGCCCGCTATGGCGATCAGGAAGACGAGGAGTGCGACAGTCGTTACGTTGAGCCGCTGATGCCAAGCCAGCTGCGGAGGACCTTCAAGCTCCGTTCCAGCGTGGCTCTCACCATCGGGTCGCGGAATTGTCATCGTCTGGCCTCAGGGCACGAATTGTCCATTGTTCCGGCTGATCGGGATTCAAACTGATGACCAGATCGGCGAAGCGTTCCACGAGATCCTGGTCATGCAGCACACAGACGACCGTGCGGGACTGCCCCCGCGTCTGCTCTCGAAGGATTTCAAGGACACGGCTTGTGAGGTCCGAGTCCAGATTGGACACTGGTTCGTCTGCGAGAAGCATCTCAGGCTCTTGAAACAGTGCCCGCGCAAGCGCGGCGCGTTGCTGCTCGCCGCCCGAGACTTCAAACGCGCGGCGGTGGATATGCGGGGCAAGACCGAGGCGGTTCAGAATCTCGGATGCCTCGGCGCGGTCCGTTCGCGGGAAGCCGCTGAGCGTGCGCCACCATGGATATCGGCCGAGGCGCCCGCAAAGCACATTGTGCAGGAGCGTCCCGTTTCCGATGAGAAGAAAGTTCTGAAAAACGATTCCCAGTCGCTTTCGAAAGGCGGGCGGCGAGTGGCGGCACCCATGCGAGCATTGGAAGACGACCTCCCCCTCCGAAGGCACCACGGTGCCTGCCAGACATCCCAGGAGACTCGTCTTGCCCGCGCCGGATGGTCCAACAACTGCGATGAATTTTCCTCGAGGGACCATGACATCCATCCCGCGGAACAGCCACCGCCCGCGCCTCTCCAATCCCAGCCTACGAAGCGTCGCCTGTTCGGGCTGGGATGTCATTCGCTTGCGCGCTTGGCGAGCGCAATGGATTCATCGAGAGCGCCAAGATGGGCTGCAGGATCCACTTCCACAAGCCGGGAGGTGAATACGCGGTCGCGAAGTCCAGGGTCTTCCCTATCCATACTCAGCAGCGCATTTCGCAAGGCTGCGCGATCGGCGTCGGAAATCTGTGACCGGATCGCGACGACATGCGTAGGAACGGGGCCCTGCTCGGCAAGCCGTCTAAGCTTTTGGCGCTGCTCGGCTGTCAGGTGCTTGTCCTTGTCGAGCACATAGTAGCTGACCGCGGCAGCCTCGGCGTCGCCATTGAGCACGCGTTCCACTGCCGAAACATATCCGGATCCGAACCATACGTTGCCCGCACCGAAAAATTCCTCTGCCTTTCCGGAATCTGAAATGAGGTTCCTCTGCCGAAGGTCCCAGAGTGGAATCACGTATCCCGAAGTACTCGTCTTGCTTGAGAATGCGATAGACTTGCCCTTGAGATCGTCCACGGACTGATAAGGCTTCTCTCTGAGAGTTATCCAATAGCTCTGGTAGGAGGTTTTTCCGTCAATCTCACCCGCAAGCAACACGGTGGCGGTCTGCTCCTTCATGGCATTGAGCATGTCCGTTGCAGCCAGGTACGCGAGATCAATCGTGCCATTGCCCAGCCCCTCCAGGATCACCGCAGAGGAGAGCGGTACAATGACTTCGACGGGCTTGCCCAGTTGTTTTGAGAGATACTGGGAAAGTTGTGCGCGCTCCGCGATCATCGCGTCCGGGTCCTTGTCTGGTTTCAGCGCTACAACGACCTTCGAAAGCGAGATCGGAGAGTCCGCCACAAGGTTTGGAACGAGCCAAATCGCGGCCAGCATTGCCATCATCAGGTTTGCGCAGAGTTTCATATATTAAAAGCTTACTCCTACTGAGACCGAATCTCATATCAAGCCCGGCTTTCGAGGAAAAGCCTGATATTTCCGCACGGAGCTTCTCAACTGCGAGACACTGACGCGGAGAAGATCCACATTCATTGAGCGTCGCTCGGGGTGCGGCGTTGCAAGATGGCGATGGCGAAAATGAGGACGAAGGAGATTCCAAGCAGAACGAGGGCAGTCGAGTGCGCCGCCGGGTAGTTGAGCTTTTGGACTTCGTCGTAAAGCGCAATGGAAGCGACGCGTGTCACTCCAGGGATGCTTCCGCCGAGCATGAGGACGACGCCGAACTCACCGATTGTATGAGCAAAACTCAATGCGATTCCAGCGCCTATACCCCGTCGCGCAATCGGGAGAGTGACGTACCAGAAGACTTGGAGGACGTTTGCGCCGGAAATTCGCGCAACTTCGACCAAGGTTAACGGAACCGCTTTCAGAGCCGCTTGAAACGGTTGGACCGCAAAGGGCAGACTGTAAATGATGGATCCAACAACCAGCCCGCTAAAACTAAAGGCCAACGTATGGCCGGTCATCTGAATCCAAAGTTTCCCGAGAGGATTTTGCGGGGCGAAAAGTATTAGGAGATAGAAACCGATGACGGTCGGTGGTAGGACTATTGGCAGCGTGACCAGCGTTTCGACGACGAGCGCTCCTCTCCATCGGGAAACGTTGAGCCAATGGGCGAGGGGGATTCCAAGCACCAACAAGGCAATAGTCGTTAGCGAAGCCAGCTTGAGTGTCAGCCAGATCGATTGCCAAAGCTCAGGCGTAAAGCTCAACACGGATGGCAAGCCAGTTTATTCCGGCAACCGGAAGCCAAAACGATCGAATACCCTTCGCGCTTCCCCGCTTGCCAGGAATTCGATGTAGGCTGCAGATGCGGGGTTTGTCATGCCGGCTTTTGTGATGACGGCTCCCTGTTCCAGACGAGGATAAGCGTGCTCAGGCACCGCGATCCAGCGTCCCTTCGACTTCAAATTGGGAGCTAGCACGATCGAGAGCGCAACGAGTCCAGCGTCCGCATTGCCGGTCTCAACGAATTGCGCCGTCTGGGCGATGTTCTCACCAAAGACCAGCTTTCCCTTTAGAACGTCCCATAGGTTGAAATGCTCAAGCGCCGCTCTGGCGGCCCGCCCGTACGGAGCGTGCTCGGGGTTTGCAATGGCCACCTTGTGAACAGAGTCCCTCGTCAACGATCTGACACCCTCGGAGATATCGATTTCGTCACTCGCCGTCCAGACCACGAGATGTCCAATAGCGTAGAGGGTAAGCGATCCCTCATCAGCGAGGCCCGCTTTGATAAGCTCCCGCGGGTATCGCATGTCCGCTGAAAGATACACGTGGAACGGCGCGCCGTTATTGATCTGCGCGAATATGTTTCCGGAGGCACCCGTCGTGACCTTCACGGTGATGTCCGGATGTACCTTTGCAAACGCCCGGTGGAGATCTTCAAGGCAGAAAACGAGGTCGGATGCAGCTGCGATGGATAGCTCGCCGGCCCGCGCGCCCCGATGGCAGACAATAGCCACCGCAAGCAGGATGACCAGAACCCGGTGCATTCCAAGTGCGATATATTCGTTAATATATAACACAAGACATAAAATGCCTTCGTCAAGCCAAGGAAGGCTTGAGCATTCGACGTAGCTTCTTCCAGGGTGCTTGGATGGCAGCCAAGCTTAATACTTCCATTTCACGGTAAGAGGCGAGCACGCGCCGGCCATGGGCGGTCAGCCGGGCTCCGCCACCGGCTCTCCCGCCTCGTTCCGCTTGAACCAGTGGCTTACTGTAGTTGCGGTTCATGGTTTGCACGAGTAGCCAGGCTTTCATGTAAGACATCTTCATGCGCCTTGCCGACTCGCTCAGGCTTCTTGTCTCCTCAATATGTGCAAGAAGCTCCGCCTTCCCAGGCCCCATGACAATTTCGCGGCCGCGAAGAATACGAATTCGAGGGCGGAGGATGATTTTCGGCTTATCAGGATCAGACATGTAACAACGGGGTTTCGAAGAGTTGCAAACAAACCCTCCCTGGTGTTGTCGTTGAAGGAAAGTGGAAAGACCGCATCTGGGCGATTGATTCGTTGTTCTCGTCTCTTGCGAAGGATCTTTCTTCCGGCGTCTTGGCTGGCTAGTTGTTGCCAATGGTCAAGACCTCCGAGCGCCTGCCCGCGAGCCCGACGCCCCTTTCGATCATGCCGGTGGCTCTCGGTGGGATTGCTGGGATTCTGTTGGGTATCTTCGTTGGTGACTATGCGCACCTTTTTCGGCCAATAGGGCAGACGTACGTCATGCTCCTTGAAGTGGCCGTGTACCCTTATCTGATCTGTTCGCTGTTGCACGGGCTTGGAAGCATGGCCCCTGCACAGGCGTGGAAGCTCTTCCTTTCGGGGTGGAAGTTTTACATTGCGCTGTGGGCGATTACTTTTGGGTTGTTGCTCTTGCTGGCGCAAGGCATTCCTCAGGCGCTTTCCACGAGTTGGGTTGCTGACCGCACCGCAACTCAAGCTCCGGGGCTTCTGGAGATTCTTATACCTAGCGACCCATTTACTGCGCTGGCCAGGAACTATGTGCCGGCGGTCGTGCTCTTCTGCCTCTTCTATGGCGTAGCTCTCCAGCATGTTCCGGAAAAGGCGGCGCTTCTCAACGTCCTTGAAGCGATTCGCCTGGCCAGCCTGAAATTTTGGAATGCCGTGGTACGGTTTGCGCCGCTGGCTGTTTTTGCACTGTTCGCCGATCTGGCGGGCACGTTGAGACTGAGGGATATGGAGGAGGTCTCGCTGTTCTTTTTCCTCTTCTTTTCAGGTACCTTCTTGTTAACCTTTTGGATTGTTCCTGGGTGCATTTCGGCGTTCACCCCATTTCGTTATAAGGAGGTGCTTCGAGATCTCAAGTCGGCGTTGTTGATTGCCGTTGCTACGACGCTTTCGGTTTCCGCGCTGCCTTATATCTCCTCTGCCACGCAGCGCCTCGCAAAGGCGTGCGGCATCGACGACCCGGAATGCGGGGAGATTGTGCGCACCAATATTTCCGTCGCGTATCCTTTGGGTCAGCTCGGGAACTTCTTTGTCTACCTCTTTATTGTTTTCACTCTTTTTTATAATGGCGTCGTTGCGGACGCACTTGAGGTCTGGCTTCTGCCACTCGTTTCGTTGCTATCCTGCGTGGGTTCACCGACTTCGTCCGTCGATGCCGTAACATTCCTGTCGCGATGGCTCGGGCTGCCCGATCAAACGACATCGCTTTACGTGAGCCTCATGACCCTGACCCGCTATGGGCAGGTCATGGCTTCCGTAGCGGGTTTTGCCTTTCTAAGCTTCGGTGTCGTCCTTGCCTACTACGGGAAGATCCGCATGCGCTGGAGCCGGCTGCTTGTATGTCTCGCTGTGGCTGGTCTTACAGTAGGGTCGTGTGTCTTGATGGCACGCAGGTTCGACTCCTGGGTTTTGAATCGCTCGGCTGATCCTTATCTGTCTTTTGCCTTGGATCCGGCGCTGGGCCAGGGTGTTCACGTCTCGTTCGGCGCTCTGGAGTCCGCCGAGCCGCTGCCCGAGGGGGTGAGCGTCCTTGGCCGAATTCAGCAGGATGGTGAACTTCGCGTAGGTTTCAATGAAGGCATCATCCCCTTCAGCTATAGAAACTCCGCAGGTGAACTGGTCGGCTACGACATAGCCTTTGCCTATCAGCTCGCTCGTGACCTGAACGTTCGCCTGCGTTTGATTCCCTTCACATGGCCGCGTCTGGCGCAAGATCTTACCGAGGGCCGGTTCGATATCGCCATGGCTGGCATATATGTCACTGAGGACCGACTCGCGCAGTTCACTGTATCATCGCCTTACTTTCAGAGTCCTCTCGCCCTGTTTATGCCGCGCGAGCGGGCGGGCGACTTTGCAAGCCGCGCGGAGATCCTGAAACGCAAGGCCCTTAAGATTGGAGTGTTCGACGACCCAGTGCTTATACCAAGACTAAAGCGCACGTTTCCAAATGCGGAGATCGTCGTCGTGCCGGGTTACGGGCAATTGCCGGATTTCTCGAAGATCGACGCGGCTATCTGGACACTTGTTCAGGCCGAATCACTGGCCGCCGCCCACCCTGCGCTGATCGCTGTCGTTCCCAAAGATGCTGGCAATCCCTATCTGCTGGCATATCTCATGCCGCCTGGGGCCGACGAGTTCGAGAATTTCGTGAGCTACTGGCTGAATCTAAAGCGCGCGGACGGATTTGAGGATCGCCAACGGGCCTACTGGATCGACCGCATTCCCTCTAAAGATCAGGCTCCGCGGTGGTCGATCTTGCGGAACGTATTGGGAGTGGGGGCGATGGCGCAGAGCTCCACGCAACACGGATCAGATCGCTGATTGCCCGGCACTTAGATCGCTCAGGCGATGGTCGTGAATACCAAGTTGCGCAGAGGAGGCCTTCGCTCCAGCGATCACATTCTTTGCTTCGTTACTCCCGCCTCACCGTGGCTTCGCATTACGCATACGAAGCGCAGACACAAGTTTCTTCACCTTGATCGAGCACCAACTTCTATCGCCACCAAGGCTAGGCGAGTTCTCTCGAAACGCCACCCCGCCTTAGTCGCCGTGTGATTGCGGCAAGGACCAGGCCGACCGCCGAGAAGCCCCCGACAATAGTTGAAGGCTCAGGAACCACCGGAGGTGAGACGGCCGTCAACGTACCGATGAGGTCCGCCGAAGCTGACCCTCCCTCAAAAACGAAAAATTGGTCGATCTCGCTGACACCGCTTCCCCTTACCGAACCGAATTCGAGGTTTAGTGTGTAGTCGGTGCCGTCGATGTTAAGGCCCGTCGACGAAAGGAGCGCTGAAATAAAGACCGAGTCGGCACTCGCAATCGGATCTGCGGTGTTGAGCGTATTGATCAGCTGGAATTCGAAGTCGAAATTAGTAGTCTGACCCGAGTAATCGAGCGCTGTCCGAAGGTTAACTGAGTTGGCCTCGCTCGACGCCAGGATAACTCCGTTAAAATACGAGAGTGAACCCAGCACGAAAGGCTGCCCGGGCTGGACAGAAGTCACGCTTTTGCCAGAAAAGGCGAGCAAGCTCGGCGGTGATGCCACTCCGCTCCCCCACGTGAACAGACCGGTGCCGCTACCACTCGAGACCAAGCCTGAAGGCCCCATTGGATTGTCTAGAATTCCTGATGCGCTCGCATTGAATGATATTGGAGTGCTCGCGGTGTCTTCTGATTCGAAGCCGTACTCGAACGGCGTTGTCTGGGCGACTGCCTCGAAAATGCTCGCTCCAAGAAACGCGCACGCAATCGTACAGAGCACCTTGAAGTTGTATGCACTCCGTGAGAGACCTTGCAGTTGTTCATTTGCAAAGCACCCTACCCGAATGCTCTGACATTTGTAAGTAACACCCTCATTTACGTATCCCATACCCTTTATAATCCCTTTCCCCTTAGTAAGTTATTTAACTCAGCCTGTGCTTCCATATAGCAAGGCTGCGGGACTAGACTGCAAAATGCGGAATTTTGCAACTTTTTTTTGCGGGCACGTCATTTTCCTCACCCCGGCTGCCAGGCGAATTGAAAGGACGCTCCTCTCAAAGGCGGTTTGGTTTGAAGAGTAGGCGTTGACTCGCGTGTAGGCTTAAGCACAAAATATGCTCATGGCGACAAGAGATTGGAGCCGACGGCTGCTACAGATGGGCGGTCGCTTTTGGATCTCCGTGGCCGTTGCCGCGGCGCTAATCCTTAGCGCATGCTACGTCGTTGGCTACTCCGCTTATCGACAGTGGCGGGCGGATGCGGCCGTCAGACTCGTGAAGGCTTCCTTGGGCAAGCAGGATTTTCAAGGCGCTTTCTTGAGTCTGCAGACCGCACTACGCAATTGTCCCGATCATCTCGAAGCCCGCCGCGCTCTTGCTTCTCTGCTGGAAGAATCCGCTTCCTCCGAAGCACTTTTCCATCGCCGCAAGCTTATTGATATGCAACCGCACCTTTTGGAGCCGAAGCTCGCGTTTGTGCGGACTGCGCTTCGGCTCGGGGATGTTCAGATGGCTTCCAAAGCGCTCAAATCGATCAAGGGATCGCAGCGCAAAACGGCTGAGTTCATGGAAGTTCAAGCGGAGCTATATATGGCCCGTGAACGGCCGGATTTGGCGCTCGAGGCCTATCGTGACCTCGTCGAATTGCGCCCTGAGGATAAGGGCACTCGTATCAAGCTCACTGTGCTCGAGTTGCAGAGTGGTCCCGAATTCGACCGGGCAACTGCCCGTGCCACGTTGGAGTCTCTCGTATTGGACGAAGAGTTTGGTCTGGTCGCGCTGCGCGCACTCGTAAGGGATGCGCTGGAAAGACACGATGTGTCTGCGGCGCTCTCATTGTCTAAGCGTGCCAGCGAAATGCCACTGGCTGAGCCTTCGGATCGAATGCTTCACCTGCAGGCGCTGTTTGCCGCGGGATCTCCTTCCTTCGATAGTTGGCTCTTTGATCTTGAGAAGGCGGCACTCGAGAATACCCATTTTGCGTTGGAACTCGCAAAATGGAAGGTCAGCGCGCTGGGGCCTCGGTCGGCTTCCGACTGGCTTGAAAGCATGCCAGTAAGCATGCGCGAGAACACGGCCGTATGCTTGTTGCTTGCGGATTGTTACAGCGCACTCAAGCGATGGAGCGACCTCGAGTCGCTCGTCGCGGAGAGCGCGTGGCGCGAACTCGAGCCCATGCGCCTTGCCTTGCTTGCCCGGGCGCAGGCCGGACAGGGCAACTTGAGAAAGTCCGAACGCACCTGGCAGCTTGCAGTGAAGGAGGTCGAGAAGCAACCGGAGCAGGTGACTTCCGTGTTGGCGGTGGCTAGAGCGGACAAGCGGGACGTGCGCCAGCTTCTATGGATGGTTGCAGAGAGCGATCCTCGAAATATTTCGGCGCGACAGGAGCTATATCAGGTGTATTGGCAGGAGCGCAACGCAGATGGGATGCTTCGAATGATGGAACTCGTGCTGAAAGAGAAACCCAGTGATCGCGCGGCCAAATACAATGTCGCCGCGTTGCTCCTCGCGACCGGGCGCCAGATCGAACGTGCCGGACGTCTGGCCAGGGAGATCTACGAGGACGATCCGCTCAATTTGGGAAACGCTGTGCTTTACAGCTTCGGCCTGCACCTTCAGGGCGAATCCCGGAAAGCTGCCGATCTGCTCGACGGGCGGGACGATCTGAACAAACTCGGAAACGATGGAGCGGCGTACTACTCTCTCGTCCTCTCTGGATGCAGGCGGGACGAAGAGGCGCGCCGAATCCTCTCGATGGTGGATAGGGAGATGTTGCTGCCCGAATTGCGTGCGTCGCTTGATCGAGCGTTTGGAGGACTGCCGAGCAATGCCGTTACGCGTCAGCCCGACTAAGCGAAGATGACAAAAGCGCGGCAATGACGATGATGAAGACCGCAGAGCATGGTCTCAGCGCGTTTCGAGAACCTGAGTTCGCTTCTCGCGCGCAGCCTGTTGACGGGTCTTAGCCACGAGTCTCGATGCGGAATGGGAATACTCAGCTGATAGCGACGACCTCGAAGCCGTTGTTGTCGACTTGATGCTTGAAGTCTTCAGCGAAACGTATAGTTCCTCTGTGCAGCGCGCGTTGTTCCAAATAGGTGAGGCGGCTCTCGAAACGTTCTCGGACCTCAGGCCTCTCAAGCAAGCATTACCTCGGTTTCGATGCCGCCGCGCTGGGTAAGCCCTCCAACCGGGAGAGGTTCTTTCTGCCAACCGACGATCCGTTTGGTTGCGTGGAGGCAGTGGTGGCCCGGAACGAGGCGGGCAAGGGCTAGTCGTCTCGTCGCACGTCGCTTCGGGCGGTTGACATCGATCCCGCCAATGCGCAAACTCCCTGCGAAAAT
>DATDAX010000349.1:0-8020 GCA_036525175.1 Terrimicrobiaceae bacterium | reverse complement strand
GGCGCACCCTCCAGAAGCGCGTGACCTTCGGCAAAGAAGGCGGTCAGCACACTGCGAATCACATCGTTCTGGCCGACGAGAATTTTGTCCATCTCTGTTCGCAAACGCTGGAAGGCTTCGCGAAACTCTGCGGCACGTCTTTCGTAGTCTTCGCTCATCGATTTTGGATTCTCTTTGGAAAGCAGGTTCACGGCTACTAGTCCTTGGGGCGAATAGATTCGAAGTATCGACGGACGAGAAGGCGGGATCCCGTCGGGATTTTCTCCTGATTTATGGCGTCGAGAGCCGCGGGCGCCGCGACCTGGTACGCTGAACGGTAGGCTCGTCGCGCCTTGGGATCGTCTCCGCCAGCGGCTTGAAAGAGTTGAACCAGCGAAGCCCCTTCTCCGATTTCTCCAGCTAGCAATTCCTCGCTGCCTTCCGGCGTCACAAGCGCTTCAGCCTCCTCCGCGAGATCGCTTCCACGGCCGAGATCCTTCTCCGACCCCGGAGCGCCAGCCGGCGAGGAGTTGTCGGACGCAGAGGATGACGATTCTTCATTTCCCTGAGAGGCGTCAAGACCTTCTCCACTTTGTGCCGAGTCCTGCGGCGTGCTATGGGTGCCGGTCTTCAATTCGCGCAGAGCCGAGACGAACCGGCGCCGCCCCGTCTCGCCGTCGAATCCGGACGAAGAGCCAAGCATGACGCCAAGCTGAAGCTGCATGGTTCCGGAATCCTGACTCATGAGCTCTCGTAAGCGCCGAGATTCCAAGTGACGTGCCGCTTGTTCCAAGGCGTTTGCAAGTTCCGCCGGATCCAGTTGCGCGATGGCACGTGCCGCCTCTGCGTTCTTGGCTGATCGAAGGTTGGAGGCAAGTTCCGCGTGCTTCTGAGCGAGGGCCTCCGCGAGCGCGTTGGTTTCCGCGGCGCTCAACTCGGACTGTTGGGAGAGCCTTTCTTCGAGCTCAGCGAGCGTTCGGAGGGCTTCCCTAAGTGGTTCGGAGGATGCCGGGAGCTGCTGCTCGGCATCCTTTAATTGCTCGGCGATCTGATGAAACTCCTTGTCAACCTCTGCTTGGTGCGCTGCAACCTGACGAGCCTGCTCTAATAGTTGCCTTGCGTTGGCAAGTTCCGGAGCAAGGTGGGCGGCGCGCCATTCCTTCAATCCCTCGACAAGGCCCAATGCAGCGAGCGGAATCAAAAGCCACAGAGCTTTCTTCCATGGCGGTTTCGGGCGCAGGTAGTCGCCGACGCGCAGCGTCGCTGCGAACGCAGTGGTCTCTCGCTGTGCGGCATCGGACAGAACGCCCGCATCGCTGTCGGCCAATGCGAGCGCCGTCAGAAACCGATCCTTTGTGTGTGCGCGTGCGTCGAGTTCGCTTGCAACGACTCTCAGGGATCGCCATCTCAAGAAACCGCCCAGGTAAGCCAGTGCCAACGGACATGCGATTGCCATGAGTCCAAAAGTCGCGGAGACGGAGAAAATCGGTGAAGCCATCCGACCGGCAGCCAAAAGCCCAAACCCTATCAACAACGCCCAGACCGCGTAATCAAGGAACTGCTGGAGCGTCAGCCACCGTCGTGCCTCTCTCAGTTGCCTGACGACAATCCCATCCACAGGGTCCAACAAGAGCAGAGTCGAAGAGAAAAGCAATCTGTAGCAAGGACGATGTCTAAATTTAGACAATGTGTGAGGTCGCGGACATGAACAATTCGCGACACGCTATTCGCACGCTCTTGAGCCCGGAACGGAAATCTCCTGGATATGCGGTCGCGGCGTCTTCCTGACTCCCCTTGGCACGCTGAATGCTTATTGAGTTTGAGATGAAAAAGATCGAAGCTGTCATCAAGCCGTTCAAACTGGACGCCGTCCAACGGGCATTGTCCGGCGTTGGTATTGGTGGGATGGCAGTGACGGAAGTCAGGGGCTTTGGGCGGCAGAAGGGTCGCACAGAACCTCCAAACGGGCGCTCTTTTAGCGCAACGTTCTTGCCGAAGGTAAAGTTGGAAGTTGTCGTTGGGGACAATAGCGCCAGTCAGGTCATGGAGCTTATCGTGTCCTCCGCGAAGACAGGGAAATATGGCGACGGGAAAGTTTTTGTTCTTCCCATCGAATCCGTGATGCGCATCCGCACCGGAGAACAGGGAGAAGCCGCAATTTAGAGACTAATCGGGGAGGAGCTGCCGGATCGGGAGTTCCGGCAGCATCCTCCCCAGAGGTCGTCTGGTTGGAAATCCGTCGGCGGCAGCTCGGCAGTGTCCGCGTCGTCCAGCGCAATGATTGTCTTTTCCGTTCGCGGTCGCTAGAGTCTCGACCCGATGGAGGTCGATTGGGCCAGTTGGCAACCAAAGGAATATGCAACATTGCTTTTTGTCGTTCGAGACGGACATATTCTGCTCATCCGCAAGAAGCGCGGACTCGGCGCAGGAAAGATCAACGGACCTGGAGGGCGAATTGAACCTGGCGAAACATCCCTCGAGGCGGCTGTCCGGGAGACGCGCGAAGAACTCGGAATCGTGCCGGTCTCGCCCGAATTGCGGGGAGAGCTCCATTTCCAGTTTGTCGACGGCTATAGCCTGCATTGCAGCGTCTTTGTTGCGGGGGATTTTATCGGCGAGCCGGTGGAGACCGCCGAGGCCATTCCGATTTGGACCCCGATCAATGCGATTCCTTATGAGGAAATGTGGGCGGACGATATTCGTTGGCTCCCGGTCATGCTCTCCGGGTGCAAGGTTACGGGCTTCTTTCACTTTGAATGTGAGAGATTGCTCTCTCACAAAGTGTTTTCTGAGTTAGTATGAGATTTTGGATTATTATATCATATTATTTATCAGAAACTTATAATGGAGATATTGGAAAACTTCAAAAAGTGCTTGCGCAATGGGTGTCGCTCGTTATCCTAGGGGCATTAAAGATTGTTCTGGGGGGAACAACAGCCCGTCGTAACACTCGTTGCGGCGGGCTGTATCTTTTTCTGAGGATTCTGTCGAACCCTTGTTGACCGATGGACGGTGTTGAGGTTTCCAGGTTTGGACCCGCCGCGTTGCTCGTTCAATTTTCGGAAAAGATCGATCTTGAATCGCTGGCAAGGTGCAGGGGGCTCATGAATTGTCTTGATAAGACCCCGATGGAAGGACTCGTTGAGGTGACGCCCGCGTACTGTTCCTTGCTTCTCGAGTTTGATGATCCAAAGCACGTTTCTGAGCAGTTTGATAGAGTCGACGAGTTACTGAAATCGGCTCGTGCTCAGCCCGCCGAGGAAGCCTCTCTTTTCGAGATCCCTGTTCGCTACGACGGCCCTGATATCGACGAGTTTGCGCGTCGCAACACGCTTTCAGTTTACGATGTCATAGAATTGCACTCCGCGGTTGTGTACAGTGTACTTCTCATAGGCTTCTCGCCGGGCTTTCCGTATTTGGGTCCCCTGGATCCCCGCCTGCACGCTCCGCGATTGGACACGCCGCGTGTGCGTGTGCCAGCGGGTTCGGTGGCGATTGGGGGCGAGCATACCGGGATCTACAGCATCGCCTCCCCGGGCGGATGGTGGTTGATCGGGCGGACGAACACGGAAATTTTCTCTGCTTCAAAGGCGCGTGATGGCGGTAGCGCCGAGGCGTTCCTGCTACGGCAGGGCGATCTGGTACGGTTTCGGCCGGTCGAGGAGCTGCCGGCCCGAATGGAGACTGCTCGATGATACCTATTCTCGAGGTTCTTGCGACTGGCGCCGGTTCGGCCGTTCAGGACCTGGGAAGAAGCGGATGGAAGCGTTTCGGAATTCCGCCAGGGGGCGCCATGGATCTGGATTCCGCGCGAAAGGCAAACTTGTTGGTTGGAAACGAGGAGGGTGCACCTGTCATCGAACTTCTTTTCACGGGCGCGAGGTTTCGAGCTTTGGGCTCTGCGGAGTTGGCTATCGCCGGGGCTGACGTTGAATGCCAATGGCCCCGCTGGAGGAATTTTTGCGTCCAGCGCGGAGATGAAATTTCTTTTGGAGAGCTCCGTGGAGGGGTGTGGACATATCTTGCTGTCCGCGGCGGATTTTTTGCTCCGAAATGGTTTGGCAGCGCAAGCGTCAACCCGCGGGCAGGCCTGGGTGATGCTCTCCGGTCTGGAGCTCAGTTGTTTTGCGGAGAAGCCCAGCGATCGGAGGAAATTTCTTCCCGCTTTGTGCCGGAACTTGTCCGGCAGCGATATGACCAAACTCCCGTCCTCCGCATCTGGCGCGGTCCTGAATGGAACGGCTTTGCGAGCGACGACGCCGGCCTTTTCCTAAGGCAGACATGGATCGTTTCGCCGCAGAGTGATCGCGCGGGCTATCGTCTGGAAGGTGCCGTCTTGGAGTCGCGGCTTCGAATGCCGAGCGCACCCGTGGCGGTCGGTATTATCCAGGTGCCTCCCGACGGCCTTCCTATTGTTCTGCTTCGGGATGGACCGACCGTCGGTGGCTATCCACGTTTGGCAATCCTTGATCCGCCTGCGATATCCCGGTTCACGCAATGCGCTCCCGGCACCGGAGTCCGCTTCGAGCTTGCCAAGTGATGGATATCAACTGCGATCTTGGCGAGGGCGAGCCTCTGGCGAAGACACGCCGGATCTTGCGCTGGGTCACGTCTGCGAACATCGCCTGCGGCGGCCACGCAGGTAGTGCCCGAACCATGCGTTCCTGCTTGAGGTTATGCGGCGAATTCGGCGTGAATGCCGGTGCACATCCGGGCTTCGAAGACCGGCAGAATTTCGGTCGCAGGGAGGAGGCGATTTCCCAGCCGAGATTGAAGGCACTGATTGAGTCGCAGGCCGGGACGCTGGCTTTGCTGGCGCAGGATGAGAACATGCGGATCTCGCACATCAAGCTCCACGGCGCCCTTTATCATGTGGTCGAGCACGACAGGCGTCTGGCCCGTGGGTACGTGACCTTTATCAGGGAACGGTTTCCGGGAATTCGGATTATCGCCTCTCCGAACGGACATGTCATCCCTGCGGCAACACGCTGTGGAGTTGAAGTTTGGGGAGAGTTATTTTCCGACCGCGCATACGCAGCGGACGGCGGCCTGGTACCCCGTAGTCAGGCCGGTGCGATCCTTCGGGACCTCAAGGATATACGGACGCGGATGGAGATTTTCCGCTCGAGCGGTCGCCTGCCCGCCGAGGATGGAAGGCTGACGGCGATTGCCGCTCGGACCGTTTGTGTTCATGCGGATTCTCCGGGGGCCTTGCGCATTGCTCGGTTGCTTGCGGAACTCTTCCGCAATGACGGCGTAGGACTGGCCGCCCGAAGGAAATCGACTGCCCGTTGAATGATCTGCCCGCAACGGATCCTCAGCGTTCCTCACTCCTGTAAGAGCTGAAATCGAATTTTCCGGCGCTGCGCGGCTTGTACTTGGCCACGAGTCTGTCAAGGCTGGGTTCGAATCCGCGCAGTCGCACAGGCTTCTCGAAAAGCTCGGGGTTATTGAAGAGTTCCCACATCTGCGGGCTGTATGCACGGGCGGCCCAGGGCATCCCGATATTGAGAAACAGCGGAACCTCCTCATCATCGGAGCGCCGCAGTGCTGCAATGAATGCGCCGGCCGTATCCAACCGTTCCATGTAAGCGTCGTAGAGGTACGGGGGAATGCAGAAACTGGCGGTGCGAACGCCTTTCTGCTGGGGGACTCCCGGATCGAGCGTGCCGCGACAATAGATGACAGACTCACGGATCTGCTGGAGCGGATTATTAACGAGCCACTGCCGGAACGCGTTTGTATAGGCGAAATAGCCCAGGATGACACACGCTGCCGCCGTCCACGCAAGTGAGCGCTTGCCCGAGAGCTTCTCGAGCCAGGATGCCAAGAGCGACAGTCCTGCGGCGGCGCAAATCACCACGCCGGGCAGCGAGTAGATCACATAGTTCTCGTACAGCAGGAACTTCCTTAAGTATGCAACGAGGAAAGTGATCGGAGGACAAACGATCATAACGATCACAAACGTTGCGGACGCCCATCCCCGTCGAAGCAGACGACATGCGCCGAGCGCCACGAGCGCGATTGCGAATGAGGCCGCCGTCACGAAGAGGACAGGATTCTCGATGTAGCGCGCGAGCCATTCGGGGTACCCCTCCCACGGTTCGCCGCTCTTTGTCCATGGCGCCCCTCCGATCATAAAGCAGACAGTGTTTCGCACCCACTGCCAACCCGACACGAACCCCTGCGACGAGACGAAGTCGAAATATAGCTTCCCCTGCGGATAAAGTGGAAGCATCAGCTGAAGCGTGAGAATCGCCGCCAAGGCGTTCACGCAAAACCAGCGCCCAACTTGCGCGCCGCGCGGCGCCGCACACTCTGGCCCCGCCGCAAAAAGCCCCAGTGTAATGAGATTAAGAACGATCAGGACGAATGCCGCGCCCGGATAGCAATAGATGAGAGAGAACTCGGTGAAAGCAAACGCGCACCACCATCTCCATTGCCCGGTGACCATCGCTCTTCTCCAGAACACGAAGAGAACCGGCACGAGAAAAATGAGCAGGCTGTAACCGCGCGCTTCGCTGGCGTAACGAATATTCCAAGGATGAATTCCGAGCAGGAACGCGGCGACAACGCCAGTGCCGGGCATTCCAAAGTCCTTGAGCATCCACGCGAAAGCCGCCACCGCCAGCACGCCAAAGATCAGTGCAGGAACGCGAAATGGCCATTCGACCAGAGGGAAACCTTTCGGTGTCGCCACGGTATTCCACGCGTCTTCACACGCCCGAGAAAGGATGCTGAACAAGGTATGGCTGTTGGGCCCCTTGCTGTAACCGTAAACGGTCTCGAGCCAGTCAAAGCGCTTGAATTCAATTTCCCCGGTCTTCTTGTCCGACTTGAATCTTCCCCATAACGTCGTCCGGATGTTGAGTTCCTCGTCGTCCCAGAAGCCATGGGTCATGCGCGGAAGGCTATAGAATAACGTCGCTGCCATCGCGACGATCACCAGGGGCCAGAACCATCGAGGGGTTGGCGACGCGGACACGGAGGCGCGGGAACCTCGCGTGAGATTTCGCGGACTCGCCCACCACGGACTTATCGCGGCCAGGCCTCCGAGAAGGACAATGTTGATCGCGCCGGCGATCCACCCATAGATGCGGACGTAGTCCAGCGTATCCGTCTTGCCGCGAATTTGCGCCGCGGCCACCCAGGGTTTTGGTGCGATGAGCAGCCAAATGGCAATCACAGCTGCGATCGCACCCAGAATGATCCTCCAGCGGCGCGCCGAGTCGCCACGGCGCCAGAAGTCGATCCCTCGTTCAATGAGCGAGACACGATTGTTCATCCGTACCGAAAATGGTCGGCCGCCATTCTGCGAAAGTTCATAGGCTGCCTGACCAAGCGAGTGCTAATGGCTGAGCAGACGTTCGATATAGTCTTCAGGAGACAGCTTGAGCGGCACGGGTCCGTCGGCTTCTCCTTTGATGAATTGCTGTACTTCGGGGTCGGGATGCTTGGAGATTTCTTCGGGCGTGCCACTCGCGATGACCGTTCCCATGCGCTTGCCTGCACCAAGCATGATCATCTTTGTGCCAATTCGGAATGCGCTGGTCATATCGTGAGTGACAACCACGGCAGTCATATCGAGTTTGCGAGTGAGGTCGAGTGTGAGCTGGTCAATGACCGCCGTCATGATAGGGTCAAGACCGGAGGTCGGCTCGTCGCTGAAGAGCAGTTCGGGGTCGAGCGCAACGGCGCGGGCCAATCCCACACGCTTGCGCATGCCTCCGCTGAGCTCGGCTGGCTTTAGATGTTCGAAGCCCGTGAGCCCAACCAATTCGAGTTTCATCTTTACGACGAGATCCACGATCTCCGGATCGATCCGGCTGTTTTCGATGAGCGGCAAAGAGACGTTCTCGCCCACGGTAAGCGATTGCAGTAACGCGCCAAATTGAAAATTCATCCCGAAGCGCAGCCGGAATTCGTCGAGTTCCCGGTCCGACATCTTGGTAGTTTCTTTTCCGAAGATCTTGATCGAGCCGCTCGTGGGCTTGAGCGAGCCAATGATGTGGCGAAGCAGAGTGCTCTTGCCGCAACCCGA
>DATDAX010000348.1:0-6938 GCA_036525175.1 Terrimicrobiaceae bacterium | reverse complement strand
CTTAAGGACGACAATCTGCTTTATCGCGCTGTGCGCAAGATCAAGCAGGCGCTGCCCGAATTGGTGGTTATCACCGATGTCGCCCTGGATCCCTATACCTCCCATGGACACGATGGTGTGCTCACGGCGGATGGGAGCGGCGTGGACAACGACGAGACCGTTGCGATCTTGCGCCGCCTGGCTGTAAAGGAAGCTCAGGCCGGAGCCGACATCGTCGCGCCGTCAGATATGATGGACGGCCGGGTCGCGGCAATCCGTGAGGCCCTCGACGAAGAAGGATTTCAGGACACGATCATACTGTCGTACGCGGCCAAATATGCATCGGCTTACTACGGTCCATTTCGCGATGCCGTGGGCAGCAAGATCGGCAAGGATGCCATCAGCAAGGCGAGCTACCAAATGGATCCCGCGAACGTCCGCGAAGCCCTTCGGGAAATCGCCCTCGACGCAGAGGAGGGTGCGGACATCGTCATGGTTAAACCCGCCGGTCCGTATCTCGATGTGATACGCGCCGTGAAGGAATTCACGCACCTTCCCGTCGCAGCGTATCAGGTGAGCGGCGAATACGCGCAGATTCACGCCGCCGCGCAGTTGGGCTGGCTTGATTACGATCGCACACGCGATGAAGCGCTCCTCGCCATCAAACGCGCCGGGGCTGACATCATTCTGACCTATTTTGCAAAAGAGGTGGCCGCAAAGTTGCAAAGGAAATAGACTCTGAATACGGCACTTATGTATATTATTATACTTAAAACATTAAAACAAAGACGACTTCTGACTCTAGCGGCGATGTCCCCATCGCTGGCCCACCGTTGCCCTCGACCGTGGGGACAGGTTCGCTGACCCGTGGATCGTTGCGAGATCGCCTCTCAGGTATATTTGACGACTTCTTCGATGGTGGTGATGCCATCGTAGATCGAGCGCAGGCCGTCTGCGCGGAGGGTTGTCATGCCGAGTTCAATGGCTTTCTGTCGTAGGACGACCGTTGGGGCGCGATTGCTGACGAGGTCTCGAAGGGGGTCGGTAATTTTGAGGAGCTCGTAGATTCCTTTGCGTCCTCGGTACCCTGTCTGGTGGCAGACATCGCAGCCCTTACCGTAGTAGAAAGTTTTGTCGCCGATATCGTGGGGTGTGAGGCCGAGCGAACGGAGGACAGACTCCGTGGGTTCGTAGGGTGCCCGGCAGTCACTGCAGATTTTCCGGATGAGGCGCTGGGCCAGCACGCACTCGAGGGAGGCGGAGATCAGGAACGGTTCGACGCCCATGTCGATGAGCCGGGTCACCGCGCCGGTCGAATCGTTGGTATGGAGTGTTGTGAAGACGAGGTGACCGGTGAGAGACGCCTGGATGGCGATTTGCGCGGTTTCCGTATCGCGCGTTTCGCCGACGAGAATACGGTCGGGATCTTGGCGCAGGAAAGCGCGCAGGAGGCGCCCGAAGGTGAGTCCGATTCCCTCGTTGACGGGGACCTGAATGATCCCATCGATCTCGTATTCGACCGGATCTTCGGCGGTTAGTAGCTTCGACTCGATCGTGTTGATCTTTCGCAGGCAGGAATACAACGTGGTTGTTTTTCCGGAGCCGGTCGGGCCGGTGACGATGAAAATACCGTTCGGTTTCTCGATGACTTCAAGAATGTAGTCATAGATGTAATCGGGCATTCCGAGATTTTCGAGGTCGAGATTGGCGCTCGAGCGATCCAGCACGCGCAGCACAACGCTTTCGCCAAATGCCGTCGGGAGCGTGGATACGCGGAGGTCGATCGGCTTGCCATTGACGACCCGAAGGATGCGGCCATCCTGCGGCAGGCGGCGTTCGGCGATGTTAAGGTTGGCGATAACCTTGACGCGCGAGATGACGGGAAGCGCGAGGTGGCGGGGCGGGGGATCCATCTCGTAGAGCGCGCCGTCGACCCGGTACCGTATCTTAAATTCGGTCTCGAACGGTTCAAAATGGATGTCGCTTGCGCGAGCGGAGACGGCCTTGTCGAGGATGAGATCCACGAAGCGAATGATGGGCGCAGCGTTTGCCTCTTGCGCGACAACCTGCGCATTGAACTGATCCTCGCTGACATCGGCCAGAGTGACCTCCGTGTTCTCGCCGAGTTGGGCGAGGACATCCTCCATCGTCGAGGCCTCGGCGCCGTAATATTGCGAAATGAGATCGCGAACTTTGTTGGATGGCGCGACGACGACGTGGATCTCGCGATTAAGCGCGAAGCGGAGGTCCTCAGCGATCTGAGGATTGAGCGGGTCAACCAGGGCGACATAGATCGTATTGTCCGCGTTCCCTATGGGAAGCGCACCATGAAGCCTTGCCAGCCCGCCCGGCACGAGATGCAAGGTATGCGGCGCGCCCTCAAACATGTCCAGGTCGACGACCTCCGTACCAAGCGACTCGGCGATGAGCGTGAAGAACTGGTCTTCGCTGACGATGCCGTGGTCCACCATCACGTTCTCAATTGGCTTGCCGGTGGTTGCTGCTTCCTGAGCGAGCGCGTGTCCTTCCTCGGCATCGAACCAACCGGCCTCGACGAACATTTCAGCGACTTGTTTGGGATCCATACCTACTCGACGTCCGTCATCGTGGTCGTAATGACCTCTTCGGCCGTGGTCATTCCTGCAAGCACTTTGCGAACTCCATCCTCGCGCAGCGTCCGCATGCCAAGCTCGCGAGCACGGCTTCTGAGTTGGATGGTTGTCGCGCCGTTGATGATCATGTGACGCACTTCGTCATCGATCATGAACAACTCAAAGATGCCCATGCGGCCCTTAAAGCCCTTGCCGCGGCAATTTTCACATCCATGCGCTTTCTGGACGGAGCCTTCCATAATCTGCAAGGCATCGATGCGGAGGCCCTTTGCTTCATAAACGGTGAGTTCTCCGGGCTCCTTGCATGCCGAACACAAGCGCCGAACGAGGCGTTGCGCAAGCACGGCGCGCACCGAACTCGACACCAGAAACGGCTTGATGCCGATATCCACGAGACGCGCGATGGCGCCGGGCGCGTCGTTGGTGTGCAAGGTGGAAAGAACCAGGTGGCCGGTGAGGCTCGCGTTGATGGCAATGCCGGCGGTCTCGAGATCGCGAATCTCACCAATCATTATGATATTTGGAGCCTGGCGCAGCATCGATCGCAAGGCTGCGGGAAATGACATTCCAATGCTGGTATTGACCGGCACCTGATTGATTCCGCTAAGCTGGTATTCCACAGGATCCTCAACGGTGATGATCTTGCGGTCCGGCTTGTTCATGTAATGCAGCGCGCTGTAAAGAGTCGTCGTTTTGCCCGAGCCGGTTGGCCCTGTAACCAGGATGATTCCGTCGGGCATGCCGATGAGCCGTTCGAACTTCACCTGATCGTCGGAAAGGAAGCCAAGGTCAGGCAGCCCGAGGGCGAGCGAGGACTTGTCCAGGATGCGCATCACGATGCTCTCGCCGTGAATGGTCGGAATGCTCGAAACGCGCAGGTCGAGGGATTTCTTGCCGAGCTTGAGCTGAATGCGGCCGTCCTGCGGAATGCGCTTTTCGGCGATGCTCATCGATCCGGACATGATCTTGAGCCGGCTTATGATGGCGGAGTGAAGCTTCTTAGGCGGGCTCGGCATTTCCTGCAGCACGCCGTCGATGCGGAAACGCACGCGAAATTTCTTCTCCAGCGGCTCGAGATGAATGTCGCTGGCGCGATGGTTGTAAGCGTCGAGCAGGAGCATCGAAACCATCTTGATAATCGGAGCGTCACCGGCGGTGGTCGCCTCGTCTCCTCCCTCGGTCGTAAGCGTCACATCGGAGCCGTTTACGCTTCCGTCGCCGTCGGTTCCATAGAAGTCGGCTATGGACTTCTTGATCGAGTCGGGCGTGGCGCACACGTATTCGATGTCGCGATTCAGGACGAAGGAAAGGGCGTCCGCGGTTTCCATATCCATCGGGTCACCGATCGCGACGACAAGTGTGCCCTCGCGCATCGCAACGGGAACAGCCCGGTACCGTTTGGCAGTTTCGGCGTCCAGCGCTTGCAGGACATCCGGCGGGGGGGCGATGGTGCTCAGATCGATGAATTCCATTCCGTTCTGCGCAGCAAGCGTTCGGGCAACGTCCTCTTGGGAGATGAGGCCTTGATCGATCAACTCCCTTACGATGCTTCCTGCTCCGGCCCTCGCGCGAGCATGCTCGACCTGGTGCCGAGTCAGAAGTCCAACCTCCCGGAGTATTTCGACGACAAATTCTTCGTTATGAGACACGATGTTTGGGAAGTTGTCGTTCACGATTACGGAAGAGCTTTAGAGGGTCAATGGCAACTTTCGCTTTTGGCACGATGAAGATCGGCTAATAGTTAAGAATTGAATCTTCTCGGTCGGGAGCTAAAGGAGATGGCATCGTGTCTTCGAAATACTGCACTTACTTGATCTTCGGCGCGCCCGGCAGTGGAAAGGGGACGCAAGGCCGGACGCTGGGAACTATACCGCGTTTCTTTCACTGCGCATGCGGCGACGTTTTCCGCTCGATCGATACCCGTACTCAGCTCGGGAAGGCGTTTCTCGAATATTCCAGCAAAGGCAAGCTCGTTCCCGACGAAATAACCGTCGAACTTTGGAGAGTCAGCATTCAGCTTTGCGTGGATTCGCATAAATTCCAGCCCGATATTGATTATTTGGTCCTCGACGGGATTCCGCGCAACCTGTGCCAGGCTGATCTGATGGATCCGTTTATCGATGTGAAAAAGGTTTTCCACCTGAGCTGCCCGGATCGTGACAAAATTGTTGAGCGGCTGAAGAAGCGCGCGATCAAGGACAACCGTCTCGACGATGCGAACGACGAGGTGATTCGCCAGAGACTGGAGACCTACGAACACGAGTCCAAGCCGCTGCTTGACCGCTACGGCGACAGCCTGATCGTCAACATCGATGCTACCAAACCGCCTGTTGTGGTCCTCAACACGATTGTGGCCCAAATGGTGGGAGAGCGGGAGAGTGACTTTTTGGTGGAAAACTAGCCGCCATTTCGGGAATTTCTTTCGGGTATTTCACTAGATGCGCCAATTCGAAAACCTCCGCGCCTCCTCGCTTTACTGTCGGAAATGTGGCCGCGCGATGCCCGTGCGCGAACGTCTTTTACTCGTCCTCCCGGGCAAAGAGATCTACGACTACCTGTGCACGGGCTGCGCCGAATCGCTCGGCCAACGCGAAGTCCAGCAGGGGCCAAGGCGGGACAAGCCGTCTGGCCTGATCATCTAGCCAGCGGAAAACTGGAGGCACCCCTCCATCATCCATGCGCATTGTGTTCCTCGGCACTGGAGCCATCGGAGTTCCATCTTTGAAGGCCCTTGCCGCCAGCGGCGTCCATGAAATTCAAGCTGTCTTTACCCAGCCGGATCGTCCCGCCGGCCGCGAAATGAAGCTGCGTCCGCCGCCCGTCAAGGTTGCAGCGCGCGCGCTCGATCTGCCGGTTTTTCAGCCTGCAAAGATCCGTGCGTCCGACGCGCGGGCTGATCTTGCCGCCCTTGCGCCGGAGGTAATCGTCGTTGCGGCGTATGGACAGATCCTGCCGAAAGCCGTCCTGTCGCTCCCTCGCCTCGGATGCATCAACATCCATGCCTCGCTCTTGCCGCGCCATCGGGGTGCCGCGCCGATTCAGGCTGCGATCGTCGAAGGAGACAACGAGACGGGCATTACGATTATGCAGATGGATGAAGGACTCGACACCGGTGACATCCTCCTCAAAGTGGCCACGCCCATCGAACCTGGCGAGACGGCCGGCAGTCTTCATGACCGGCTTGCGCTGCTTGCGCCGGCTGCCCTTCTGGAATGCCTCGATCGAATCGCATGCGGGACCGCATCCCGCGAACGACAGGACGCGGAGCTTGCGACCTATGCGCCAAAGCTCAGCCGGGAAGACGGCAAAATCGATTGGAAAAGATCTGCCGTGGAAATCGAGAGGCGCATTCGCGCAATGACGCCCTGGCCCGGCGCATACACGTCGATCCTCCTGCGAAATGCCAAGGTGACTCTAAAGATTCATCGAGCCGAACTTTGCGAGGTTGATGGCGGGCAGGCCGGGACTGTTGTTGCGGCGGAGGATGACGGCATTGTGGTAGCGGCTGGAGAAGGCGGAATTGTGCTCAAGGAGGTGCAGATTGCGGGTGGTAAGCGCCTGAAGGTGCCCGACTTCTTGCGAGGGCACCCGATTCCGACGGGAACGCAACTTGCACCCGAGGAATAAGATTTTCCCTTTTCATGGCGCAATGGTTACGATTTGATGACGCGTCCAGAATCCGATGGCTACCAATCATTACAAACGTGTCGTTCTAAAACTGAGTGGCGAGGCCCTTCGCGAAAAAGGCAGTCGTGATAACATTTCGCCCCAAATCGTCCAGGAACTTGCCAAGCAGATCGCGGAGGTTAAGAAGCGAGACATCGAGTTGGCCATTGTCATCGGCGGAGGCAACATTTGGAGGGGCCTTACCGCATCGCATGGCGGGATGAACCGCGCGACCGCAGACTACATGGGCATGCTTGCGACAGTGATCAATGGCCTCGCTCTCATGAGCGCGTTGGAAGATCTGGGACTTACCGTGCGGGTGCAGACGGCCATCGAAATGAACAATGTTGCCGAGCCGTTCATCCTGAGGCGAGCCACGCGTCACTTGCAAGTCGGCCACGTCGTCATTTTCGTCGCCGGAACGGGCAACCCATTCTTCTCGACGGATACCACCGCCGCCTTGCGTGCGAACGAGATTGGCGCCGATATCATCCTGAAAGCAACTAAGGTAGACGGCATCTATGACAAGGATCCGGTGAAGTTTCCCGATGCCGTAAGATACGAACACCTGACTTACAGCGAAGCCTTGGCGAAGCGTTTGCAAGTGATGGATTCCACAGCCTTCAGTCTTTGCATGGACAATAAGATGCCCATTATTGTTTTCGACATGACCAAACCCGA
>DATDAX010000347.1:0-6553 GCA_036525175.1 Terrimicrobiaceae bacterium | reverse complement strand
TACCGGGGATTGGGTGGAGAGCTGCACAGCTGTCGTCGAGAATTATGACGGGTCAATGGAACTGCTTCGTCTTGGAGAGGATGGCGCTGCGGAGGCGCCGGCGATGGAAGTTCCGGGCACGACCGTTTCGTTGGGCAACGGGACAGGCGAAAGTCTAGGGCGGAAAATTTCGGCACCCGATCAGGCGAAGCCCCTCGAGCGTAAGGGTTGGTAAAACGGCAGAAAACAGACCTGTGCTTCCCGCAATGAGCTTGGCGTCGCCGCCTGTGGCGATTAGCGGGATGGGGATCTTTGAGGGGATTTCTTTGAGAAGCTGGCGGAGGATTTCGGAGACAAGCCCCCGGTATCCATAGATTGCTCCTGAGCGCATGGCTTCCGCTGTGCTCCTTCCGACGGCCTGACGCGGTTCGCGGAGGCTGATGCGCGGCAGAAGGGCTGTTTGCCTGTGCAGGTAATCTGTCATAGCGTTGAGTCCAGGGGCGATGACACCGCCGGCATATGTTCCGGCCGGTGAAATGACATCGAAAGTCACCGCCGTGCCAAAATCCACGACGATGGCTGGCGAACCGTAGAGCGCTACGGCGGCCGCTGCGTTGGCCAGTCGGTCGGCACCAATTGTCTCGGGCTTCGGATAGTCTATGCCCACGCCAAGAGGAATCTTGTGACTTACCCAGCAGACCGAAGGCGGAAGCACTTTCGCTACGGGATTGTTGCGGGATGGGACTACCGATGCCACCACAGCGTGCTTTGCCTTTCGAGTGCCGAGCAACTTGCGCAGCGATGTCGCCGTGAGTTCACCCGTGGGAAGGCGAAACGAACGGCCAAGACGTTCGCGGCTTGAGAAAGCAACCTTTGTGAATGAGTTGCTGATGTCCACGAGCACAAATTCTGCGGAGGGCATCGGGCGAGAATTCCTTCTGGCCTGTTAATGGTCAAGCTGGAGCTGGAACTCGTCAAAGCAGCGGAGATCTTCCCATCGCCGTCATGCGGTTGTGGGGACGCGGCCCGCCGCAACGAAGAGATCCCGATTCTCTCGCGAATCCTATGCCCTATCGCCGGCCGAGGAGTGGGCGCTTGTTCTTTTCACCTCTCCCGGGTTGTTCCTCATAGGCCCCGGCGGCGAGGGCCAGTTCCGCTTCCTCCGCGGGCAAAAAAGGTTTGAACCGATGCTTGTCGATGGCCTTCATATAGGCCTCGTGCGGTGAGGCGTTGCCGGAGACGAGTTGGTCCCAAATCGCATCGTCCATGAACTGCATTCCCTCGCCCTTCCCTGCGACGATGACATCCTGGAGTTTCTGAGTCGCGCCTTCCCGAATAATGGCGGATACAGCGCTGTTCGAGACGAGGATTTCGTTGACGGCGACGCGTCCCGCGCCGTCCGCCTTCTTAAGAAGGAGTTGGGCGACCACTCCGCGCAGCGAGGCGGCAAGCATTGTGCGCACCTGAGCCTGCTGGTCCGACGGGAAAACGTCGATAATGCGGTCCACCGTCTTGCGCGAGTTGTTGGTATGGAGTGTGCCGAAGACTAGCAATCCGGTTTCGGCAGCGGTCAGCGCGAGCGCGATGGTTTCAAGATCGCGCATTTCACCCACCAGCACGATGTCGGCATCTTCTCGAAGGGCGGCCTTCAGTCCCGCGGGAAAGCTGATGGCATGCTCGGGCACCTCACGTTGAGTAATGACGCTTCGCTTGTTGCGATGAACGAATTCAATGGGTTCCTCGATGGTGACGATGTGGCGGGAAAAATTGATATTGATGTAGTCCATCAACGCCGCGAGCGTCGTGCTCTTTCCGGAACCCGTGGGACCGGTGACCAGAACGATGCCTCCGCGCATTTCGCCGAAGGTCTTGATCACTTTGGGGACCCCCAACTCGTCGAGAGTCTTAATCCTGGTGGGAATGATTCTGAAGACGGCGCCGTAGCCGTGGACTTGCTTGAGATAATTGACGCGAAACCGGTTTTCTTCGTCCATCTCGTAGGCGAAATCGAGGTCGCCTAGCTCTTCAAATCTCTGCCAGCGGGCTGGCGAGCAAATCTCGCTAAGCATGAAAGATATCTCCTCATAGGAGAGAGTTTCTTCGCGAATCGGCAAGATTTCCCCGTGACGGCGGATTTTCGGCGGTTGGCCTTGCGCAAGGTGAAGATCCGAGCCCCCGGATTGAATCAGCGCATGAAAGAAATCGTCGATATACGGCATGTCTACACGTGTCCCAGCGACTGCTTCATCGTCGTCTTGTTCTCGGCACGATACATGGCCTCCTCTCGTGAGATCAGGCCGGCCTCGCAGAGTTGCAGCAGAGAGTCATCCATTAGGATCATTCCCTGTTTTTTGCCCGTTTGGATTACTCCTGGAAGCATGAAGGTTTTTCCCTCGCGAATGAGATTTCCGACTGCCGGGTTGTTCATGAGAATTTCCATAGCAAGGCAGCGGCCGGTATTGTCCGCGCGCGGGACAAGTTGCTGGCTGATGATACCGCGAAGCGACTCACTGACCATGATACGGATCTGTTCGCGCTGGTCATTCGGGAAAACGTCAAGCACGCGGTCCAGAGTTCGGGCAGCGTTACTCGTGTGCAGAGTGCCCAGCACAAGGTGCCCGGTTTCAGAAGCCGTGATGGCAAGTGAAATTGTCTCAAGATCGCGCATCTCGCCGACCATGATGACATCGGGATCCTCGCGCAGTGCTGCGCGAAGCGCGGCGCTGAAGGAAATTGTGTGCGTGTGAACTTCGCGTTGGGTGACCTGGCAGTGACTTGAGGGAATGAGGTATTCGATCGGGTCTTCGAGGGTAATGATGTGATCGCGCCGAGTGAGGTTCACTTCCTCAACCAGGGCAGCCAGCGTGGTGCTCTTGCCGCTGCCCACGGACCCGGTCACCAGCACCAGACCGTTCTGATACTGGGTCAGCAACTTTAGCTGAGGTGGCAGGCCGAGCTCGCTCATCGTTTTGACTCGGCTACTAATGATGCGAAAGGTGAGGTCGTAGCCGAGTCGCTGTTTCACGATGCAAGCGCGGAATCTGCCGAAAGAGTTCGAATAAGCGAAGTCCACGTCGCCCCGATCGGCGATGGTCCGCCACTGGGCGTCCGTCAAAAAACTCGTGGCAAGCCGCTCAGTGTCCACCGCCGTCAGGACTGGCGCTTGGAGCCAGATGGGCTCGAGGACTCCAAATCTTCGCCAAGCCGGCCGAGAGCTGACGGCCAAATGAATGTCCGACGCTCCGGACTCCTTGCCCACCATGAGATATTGATCCACATGATCGAGCGTCGGCGCCCGATCTTCTCCTACGACTTGGATTCCGGAATCATCGGCGATATGGGAACTCACGATGTCGAGTGGATAGCCACGTTGCGATACATTCCTGAAGGGCTCGGATGGTGGATTCTGTGCAATGACCCTTATTCCCTTGGCAGGCCTCGGAGAACTACTTCGGAAGTTTCGTTGCCATACCGGCGAAGAAGCGGCCAGCATAGGCCGTCAGCGCAGGCCTGAGCAAAGGAAATGCAAACCGAATCACACCAAGAAAGAGCGCAATCAAGCCTGCCCGCCGCTTCTTTTTTTCTTTAACGACGACAGGTGTGCCGTTTGGCTTGACGACCTTGGTCACGACGCGGGTCTTGGTTTTCGGCCCTGCAAGAAACCAACCCAGAGCGGCAGCGCCGCCAAGCCACGCGTAGGGTTTGCGGCGCACAAGGTTGTCAAGTTTGGACTTGAAGTCCAATTCGGTGCGAACCGCCACGTATTCCCGGGTGATCGCAGCGCGGCTCATCGAAAGTTCGGATAAGATCTCTTCCTTTGTCATGATTTGAAAGTCTTCAACGCGTCAAAATCCCGCTTCAACTCCGCCGCGGTAGCCTTGAACATCGGGGAGCGCAAATACTTCTTGGCCATAAGAGCGCAGATCGCGAGGCCCGCAAGGTGCAGCAGCGCGAGACCAAGTGATATCCAGATCCAGGAAACTCCAAATACGATCGCGAAGAGAAATGCGATGAAGAACAGAACGAGGATGTAGCCGAAGACGGCGAAAACGACGCTGGCGATGATAAGAGCCAGCAGTCGAAGGCCAACCATCGCAGCCTCCTTCGTTTCGAGGCTCGCAAGCTGGACAAGCCCTTGGACATGCCTTCCGAAGGAGCCCGCAAATCTCAGAAGCTCAGACAAAGCGCCCTGTGGCGTCTCCCGCGCGTCCGCGGAAGGCGGTAATACAGTCTCCGCCATCCTAGCTCAAGGTTAGCGGCGGAAGATCACCCCTAGCACGAAGCCAATACCGACCGCAATGCCCACTGATTTGAGCGGATAGCTTCGAATGTAAGTCTCTGCATCGCTCTGGAAATTATGCGCCTTAACCGTGGCATCACTCCATGCGGATTGTGCCCGGCCCTTGTAGTCGTCCGCAACCACTCTGGCCTGTCCACGGAGCTCTTCGTACTTCGCCGCGGCGGCATCGGTAACGTCCTTGGCTGCAGCCGTAAGGTGCTCGCGGCTGACCTCATAAGCGGAATGCGCTTGTTTTTTCACGGTCTCACTGACCGTCTTGGTGGCTTCGCTTGCCGCGCTGAGTGCCTGCTTGGCGTGATCAGCGCCGCTTTCCAATTTTCCGTGCGCGATATCGCCTGATTGTTCGCTATTTGTCTCGGACATATGCCTATAAGTTTCTGAATCGAATCTGCCAGAAGCTTGCACATTGGCAAGCTTGATCCCCGCTATTGTCGCTGCAGGGCAAATCATGTAGCCAAGGAGGTCATGCAGTCTGCTTCTTCCTTTGCACCTGGCCGTGTCGAGCTTCTCGGCAACCACACTGACTACAACGGTGGGGTGGTACTCTCCGCGGCGATCAACCTCGGCATTTCCGCCCGCGGGCGGCCTCGCACGGACGACAGGATCGTCCTCTCCAGTGAAGGGATCTCAGGGGTGGTTGCCGCTGCCCTGGACAAGCTTGCTCCGGACGACAGTTGGGCGGATTACCCGCTGGGAGTGGCGAAAGTTCTTAATGATGGCGGCTATCCCATTGGAGGATTCGAGGCGGAGTTCTCCAGTACCCTCCCGCTCGGCGCCGGTCTCTCCAGTTCTGCGGCCATTGAGGTTAGCATGGGTGTTCTTCTAATGCGTCTTTTCGAGTTTGACGTTCCGCCTATTGATCTTGCGAGGTTGTGCCGCAAGGCGGAGAACGAATACGTGGGCGTCAGTTGCGGGCTACTGGATCAGGTGTCATCGATTTTTGGAAAGAAAGATCACGCCATTTTCCTCGATTGCCGCGCCGAGACGGTCGAAAACGTGCCATTTCCTCCAGGGGTCGGTTTGCTGATTGTCCACTCCGGTGTCAAGCATGCGCTCTCCGGCGGCGAATACAACGAGCGACGGGACCAATGCTTTGAGGCCGCCGAGATTCTGGGAGTACCGGCCCTTCGTGATGCTACGAGTGCCCAGCTTGCCAACGCGATCATGCCAGCGCTCGTAAAACGGCGCGCGGCACACATTATCGGCGAGAACGAACGCGTGTTCCAAGCTGTCGAACATCTCAGGCGCCACGATGCCGCCGCGTTTGGCAAACTCATGCGCGAGTCACACCGCAGCTCGATAGAGAATTTTGAGAATAGCACTCCCGAGCTTGACGCATTGGTCGAGATTTCCTGTGCCCAAAAAGGCGTCTACGGCGCGCGCCTCACGGGCGGAGGCTTTGGCGGCGCTATCGTTGCCCTCGTTGACCTAAACTCAATTGACGAGATCGCGAAGATCGTCGAGGCCGAGTACTTTGAAAGAACGGGCCACAACGGAAAGGCCTACCGGTGTCTCATCGGCGACGGAGCGTTGGCACACGACTGAGTCTGGGATGCGCTCACCGCGAATATCCAATTGAGGCTGTTCGGCCCGCTCAATCAGCGCGTTTGAGGGCAGGCTTTGATCCATCGCCTTGCGCGCGCTTTCCACTCCGGCAACGGGCAGGCTTCCCGTTTCAAGCAGGCCGAGTTGGACAAGCACGCAGGCTTGATCCAGGTAGATGTGCTCAGGGACGACTTGGGCTCCCCTGAACCGGATGATGGCGACCAGCGGGACCTCCACGGGTCTGCCAGTCGGAGCAAGCTCTGGTAGCGTCCAGTCCATGCGGACGGTGTGGCTGAACTTGAAGATCATTTCGTCCACTAGTCGGTCGGAACCGAGGGTCCGCGAGATCGGCGAGTGTTTCTTCGGTGTTTTTTTGTTTCGGATTCGTGCCGCAGATGTTCCTCCCACGTCTGACGCAGTGAATCTTGGGCGGGTGTAGGGTGTCCTTCTTCGCTCATTGTGGGATCTCTAGCGTTAGTTGCGGTCCCGATGCAAACGTTTGGACCAAATTACCTTTTCGTCCATCCGAAGGATCTTCAAACTCGCCGGCGTCTGCGCCCGGTCTCGCTTCCAGAGGTCGCGAACTTTCCTATTGCGGGAATCCGACACGCCAATAAACTGCGCAGCGTGGGTTTAGACCCGATCTTTTTTTGATTGTGCTTCATCGACGGTTTGTTCCGTGGAGCGATGGCAATCAGGAGCAAGTTCTTGAGGTTTGATCCATTGACA
>DATDAX010000346.1:0-11064 GCA_036525175.1 Terrimicrobiaceae bacterium | reverse complement strand
CCGTCTGAATGCCACCATTTGCGGCACGGGCAGCGTCTTCGCGGAGAACACCGAGATGAAGGCGACAAATGTGACAATCCCCAATCCTCCGATCTGGAAGAGTGCGAGGATGATCAACTGACCGAAGTCGGAAAAGGCGGTGCCGGTGTCGCGAACGCCAAGCCCCGTCACACACACCGCACTTGTAGACGTAAACAACGCATCCATGGGCGAAACTGGCGCGGTGGCGATCCCGCCAGCCGTCGGAAGGAGCAGCAAGAGCGTTCCCACCAGGATCAGGGCGGCAAACGAGCCCGCCAACACGACTTCTGGCCGAACGCCGGCCGCAAAGATCCCCTGAATCAGGCGAAGGAGCTGCATGCTGATATTGCCCAGCAGAAACAACTGCACCGCCCCGGAAATCATGTCGAAGCCACTGCGGTAAGCGAGCCCCGGAAATATGTCTGCAAGCAATTCATCAGGCAGAACCGGCGCCAGCAACAACAAGACCGTACAGCCTCCGAGAATGAAAAGTTCGAAGCGACGCTCATGAATCGCGCTACGCCGATTCCTGGCGGTCAAGAGATGCATGAGGAGCATCACGCCAAAGCCGAAGGCCAGGAAGAAATCAACCCACTTAAACAAAGAACCAAAACGGCGCCCAAATTCAAAACCATGTTGGAGAACCAGCGAGGCGACTGCGAGCGCTCCGATCGCAAGGCTCAGAGCCTGACGCGCGTTCGCCAATCCGGGGTCACGCCGCGTCACGACCAACGTATCGTTGTTCATGGAAGCTTACGGAACCCTACGCATATTTGGCGTTCCAGCCGGGTCCGAGGCGGATTCTATACGCCATGCTCTGCCGGAAGCCGGCCGGATTTGACAGCCTGCTGGAGTGCTTGGTGATCGGCTTCGGTCTGGTCTGCATAGGCGCGTGCGAAGCGTGCGAATGCGCGATCGGCGGCGTCGCCCTTGCCGAGGTAGCCCGAGAGGGTGGCGGGATCGGCTGACCTCGCGTGACCCTTGGCAAGCAGGGCTCCGCAGATGCGCCCATAATCCACGAGCGCGGAGCCATCCATACCCTCAACAGTGACCGCGCCCTTCATATCGCGAAACTGGCGCACGTAGTAGTCGCGTTTATCCACGGTGGTCCAGCCTAGCAGTGGGTCACTGACGGTCTGGAGCGTTTGTTGATACTCGACGACACGCTGCCCTTGGTGGGCATGCCAGGCGGCGTCACCGTGTACGAACGGGGCGACGCATGAGCGCCTCGACTGCTTCAATTGCAGGAAGAGCATGTCTTGCGTGCCGTTCCCCTGTAACAGCACGACGAACGCTCGAAGTCCCACACTGCCCACACCGACCACCTTATGGGCGACGTCGACAAAAACATACGATCCGAGGACACGGCGCCAATGCTGGGGAAGCGTCGTCCAGTATGCCTCGAGGCCATCGATGATGCGATTCTTCTCGTCATCGGACACATGGGTGACAACCGGCGGCTGCTCGACCATGCGACGAACGCCATCGGATTCGCGCGTCAACTTGGGCAGCGCACGGTCGCTGGTCCGGTGACGAGCGAGGTTCGCTGATCTCTCAATCTCCGCCCGCAGCGACCAGTCCGCCATTTCGAGCCGCATCCGGTCGATATCCATCCTGTCGAATGAGCGAGCGAGCAATGGCTTCTCAGCAAGTCGGGCGATCTGGCGGCGGTACGCCGCCGCGCACCACAACACGGCATCCTCGCAAGTTCCTTCAGCAAGGCCGTTTTGGCGGCCGGCAACCCAAATGCTGGTCGTCAGCCTCCAGAGATCCCACTCCCACGGCCCGGGATGCGCCTCGTCAAAGTCGTTGAGGTCGAAGACCAGGTCGCGCTCCGGCGATGCATAAAACCCGAAATTTCCCAAATGGGCATCGCCGCAGATGACCGGTTCGACTCCCGTCCTGGGCATTGCATTGAAATCCTCGGCCATCAGGGAAGCTCCCCCACGCAGGAACGCGTATGGCGAAACCATCATTCGGCCGACCCGCACGGGTACGAGCCTCTCGAGCCGTCCCGAGTGAGCCTCTTCAATAAGATCTACCGGATCCTCTCGGTCGGGCTTGGGTCGCCATCGACCTAACTCACCACGCTTGAGTTTGCTTCGCAGCGCACGCCCAGCCGCCCTCCGCTCCTCGTCGGTAGGCAACACTGTGCGGAACGTGTTCGCCATTCGACCTCCCTCTAAGCGCGCCACCTCCCAAGGATGCCAGATCGGCCATCAACTTTCCTGACAGATTTTTCGGCGTCACTCATACACCTGCGCAACAGATATACCCTTCAGGGGCCAATCGTCGAGCTTTGCGAGTCGCATATCCCGAATTAATAAACCGATCGTCGACCTACTCCTCCTAAAAAATCCGAGCATGAAATGAGGTTTTCTAATTTGGTATAAATGCTTGGTATAAAATATTATATATAATATGATGTTTACAAGAATGACCCTTCGTGGAAAAAATCGTTTGCCATACACCAATAATGAACTAATCTTCTTTCAGGGTTAAAGGGAAAGATTTCCAAAGAGGGTCGATAGGGGTATCGACAGGGGCGGAAGCAGCTGTCGCCGCGGTGTCCGAGAGGTACCGCGGCGACAATGTTTTTGGGAGAGGTGCCGTTTTGCCAGGAGAGGGCTACTCTCCAGGCGTTTTGATGGAGGACGCGGCGAAGGAAAACAGATGTCCCCGGACATGCGCGCCAGGCAAGCAGGCGACAATTCGCGAGGTCAGCTGAGGTGGTCGCGAAATCAGGCCTTTTTTCCTCTACCGCGAAACGTGAGCTCTGCGATGCCGGATTTGTCGAGTTCCCCGAGGCCCGCGGACACCATCCGGTCGTACTGAGCCTTGGTTGCCTCAGCGAGCGGCAGGTCGAGCCCGGCGGCGCGGCCCAGACTTAGCGCGATGCCGGAATCCTTTGCAGCATGTGCTGCAGAGAAAAAGCAAGAATGATCCCGATTCTGCATATCTTCGCCGTCCGTCTCCAAGACGCGTGAGTTGGCTCCGGTTTGGGAGAAGATCTCCCGCAGCATCGTGAGGTCGAGACCGAGTGCATCGCCCAAGCCAAGGCCTTCGGCGAGTCCGGCGGTATTGATGTTCATCACCATGTTGACCAGCGCCTTAACCTTGGCAGCCTGGCCGGTGCCGCCGACATGCCGAAGCGCGGTACTCATGTGGCGCATGATCGGCTCAACCTTCTTGAAGACGTCCTCGTCGCCACCCACCATCAGATAGAGCGTCCCTTCGCGCGCCTGAGTAATGCTTGAGGCCATGCAAGCCTCGAGCGAGTGAGCGCCGGCGGAGTGTGCGGCCTTCTCGACATCAACATGACACTGCGGTGAGATGGTCGCACAGTTGATGAAAATCTTTTTGGCAGAGTCGACCAGCAGATGGTCGGTCTCGCCGCTAAGACCGAAAATGGAGCGCATCGCGGCGTCGTCGGTGACGACAGTTATCACAACGTCGCACGCTGCGGTGACCTCTGAGAGGCGCTTGCACGGTGTCGAACCGAGTTCGGCGGCCAGCTGATTGGCAGCGTCAGTGCGGATATCGTAGACTGCGCCGATTGCATAGCCCTGATCCTTTACGCGACGGGCCATGTTAGAGCCCATTCGTCCGATGCCGACAAATCCGATGGTATTCATAGGTTAGTCCTTTCCTAGCTCCGGAAAAAATGGATTCACTTTCTTCTGTTCTCCTACCGTGGTGAGAGGTCCGTGCCCGGGGCAGAGAACGGTTTCGTCGGGCAGCGACAGGATATTCTCGCGATTGGTCTTCAGCGCGTCCTGATACGATACGCCGCCTCCGCCCATGGAGCCCGCGAAGATCGCATCGCCCACGATCGCCACCGTGCGCGCCAGACCCCGCACCACGTAGGTGACTCCCCCGGGCGAATGGCCCCACGTTGATCGGGTTTCAATGGCCAGCGAGCCCACCCGGAACTTATGTCCCACGACAAAGGACTGGGCTCCAGTAACGGGTTCTCGTTCATTGATCCAGGCTTGCGCGCCCGTTCTTTCCTTCAACCGGTCGAGCTCCAGGATGTGATCGCCGTGGGAGTGGGTCAGCAAAACAAGTTCGAGCTTCAGATCGCGCGCATCTATGGCATCAAGCATGCCGTCGCAGTCTGCTCCAGTATCAAACGCGACAGCTTTCTTCGAACCGGGGTCCCACACCAGGTAGGAATTAACAGTCATATCCTCAAAGGGGGTATTAAACTGGGAAAGACCGTCCATCAGAGCTATTTCCGCAGGTCGATAATCGGTCCTCCCGATCGCGGCGAGGCGGTCAGGGTGGAGGTTGAGCACACCGGCGAGGGCACGCACGCCGGGCTCGTTGAAGGATCCGCCCAGAATTTGGTCTGTCAGAGCCGCCGACAAACCCGCCCTGATGGAGAGTGTGCCGACATCGAGACCTATTCCGCGGCGGGCCTTTGAGAGGATGTCTGCGTAGTTGTCTTCAAGGGGAATCTTCATGTCGCGGAATGCGGCTAAAAAGAGCGCCGCGCGCGCCGCTCAGGCAGGTCGGCTTCGCACTTGGTGGTTCAGGAGCAGCCAAAGGACAAAGAACATGGCAAGGGTGGAAACGACGAGCACTCCGGTGTTGAACCAGAGAAGGCCAATTTGAAAGCCAAAATATTCCTTCACAGGTCCGAAAAAGACGTTGAGAGGCCCGTGGCCCGCGGAGTCGTTGCGGTAATCACTCTGTTCCATCTCAGCCTTGGAGATCAGGTCTGTGATCTTCTGGTTTACATAAAGCTGCTCGGCCGTAATCCCGCGCTCGCCCGTTCGAAATTTCTTCCTGTCGAAAGGCCCGCCCTTGATGACTGCGTCAATATCCGCGAATTTCTTGGCGAGGGCCGCAGGAGACTTCGCCTGCAGTCCGGAAAGAATCGCCAGAAGGTCCTTCAGATCCTCCAGACGTTCCTCCTGCGCGGGAGACGGGTTGGGCATCGCCGCAAGTTTGTCGATCTGCGACTGAATATTTTCCTGCCGGCTTGTAAGCGGATTGAGCTTGGACTGCGCGAAGATCAGGGCCTCGTAAGACCACCGCATCGGCATGAGCGAACAGATGAAGGGGACTTTCAGGTCGCTGCGCGGTTCCATTGCGCTTCCCGGATGGCGCTCAGCCCATTGCCGAATCGAATAAATGAAGTCGAGATCGCGATTCATGTCCTCGTACTTGATCAGCGCACCAGCCAAAATAATCTGCGGTATCAAAACTACCGGAATCGCCAGGACGGCGGTCTTGCTCTCGTTCACGAGTGCCGAGATGACCAATCCTATCGCCACCCCGCTCATCGTCGTGAGAAACATGGCCCAGAAAACGACCCAGAACACCCCCCGTACGGAGAGAAGCACATTGCCCACAATGGTAAAGAGAATGCATTGGATGACCGCGAATGCCGCTAGGGTGATCCCCTTCGCCAAAATGTAGTAACCCAGGCGCACGTTAAGATTGCGCTCGCGCAGAAGGACTGGCCGGTCCCGTGTGATATCGTCAACGCTGTTGGTGAGGCCGAGAAACATAGCCACGACCAAAGCCAGGAACAGATAGACTGGAATGTGAAAAGCGGACGCGAAGTCGTAGTTCTGACTTTCGGAATGCCTTAGCACGAATCCGATGAGCAGGGCCAGAACGGGCGCCGCAAGGAGAGTAAGGAGGAGGTTGGCATTGTTGCGCATCTTGCTGAAGAAGGCGCGTTTGAACAGAACACCAAACTGCTTCCATTCCTCACGCCAGCGCAGCGGTTCGCGGCGCTTCGTTCCCGCGGGAATGGGCGGCGGGGCCTCGCGAGGCGTTGGCGCGGTCTGAACCTCCTTCATCAAGCGGAACGCTTCGTATTTGTCCCGCCAGTAGTCTGGCGAATAGCGGCGGGCCGGGACGAGCTGGCCGCGATTGTTTTCCTCGAGGATGATGTCGCCTGAGAGATCGCGCAGCGGCGTCTCAAGAACGTCGAATATGAACTCCGGCCGCGTTGTGCCGCATGCCTCGCAAGCTCCAAGTTCGGCACCATAATGTTGCTGGTGCTCGGCCGCCGCGAAATACTTCAACATCTCCTGAGGCGTCCCGAAGAAAACCAGCTTGCCGCCCCGATCCAGAAGCACCGCCTTGTGAAACATCTGAAAGATCTTCGAAGTCGGCTGGTGGATCGTGACGAGCACAATCTTGTTGTGAGACATGCCGCGGATGATCTCGATGACATGCTCGGAATCCTTCGATGAAAGGCCGCTTGTGGGCTCGTCGAACAGATAGACGTCGGCCGAGCTGATCATATCCAGGCCGATGTTCAACCGCTTCCGCTCGCCGCCGGAAAGCGTCTTCTTGTGCGCCGCTCCAACCACAAAGTTGCGGCGCTCGTTCAGGCCAAGTTCAGCAAGTTTTCCGTCGATGCGGCGCAGTCGTTCGCGGCCGGAAAGATGCGGCGCCCGGAGGGCCGCGGCAAAGTCCAGATTTTCCTCGATGGTAAGGTGTTCGTCGAACGCGTCGTGCTGCGGAATGTAGGTGACATATTTGCGCAGCGATTCGCGATTCGCATAGAGCGAGCGCCCGTTGAAAAGGACATCTCCCTGGGCCGGTTGAAATTGGCCTGAGAGAGCGCTCATCAGCGTGCTCTTTCCACTTCCGCTGGCGCCCATCACGCAGACCATCTCCCCTCGCTGCACCGAGAACGAGATGCCGTCGATAGCGACCTGCCCGTTGCGGAACCGGCAGACCAGGTCACGAACTTCAAGCGAGCGAATGATGTTGCGTTCCTCTTCGAGCAACCGCTCGCTGAAGTTGCAGCGCAGGACCTGCCCGGCGTCGATCCGAATGGTGTCGCCATCGGAAAGCGGCGCAAAGTTTCGGACAGGCACCCCGCGAACGAGAATCGGGCGATCCGTCTGTAAAACCTCGACGCGACCTTCCTTGCGGTCGTAGTCACAGTAGATCTTCAGGAGAACATCGCCACCAGTCCCTGGCGAAAGCAATATGTCATCCTCTTCGAGCAGACCCGGGTTGTTGGAGACCAGGTACTCGCTCTTGGATGTCTTGAGCTGGAAGCGCCCGCCAAACTGGCGCGCCCGACGCCGCAGGTCGCCAAGATCCAGCTCGCTGTCATTGTGAAAAATGATGTTGTCCTCGAGCGTGGCCTCAACGCTCGTCCCCTCGCTGAGCCGCACCCCCTTGAGAACGGCGTCGACATCCTTTAACGCCGTCACCCGGACCCGCAATCCGAAGGTCACCTCCAGACAGGAGTCGCGTGAGCGGTTCTTCTCCAATCGCACCTCGTCATCCTCCTTGACCGTGACAAAAATCTGCGGCAGCGAGACGTTCTTCCGGGCGTTGAAATAGAAGACAAGGTCTTGGTGGGTGAGCACCTGGTCATCGATGAGAATACGCTGGCCCGCGAAGATTCGACAGAAGTCGCCATGCTTCAAGACCCGGCCTTGGACGATCAGGTTGCGGCCACTAAGGTTCTTGAGGATAACAAGATCCTTATACCGATAGGCCAGAATCCGTTCCGTGCCGCTCAGCCCGGGAAGCAAGACGTCGCAATTGTCCGGCGGCCCGAAACTGACGACTTCGAGAGGCGAGGTCCCTTGATGATAGATCCCGACATCGTTCTGGTCGTTGGCGTTGAGCTGGTAAACGATGTCAATCGCTTGGGCAGCCATCCCGAGCTGCGACATAAAAGAATAATATGCAATAACTTGCTCCTGCTTTAGGCCGGCCTTCGAGATGAGATCATAGAGCTGCACTCCAAGAAGGATCTTTCGCTCGTCATCCAGGTTTGCGGAGAGCTGCTGGGCTATTGCGTTGAGGTCCTGGTGTTCGTGAAGAGCCTCGCGGAAGAGCTTTCGCAATTCGGAATAGACAGTGTCCGGATAGTCGTAGCGAAGAAAGCCCAGGCTGGAGTCGATTTCTTCTTCGAGAAGCTCCCCTTCCACCCGTGCGAAGGCCGCGAAGACCTTAATGAGCGTTGGCAGCAAGTTGGGACTTTCGGCGACCGTGCGCGGCTTACGCATCAGCCGACGCATCATCCTGCGACCCGCTGCCCTCGCCCGCGCGGCCAGGAGGAAGAGTCCCTCAACCCGGCGCTGGGTGCGTCCGGCGGGCGGCTGAGCAGCTACTGACATCCGATCAGCCTATCTCTCGCGTTCCATCTTTTCAACGACGTGTTGCAAGCTGGCTCGTTTTGGGGATAGTTTCGTGTCTATCTCTATGACCCAACAAGCAACTGAAGCGCAAGGCGCTTCGATGTCCGCGCTGCCGTTGGAGGATCTCCGTGTTCGCGGAGTCACCCGGCTCATCACTCCTGCGCAAATCAAGGAACAGTGCCCGGCTAGCCGCTCTCAGATGGAAACCGTGCTCCGCGGGCGCGAGCAGGCGCGCGCCATCATTCGCGGCGAAGACGATCGCCTGCTGGTCGTCGTCGGACCGTGCTCGATTCATGATCCTGTCGCCGCCCTCGATTACGCCGGTCGCCTGGCCGCGTTGAGCCGCGAGGTCGCCGATCGCATCTTCGTGGTGATGCGCGTCTATTTTGAGAAACCCCGCACGACCGTCGGCTGGAAGGGTCTCATCAACGATCCTCTCATGAATGATTCGTGCGATATGGCCTATGGCCTCACCCTCGCGCGAAAGATCCTGCTCGATATCGCGGATCTTGGCGTCCCCGCCGGAACGGAGTTTCTTGATCCGATCGTTCCGCAATACATTGCAGAGCTCATAAGTTGGGCTGCCATTGGCGCACGCACGACTGAGTCTCAAACACATCGCGAAATGGCCAGCGGACTCTCGATGCCTATCGGCTTCAAAAATGGCACCGACGGCAGCGTCCAAACTGCCATCGACGCCATGAAAAGTTCCAGGACGCCGCATAGCTTTCTTGGAATCGACCAGGATGGTTCGACCAGCATAATCAAGACAACCGGCAATCCGGACAGCCATGTCGTCCTTCGCGGCGGACGCGATGGAACCAACTACGAACCTCACCATGTGTTGGCCGTTTGCGAATCACTGAAAAAGAGCAGCCTGCACCCGATGCTGATGGTGGACTGCAGCCACGCAAATTCCGGCAAGGATCCCGTCCGGCAACCGAAGGTCTGGGAGAGCATCGTAGGCCAGCGCGCATCCGGCCGCCGGGAAATCATCGGCGCCATGCTCGAGAGCAACATCAATTTTGGCGGGCAATCGCTGGGCAATGATCCCTCGGCGCTGAAGTATGGCGTTTCAATCACCGATTCATGCATGGATTGGGAAACGACGGAGCAACTTCTGAGTCGATTCCAGCCCTAAAAGCGTCGGGCATGCTCTTGGAAGAGCCGCCAAGCGCTGATCGCCGCAGCCAGGTCGCATGACTGTCGCGGAGATTTCTTTTGCCGCTGTCGACTTTGAGAGCGCGGGAATCCGTCGAGGAAGCACTGAAGTACCGGTCCAGATTGGGATCGCCTTGATGCGCGGCCTCGAGATCTCCGAAAGCTTCTCAAGCTTCCTCTTTACGGATCAGCCGATTACCTGGGCGGCGCGCAAGGTGCATGGCATCTGCGCGAAGGATCTTGCCGGGTCACCGCGATTGCCTGACCTTTGGCCCGAGGTCCACAGACTGCTCCAGAATCGCTGGCTCGTTGCCCATGGTTCCGCAACGGAGAGAAGGTTTCTGCGCGCATTTCCCTTCCACGGTTTTGGTCCATGGGTTGATACCTTGAAGATTTCCCGGGCGGTCTGGCCGGAGAAGAAATCCTTCGCTCTCGGCGATCTCGTCCTCGACCTTGGCCTGGAACAAGATCTTCGCAGGGCACTTCCCGGTTTCCGCTGGCACGATGCGCTCTCCGACGCCACAGCGTCCCTTGTTCTCCTCCGGCGCGCCATTGCGGATGCAAACGTAGGCGCGGCAAAAGCGGCGATCCTGCTGCGGCCCGATGCCTCGCGTTACAACCGCCTCAAGGCAGAAGGACTCCATCCTCGGTCAAGATCGCGTCCACGCGCGCATCGTGCGCTTCGGAAGGAAGACTCTCCAGTATCTGACACTTGAAGCAGACGCCGAGCGACGTTACCGACGGATTTGCCCCCAGCCACCTGTCGTAGAATCCCCTTCCTCTTCCCAGCCGCGCGCCCGTTGCGTCGAAAGCCAGACCCGGAACCAGCACGAGGTCAGGCGCCGAAGCAACCGTCCCGCCCACAGGTTCTCTAGCACCCCAAGCCCCAGTTGAAAAATCGGATGCAAAAAGGAACAGCAGCATCCCGTCCTCCCCAATTCTCGGATACGCAAGCAGCTTGTCCTCAGGTAACTCTTCGCCGAGCCAGTCAGGCTCTCCCGCCATAGGCGCAAAGCAAAAGACGACCTGCGCGGATTTCCATGACGAAAGGAGGCGAAGGTGCTCGCGAATGTGTTGCGAGGCAGGGACCTTCTCAGAGAAGTCTCGCACCACGGCCTTCATTTTTGCGCGCAACATTTGCTTTTCGTTCGAAATCATTCAAGAATCGTTCGAAGCCTATGGTGCGCCCGTTGTTGAGAAGAGGAAAGCGCGCAAAGCCGCAAAATCACGTGGACATGCGGCTGGGCGACGGGTGGCACAGACGAAACTTTCTTGCAGAGGTCGTCATCCCCTCCCTCTTCACCAGACGTCACGGTCACCGCATCAAGCCCGTGTTCCCCGATCTTCCCGCTGGAAAGTTCTGTGTGACCTGGATCGGACACGCATCGTTTCTCATTCAAACGCCCGAGCACAGTGTGCTCATAGACCCCAACTGGGCGAAGTGGCTTAAAGTCATCAAGCGGATCAAGCACCCGGGAATCGAACTCCGCGATCTCCCTGCCATCGATCTCGTGCTGGTCACCCATGCACACTTCGATCATTTGGACCGCCGCACCTTGCGCGCCATAGCCAGCGACCAACCCATAGCCGTACCCGAACATGTCGGCAATCTCGTCCATGGCCTGGGATTCAATAGGGTCCACGAACTGCGCAGTTGGCAAAGTTTTGAACATGGCACCCTGAAGATCACCCTTACTCCGGCGCGCCACTGGGGTGCTCGAATTCTCCACGACAGCCACAGAGGATTCGG
>DATDAX010000345.1:0-4490 GCA_036525175.1 Terrimicrobiaceae bacterium | reverse complement strand
ACGCTGATCGCAATCGGTCCGAGGCCGCGAATCTGATGTTCGGCGGGCACGGGACTTCGATCCCACGGATTTGCGTCGCCATTTCCGCCATCATCGACCAAGCTGAATCGCTGACCCTCCGGATCCTCGAAATCCAGCGTAAGGCGGCCGTCGCGTTCAACAACGTCGTCGTGAGGAACATTGCGACTCTTGAGGCGTTGCGTCCACCATTGTAACGCGGTGTCTCCCGCCACACGCAGTCCGGTGCCCACGATGCTGTGAGTGCCTCGCTGCTCGGGTGCGGCCGGCCAATCGAAGAATGTCAAATCTGTGCCCGGACTCCCCTTCCCGTCTGCATAGAAGAGATGGTAGGCAGAAACGTCATCCTGGTTAACGGTCTTCTTGACGAGACGCATTCCGAGAACGTCGGTGTAGAAGGCATGGTTGCCTCTGGCGTTCGCTGTAATCGCTGTGAGATGATGGATGCCATGCAGGTGCATGAAGCAACCCTACACCATCAGCAACAGATTGCCGACGCCCGAGTCGGGTGACGAGTCGCGTGCGCCGATGACCTTTCGAGTGGATTACGTGCGACCAGAGCCGGCCACCTCCATAACGATCTCATAGCTGCGCCGTCGCGCGGCATGATCAAAAATCATCGAATGGATCATCAGTTCGTCAGCTCGTGTGTCTTCCATCAACGAACGCAATTTTGCCCGCACGGTATCTGGACCTCCAATTATCGAACTTCGCAAAAAAGGGAAGTTTCCAAGGCCGTCCGGCACGAGTTCCTCGATGTTGTCAACTGGCGGAGGAAGCTCGATGGGAACTCCCCGAGCCAGACTGAGATGCGCCTGAAGATGCGATGTGGCCAGGCGTGCCGCCTCCTTGTCCGTTTCGGCGGCAAAAACGTTGATCCCGACCATTGCGAAAGGCTCATCGATTGCAGCCGAAGGACGAAAATTACGCCTGTACAGTTCCAACCCGGCAAGAATGTTATCAGGCGAAAAATGACCCGCCGACGCAAAGGGCAATCCGAGATGCCCAGCCAGTTGAGCGCTGAACCCGCCCGATCCCAAGAGCCAGATCGGAATTTTGACACCTCCGGGCACCGCGCGGATTCGCTGTCCCGGTGATGGCGACTCAAGAAAGCTCCGCAGTTCATCAAGTTTCTCAGGAAAGTTCTCTCCGGAAGCATCCGCGTTTCCACGAAGCACACGCGTCGTGGCTTGGTCGGTGCCAGGCGCCCTGCCAAGGCCGAGATCAATCCGGCCAGGATACAGTGCTTCCAAGGTTGCAAACTGTTCGGCGATAACGAGCGGAGCGTGATTAAGGAGCATGATACCACCCGAACCGACACGAATTCTCGAGGTTCCCTCCGCGATGTGCCCAATCACCACCGCCGTCGCGGCACTCGCAATTCCGGGCATGTTATGATGCTCAGCCACCCAGAACCGGTCATAACCAAGGCCCTCGGCATGACGCGCAAGGTCAAGAGACCTTCGAAAAGCATCTGCAGCACAACCTCCAGCCAAGATCGGACAAAGGTCTAGCACAGACAATGAGAACTCTGTAGCGTGCGTGTCCATCAAACTTGGCGAGAGAATTCCTGCACCTTTCTTGGGGACTTTAAAAACTCAGCGTGAAAGTTCTGGTGTATGTCTTTCCCGTAAGAAACATCCATTACAATTTCATTACGTGTTACATACTTCCATCATCGATCAGGAAATTTGGCGTTCAGCCAGCTCCTTGCTTGGTCAACCTCTTCGAGGTTGAGCTGATGACCAGTATCACTCCAATGGAGGGTGATTTCAGCGCCGGCATTCCGAAGCATCGCAGCGAGTTGCTCTGTATTTTGTGGAGGGACGAACGAATCCCTCTTTCCGGCGGCGAGAAATATCGGGACTCCGGCGAGATTTGGTAAAGTGGCTGGCACGAGTGGGATCATGGCACGCAGGAGGATTGCGCCACCCAGGGTGCTCGGCCGCAAGAGGAGAATGCTGGCCGCGATATTCGCGCCGTTTGAGTAACCCACAGCGACAACCCTTCGACCTTGCAGTTGGTATTCTGCGAGGGCAGCGTCGACGAAGTCGGCGAGTTCGTGAGTGCGTTGGATCAGATCAGCCTCATCGAAGACACCCTCGGCGAGGCGACGAAAGAAGCGGGGCATTCCATTTTCAAGGACCTTTCCTCTTGGGCTAAGCAGTGCCGCGCCAGGAAGCAACGAACCGCCAAGATCGAGCAGGTCATTTTCGTCTCCACCGGTGCCATGCAAGAGAAGCAAGACGGGGCCGTCTTCTTCTCCCGGTACGAAGCGATGGATGAAAGCGGACGTTTCAAGCATGCGGGTAATATGGACGGATTTGCCCCCAAATCGTGCACTTTTCCATTCTAGAATGCTGCTCCTATCGCGAAATGGAAGGCGCCTTGTGCTTCGCCCTGGCGCGGAGACGGGTTAAGACCATAGTCAAAGCGAACCGCTCCAATTGGCAGATTATATCGCAGGCCACCGCCGACTCCGTAACGCATGTCCTCCACGCCAAAGTTTGACGCATCCTGCACGACATTACCGGCATCTACAAACAGCGCGCCATACAGATCGCCCCAGATGGGAAAGCTATACTCGACATTAAAAACGGTGAACCATTCACCGCCTAACGGGTAGCCGACCCTGTCCTTCGGGCCAAGAGTCAATTCGGAGAAGCTGCGCACTGTCGTGGCGCCGCCGTTGAAGAAGCGTTCATCGATAGGCAGTTCCTCGCTGCTTAAAGCAGAGATCAGGCCCGCTCGGGCCCCGAAGGCAAGCGACGATTTCGCTGTCACGGGCAGGTAGTAGGAGAAGCGAACGTTGCCACGGACGAAAGAAATGGCGCCGACGCCATTGGGTGCGAAATCGAGCGAAGCGTTGAATACAAAGCCCTTGGTCGGTAGTACTTTGTTGTTGCGGTAGTCGAGAGTCTGCGACACTCCGATAGCGGCGACCGAGTAATCTTCGGGCCCGACTAGACTGGAAGGGCTGATCAAAATGTCCCTCAGAGCGATGTATTTCGCGAGTACGAACGCCGACACCTCCCAGTGATCGGTTATCTGGCGGGACAGGCTTGGTGAAAATCCCACTTCATCCTTGGAGTAGCCCTTAAGGGTGGAAGTCAACGCATAAAGGCGCAGCTTGAGCCGGTAATCGGTGTCGAAGAGCCATGGGTCAGTGTAGATGACTTCTCCGCTTATGCCACGTTGGTTCCATTCCGGCGTTATGCTTATGCGCCGTCCGGTACCGAAGAGATTTCGGTTCGTATAGGTCACGTCAACGATGAGGCCGTAGAAACTTCCGTAGCCGAGCCCAAGACCCAACTCTTTCGATTTCGCTTCCTCCACGCTGACGTCCAATCGCACGAGGTCGCTGTCGATAGGCTCCGGCGTGATTCGCAGATCTCGAAAAAGGCCGGTCTCGATGAGTTCGCGAAACTGGCGGTCGATCAACTCGGGATTGTATACTTTTCCTTCCAATCGACGGAGACGTTTTTCAATAAATGACGGCCTTACGCCCTGGGTGCCGCGCACAGTGACCCCGTCGAATCGATAGATGGGACCGGGCTCGATTTGAAAGACGGCACGAACCTTTCCGTCGCGAGCTGAGGCGGGATCTCCGTTGGCCCCGATACTGGCCGTAAAGTAGCCACGTTTCTTGTAAAAGTCCTCGAGCCTCCTTCGCGCGGAGGCAAGTCTTCCCGCGGTGTAAAAGGATTGTGTGTCCTTTGCGATCTCTGCGAGCAGTGTTTCGCGCGGAAAGACGATGGGCCCCTCGAATTCAATCGCACCAAAGTGGAACTGCATGCCTTCCTTGATGGTTAGAGAGATCGCTGCTGAGGTATTGTCGGTATTCAGTGTGAACTCGGGAGGATTGACTACCGCATTGAGATAACCTTCCGCCGCATAGAGACGCCTAATGAGTTCCGCTCCAAAGAAAACATCCGACTCGATGAAAGGGAGACGCGTATCCGTCCGGATTCGAGGATAGCGCTCACGGATAGGGCCAAGGAGATAGTTTGTCAGCGTAGCCGTATCGTAGGCCTGATTGCCTATGAACGTAATGGCACCAACCCGTGTAAGTGGTCCTTCATTTACGATCAAACGCAGTCGCCAAGGACCCAGAACATTCGATGTCACTTCCGCTTGAGAATAGCCATGTCGTCTGTAAAACGACTCTAGGAAGAACACCGCGTCGTAAACATTCGCGTCATCAAGCCCAAACTCCTCGATGGATTGAATCTGGCGGGCAATCCCTTCGCGCAATTGCCAGCCTTTGAAGGCAGAGTTTCCTTCGAATTCGATCTGCAGCTTGGACGGTCTGCGAAATGGAACATCCGGCTTCGGCAAGCTAGTAGAAGCAGGAGGTTGCGCCAACTCCGGCGGCGCATCGGTCTGAGCAGAGGCCTGTAGCACTGCCATCGCCAGAGCCGGAATCAGGCAGAGACGCTTCATCTGAATCGCAACAGGTACTTGATCTGCCC
>DATDAX010000344.1:0-2254 GCA_036525175.1 Terrimicrobiaceae bacterium | reverse complement strand
GTGACGACCATCCCTGTCTTTGTGAGCGCGCCGAACGCTGCGTCGATCATCGTGGATATGGCTGCCACACTTGGGACGGATTTCCTCATGTTGGGCGCGACCCATCGAGGCGCGATGAGCAAGCTTCTCCGCGGAAGCGTTGTCTCGGAAGTGGCGGCGAGTCTTCCTGATAACATTCAGCTCGTCATCTACGGCTAATCGTCACGGCCGGCGGGATCTGAGCGATGGCTGCTTCTCGTCGACTCGTCAGAGGACAGATCCGCGACTTTTCGTAGAAAAATATCGGCCAGAACGTGGGCGGTGTCTTCCACGTCGGGTGATCGGTGAGATTCCGTCTCGAGACACGTCATTTCGACGCCGGGAATTCCGCATGGCGTGATGTGGCGAAATGGTTCCAGAGAGGATTGGACGACGTTAAGTGCGAGCCCGTGCATGGTTACCCAGCGCCGGACTCCAACTCCGATTGATGCGATCTTCCTTTGGCCGACCCAAACACCCGTGAGTCCCTCCCGTCGATGGCTTTCCACGCCCTGCTCGCGGCAAGTGAGGATGACGATCTCCTCAAGGAACCGCATGTAACGATGAAGGTCGCGCCCGCGGCGCTCGAGGTTCAGGATGGGGTACGCAACGAGCTGGCCGGGACCGTGCCACGTGGCTTGCCCGCCGCGATTGATCTCGAAAACCGGATGCGGCAGCACCTCCGGGCTGCGAAGGCTGGATTGATCTCGGGTGCGGCCAATCGTGTAAACGGGCTCATGTTCCAGGAGGAGAAGCTTTTCGCCTTCGGCACCCGAGAGATATTCGCTGACCAGCTTGTTTTGCAGATGCAGGGCCGCCCCGTACTCAATGCGACCGAGCCATTGGACGTCGATGGATTTCATCGTGGTGTCGGTGGATTCAAGCTCTAGATCGTCGAAAGATTTGTCCTCCTGGCTCGCGCGGCGTCAAGGGCGTGAAAGTAGGTAATCCCTATGGCGATTGCGTCTGCAGCATCCGCGGGCGGAGTCTGACGCATTCCCAGTAACACTCTGACCATGAAGGCGACCTGGCGTTTGTCTGCGGCGCCGCGTCCCACGACGGCTTGCTTGACGCGGCGCGGGGCATATTCATGCACAGGCAAACCTTGCATGACCGCCGCAAGAATCACCGCACCACGCGCGGCCCCAAGGGTGATCGCGGTCGGATAGCTCTGAACATAAATGACACCCTCGACGGCCATTGCCTGTGGCTTGTGCTTGTGAATGATCTCGGTGACCTCCCGGTGAAGGGCGAGCAGGCATTCCGAGGCAGGCATTCTCGTGGCGTTGCGAATGACTCCGAAAGTAGAGCAAGAGAGCTTCTGTCTCTCCCTTTTGAGCACAGCGTAGCCGGCTGCCCGGAGTGCCGGATCAACGGCGACTATCGTTTCTTGAAGCATCCGCAAGTAATTCATCCATTCTTGCAAGAACAGTTAGGGATTCCAAATTCGAAAGCTGCCCATCGGGCGCGCGCAGAACGGTCACGCTCTCGTTCGCAGGCGCCCAGACATTTGGATCGGTGGGACCGAACAGCAGCAGACAACGGGTTCCCGCCGCCGCGGCAAGGTGAGAAATACCGCTGTCGTGACCGGCAAACCATGCACATTGGGAAAGAACGGCACCAAGCACCGGAAGCGGCAGATTTTCAAGGATCGTCTGCCGTTCGGTAGGCTGGATAGGCCTCATTTGTGCGAGCTGCCTGGAGTCGCTTTCGCCACCGATAATAAGCAGATGACCAACCCGCGGGTCGTCAAGAATCTTCCGCTGTACTTCCTGCCAGCGCTCAACAGGCCAATTCTTTCTTTCGCCTCCGCTGCCGGGATGAACTGCGACGAGCGGCCGGGATAGAGTGGAGAGGAGGGTTCGCGCCTCAGCGAGATCCTGGCTGGACGGAAAGATGTGTGCTGCAGGATCCTTCAGCCATAGCGCAAGCTGTTCCAGGGGCCGGGCGAGCTGCCGGGCAGCATGCTCGTCCTCCCTAACCTTTGGCGACGCAGAGATCAAATTCTTGACCCCTGCCCGCCGCAGCCCGCTCTCGAAAAGTGCGTCCGGATCGTAGATGTAACTGACGATTTGTTGAAATCCTGCGAAATATTCGCAGAGCGCTGGATCAAGCGATGCCTTTGGATTGAAGAAACCGGCGAGCGGCCCGTATTCGATCGAGCGCGCCGCATTGGCGTAATATCTTCCTTCGGCAAGGACCGCGATATGCCGGTAGCCAAGGATATCCAATGCGC
>DATDAX010000343.1:0-7826 GCA_036525175.1 Terrimicrobiaceae bacterium | reverse complement strand
GACGCATTGCAAGTTCATCGCCTTCACGCCGCAATGGGATTTTTTGAATTTCATTTCCGAACATGCGCGGCCCTGCGCATCTTTTCGTCTGCGAATGGAAGCGGAGGTGAGCGATTTGCTTTTTGAAAACGAGCGGATCGTCGGCGTGCGAGCAACAACGCCGCATGGCGAACTCGAAGTGCGCGCTGATCTCGTGATCGGCGCAGACGGACGCAGTTCGATTGTGCGCGAACGCGCAGAGTTGGAAGTGATGGATCTCGGCGCGCCGATTGATGTGCTCTGGTTTGGTCTCTCCAAACGTCTGGGCGATCCAGGGCAAGCCTTCGGTTATGTGGGTGCCGGCCAGTTTATGGTACTCCTGGACCGCGGCGATCACTGGCAATGCGGCTACGTAATTCGTAAGGGCGGATTCGAGCAAAAACGGCAGCGCGGGTTGGAAGAGCTTCGCGCGGATGTTTCGCGATGCGCACCGTTCTTGCGTGATCGTGTCGCGGAATTAAAAGATTGGAACGCGGTGAAATTGCTCACAGTCAAAGTGGATCGGCTGCGTCGATGGTATCGCGACGGGCTGCTGTGTATAGGCGACTCTGCGCACGCGATGTCACCGGTGGGCGGTGTAGGCATCAATCTTGCGATTCAAGACGCCGTCGCGACAGCAAATATTTTGGGGCAAACGCTGCGAGAAGGCCGAGTGGGACTAAATGATTTGCACGCGGTTCAGCACCGCCGCGAGCGGCCTGCGCAACTCACACAGCGTGCGCAGATTTTTATACACGAGCATTTCCTTGAGCGCATCTTCAAAACAGGCGAGCAAATGTCGTCACCTCTGCCCGCGCGGCTGTTGGAGGGATTTCCATTACTGCGCCGAATCCCGGCACGGATGATTGGAATCGGTTTCCGTCCAGAACATCTGCTCCCGGCAAGAACATAGCGGGCACAAGTCCGTTGCCGTATTCGCATCGCGGTCAGCGCACTCGTTTGCGAATTCCACTTACCGAGGTGTCATGGTCAGGCCACAGGCAACTGGATCGCTCACTGAAGAAGTGGGCCTGCAGGAAAATACCGAAAGCTCGCACGGCATCCGGCAGCTCACTTCGCGCGTCACGCCGGTGTTCGAGCGACCACCAGCAGGTGCGCACTGACGCCGAGCACTGAAGGCTCCGATTCGAGCATCCGAGCGACCTTGAGCAGATCAGTGCGGCGGCGTGGATCCGCCAGTCGCGCCGACACATCCGAGAGGAGCCACCCCGGGCCCTCTAACCCGTACAACCCCTCCAGGATCAGACCCGCGCCCAACACTTCCGCACGAAGCTCGTCAGGGCGATGAAAGTACGCCGTGGTGAAGTAGTCGAGCCGCTCGGTCGGGTTCCGATGTTGTCCGTCCCGGAGGTCTTGCTCAACGATGGCGGCAAACCGCGGATCCTGGAAAAGGTTACGGGAGAGACCGTCCAGAGCCGAGGCCCAGCGCGAGATGGCGGCGGCGAAGACCTGTCCGCCTGGTTTCAGAACGCGTCGCGTCTCGCTGAGCGCGCGAGCACGATCGGAGGCCTCGGTCAGGTGATAGAGCGGGCCTAGCAGGAGGACAATGTCGGCGCTCTGATCGGGGAAGTCCAGGGCCCGAGCCTCACCGACTCGACACGAGGCGAGCTGCCGGGACCGGGCGATGCTGCGACGCTGCGCTTCAGCGACCAGCCGCGGCACCGGGTCGACTAAATGCACCGTATACCCGGCATCCACGAGCCAGAGGGCATACGCGCCGGCGGACCCGCCCACGTCGAGCACCGTTGCCGGTGGTCGCCGGGCATGACGTTCGATCACCTCCCGGGTCCGCAACTCCTCGAGGAGGAACTGGCCCTGCTCGAGTCGGTATTCCTCGGGTGCCCGACGGTAGTAATCGGCGATGGTCGGGTCGAATTCAGGCGGTGGCTGTTCGGACATGGATGTTACTTCGCCGCGGCCTCTCAGGGACTATGCCAGGGAAGCTGCGATAAGACCCAATAGCGCTCAGGAAATTTGACAGGAAACGACTTCATTGCCTTAAGATACTCGCTGAAACGTCCATCAAAGTCTCCTGGCTTTGTTTGCAACCCGAATCGGACGTTTTGCGTCCTTCCCACGGTTTGACAAAGGCGTCGCTCACTGCCTCGACGTCGATCCCGACAACGTCTTCTCATCGACGATGCTGTTGCCTTCCTTAATGCTGCAAGTATTTTGTGCAATGCCAGTAATGGATGGATGTCACGAGCGTGAGCCGCTGCCGCCGTCTGATTCGGCGTGCCAAGCGGGAAGGTCTCTCGGCGCCCCTCATGATCAAGCTTCATTGCCCGCGTTCACGGCAGCGACCTACGGGCGGCTGACGTGCAAGCCCGGCGTCTGTATCAGCACGCTGGGGCCGGGGGTGTTGCATTTCTGCTTCATCTCGAAAGCTCTGTCTTAGCCCGATAAATTTGAATTTGTCTTCATGGTGGGCGTAGAGACGCAGTTTGAGGAAGTCATGGTCACGGAAGCCGAAGGCGCTGACGAGGAAGCCGCCCAGCCAGACCTGCACCCGATCAGCTCCGGGGCGTGGAATGGCCTTTCTGGGGCGTGCCCGTAGCGAATTCTGGCAAGGAGGAATTACTGCGTTGGATCCTGAATCTGTTCGACAAGTTCTAGAGTCTGCTGCTCGAACCGCTCTCAAACTGCGACGAAAACATCCAGCGAACATGCGAAGTACTCAGCCGCACATTCGTCTGGACGAACGACGGCGACGCGGCAACTAAAGCGGTTACTGACAGGTGAGCGGCATTCCGCGCGCGCCACCTTCAGTACCGGCCGACCGACTTCTCAGCTGACCGGTAGCTGCCGTAATCGTAAAATATTGCGGCGTGAAGGGCGTGTGCAGCGAACTGTACTCACGGTTTGTCGAAGCGCCCCTCAAAGTGCTGATCGGCTTTCGGCCGCACACGCTCGTAGGCTGCGAGCCGTTGTTGACCAGGATCTCGGAAGACGACACAGGGGCCCTGCGGAAGCTCGAAAGGCTCGCCCTCAACTGACCAACCGTGATCCACAAGCTGGCGGCGTGCCTCCACGAGGCTGCGGACACGATAGATCATCAGCCCGTGTCCAGGCTTGAGGTGGTTGGCGAGGAGCACTAGCGGCCCGGCGGCCACAAGGCGGACGGCCGCCACCCACGTCCGCCCGTCACGAATGCGCCAGAGCAGCTTTCCCCCGAGGACATCGGTGTAGAAGGTAATCGCCTCCTCGACTTCAGGGGCCGGCAAATACAAGTAGTCAAGCGACTCGAAGAGTTGCGATATTGGTTTGCTCATCGGGTCTCACGCGCTTCGTCGACCAAAATTCGAACATGGTCCCAACAACGAAAACAGCCAACAAGACGATCAGTTTGATATGAAGGGAAACTCATTGACCCGTTTTGCTTGGCTCTCGATTGCAGCAGCTGTTGTTACGATAGGCCTCAAAGCCACCGCTTGGTGGATTACCGGTTCGGTGGGACTCCTGTCGGACGCAATGGAGTCGGTTGTCAACCTAGTCGGTGGGTTCATGGCCTTGGCGATGTTAACAGTCGCAGAGCGTCCCGCCGACGAGAATCACCCTTACGGCCACGGCAAAGCGGAATACTTCTCCAGCGGCGTCGAGGGCACGCTCATTCTCATCGCAGCGGTGAGCATCGGCGTCGCCGCTGTCGATCGATTAATCAGTCCAAGACCGCTCGAGGAAATTGGTATCGGTCTCGCAGTTTCCATAGCCGCTTCATTGGTGAACTTTGGCGTCGCAATCCTGCTGCTACGCGTTGGGAGCAAGAGAAACTCCATAACACTCGAAGCAAATGCCCGCCATTTGCTCACAGACGTGTGGACTTCCGTCGGTGTGGTCGCTGGAGTGGGCATGGTAGCATGGACAGGCTGGCAGCGACTCGATCCGATTCTAGCACTCGCGGTAGCTGCCAACATCATCTGGACCGGTGTCGGAATCGTTCGAAGGTCCGTCGGTGGACTCATGGATAGTGCGCTGCCCGTTGAGGACCGAGTTGCGGTGTGGCAGGTCCTCAAAGGCCACGAACAGGCTGGAATAAAATTTCACGCATTGTGGACACGTCAGGCCGGAGCACGAAAGTTCGTATCGCTCCACGTCCTCGTTCCCGGTGATTGGACGGTACAGCGCGGACATCAACTCCTTGAACGTATCGAAGATGATATTCGCCAAGCAGTGCGGGACTCGACGGTCTTCACACATCTTGAATCACTGGATGATCCGACCTCATGGGACGACGAAACCCTCGATCGATGGCTAAATGCGGGAGGGCCAACGAACAATTAGGTGACTTTGGCTCGATAGACCCCTCGGGTCAGACGACCTGCTGCGCGAACCGATGTGGCGGAGCAAGTTGCTTCGGCGAAGGAGAAAGCCTGCGTCGCCGCGCGCCGCAGGTGCGCTTCGGCCGCGAGTCGCCAACTCATAGAAGGGTACTGCACCAGCCTTTGATAGCAAACCAACAGGCGCGTCACCAAGCGGCCATCTGAATCACCGAAGCGGCAAGCGGGTATTTGATGGAGTTCAAGGTGACAGGACGGATTCACATGGAGAAAAATGCGCCAAAGTCGGTCTTTGACTGTTGTCCCAAGCGATTGTACGTTGGCCGCAAGCCTTCGAGTATGAAACGTCTCTTGAGCTTTTGCGCGCTCGTTGTGATGGCTGTTCTTCCCGCCTTCGGAGCCGGCAGCGGGAGTGCTGGCAGTTCAGACAAGCCAGTCGTCAAAGCGGAAAGCCCCGCGGTTACGGTCTACAACCAAGGTGTCGATTTGATGAAGGCCAAGCAGTTCGCACAAGCCCAAGGCAAGTTCGAGGAGGCGGTAAAACTAGATCCAGGGTTCGCAGAGGCTTACAACAATCTGGCATTTACGCTTCGCAAACAAGGATCCGCGAACTTCCAGCAATCACTCGCGTATTACAATAAAGCGATCCAACTCAAGCCGAAACTGGCCGAGGCGTACATGTATCGCGGCGTTCTTTACACCCAAATGGGACGCAAGGCTGAGGCCCAAGCGGACCTAGTCCTCCTCAAGAAGATGAACGGCCATCTGGCAAAAGAGTTGGAGCAGTTCATGGAGACCGGCAAGGAGGACGACGAGCTATACGGTGCAACAAAGAAGAAGTGAGGTCTTAGGCGTGGCGGCCGCGTGAGACCTACAAATGCCTAGACGCTGCCTTTCTACTGACCTGGCGGCTAAGAAGTGTGGATATAAGGTCGTGGCGGTAAACGTCAGCTTGTTACTTCTCGGCGATGTCCCTCAGAATCATACTCGTAGGTCTTGCCATCTTCCTCATCGGCGACCTTCTTGTGTGAACCGTCACAATATGGCTGGTTCTTGGAAAGACCGCACATGCAGATCCAGACGGATTTCTCCTGTGGCTTAATTTCCAATGGTTTGTTAGCGGTTTTCAGGACTTTTCGCATACCTCTTTGATTTTAACTTGGGCGGCCAGAATCACCAGCGCAATACTGATGTGGACTGTGAACAGGCCGGCGCCAAATTGAAACCCCTATAGGAGTACGGAGCATCTAGTTCTGAGTTTCCCTTTAACCTTTCCACGCGAAGCGCTGGAGCAGGTGATACGTTCGACATGTTGGTCGATGCGAAACAGAAATCATTCTTTTCTATGCATTTTGCGAAGCTTTCTCGCCCTGAAAACGGTTGATACAACGAAAGTGTTGTGGCATCAGGAAAGATAATGCCCACCACAGCACGAAACGGCTACCAAATTTGGAAATCGAACCGGGATGGGGAGTGGTATTGGCATTTCAAGGCCAAGAATGGCGAGTTGGTTGCCAGTGGAGAAGGATACAAGAACAAGTCAGATTGCCTCCACGCGATTGACCTTCTTAGGGCTTCGGCGAAAGACAAGGTGTGGAATTTGACGCCGGAGGGCTAGTAACTTTCTTGGTCTTACATGTTATCTTGTCTCCATGAACGCCCCTCCGATCCATGAAGCTCGCCCTGACTGCCTGATGCTTTCGCCGCTGCAGTTTCCGGTACGTGTTTGGACGGCTGACGGGACACAGGCGGCGACTGCTTGGACCGGCAAGGAATGGTGTGCAGCCTCCCGACTTGACCGCCTCAGAAAGTTCCTTCGCGAATGCCAGCGTTTCTGGGCGATCGTAGCGGCGTTTCTCACCAAAGCCGGAACCATTCATCGGAGTAACACTCTACTATGGGCCACAGCTAAGTTCACAATTGGCTTTCGACATATACTCTCTTCTCCAAATGCAATATGATTCCTAAAATTGGAATAACTAGCTTTTCGGGAAAGTCGTCGGTTATTGTTGATGGCCGGCATGAGAAAAGCCTTACAGAGCAACTACGAGAAGCAGGATTGATAGTTCGTGAGATAGTTCCTTGCGACCGAAGGATCTTGGGCTTCAAGTGGGAACGCAACGAAATGGTTCCGATTATTGATCCATCTCTTGAAGAGACCTCTGAAGTATGGATAAAGCTAGATGATCCGAGCCATAAAGCTGGAGAAGTAGTAGGTTCTTGGTTTGACAGGCAGTTTAAGACGGGTTCTTTTTCTGCGGATTGAAATTTCTCGGTAGGAACATTTGTAAATGCTCGGCTCAGAAGTCCACAACTCCTTAGCCTAAGCCTAGCCTCGCACTGTGCAAACGTGGACCAATGCAAATCATTCTTCCCCGTTGGGCCATAGAAAGGAGGGTGCCCAGCTTTTACGATCGACTCTCTGTAATCCTGGCAATCCGTGGTCAACTCCCCAGTTTGCGTTCAAACCTTACCGAGCGGAGGCGCAATGCATTGGCGACGACGGACAGGGAACTAAAGCTCATCGCGGCGCCTGCGATAATCGGACTGAGGAGTACGCCGAAGAACGGATAGAGCACGCCTGCGGCAATGGGGATGCCGAGTGCGTTATAGATGAAGGCAAAGAACAGGTTCTCGCGGATGTTGCGCATGATGGTGCGGCTGAGATGAATTGCTTTGGCGATGCCCATGAGATCGCCCTTCACGAGCGTGATGCCGGCGCTCTCAATGGCCACGTCGGTGCCCGTACCCATAGCGATGCCAACATGTGACTCGGCGAGCGCCGGCGCGTCGTTGATGCCGTCGCCGGCCATGGCAACAATGGCCCCCTGCGATTTCAACTTCTTGATAATATCGATTTTGTCCTGCGGCATTACCTCAGCAGTGAAATCATCGATGCGCAATTCGCGGGCGACGGCCTCAGCGGTCTTGCGGTTGTCCCCGGTGCACATAATCACTTTGAGCCCAAGGTCGTGCAGGGCCTTGATCGCTTTTGGAGTCGTTTCCTTGATTGGGTCGGCGATGGCAAGGAGGCCCGCGGCGTTTCTGTCCACGGCAACCCAAACGACCGTTTGTGCCTTCTCCTGCAAATGCTGGGCCTCGCGATCAAGATCCTCGGGAATGCCGATACCCGATTCCTCGAGGAACTTCCGTTTGCCGACGCGCACGGTCTTACCGTCCAATTTGCCCATGACGCCGCCCCCAGTTGTCGATTCGAAGTCCGTGACCGGGGACAAGGTAATGCCGGCTTCCTTTGCCAGGTCGACGATGGCCCGGGCCAGCGGGTGTTCGCTGTTCTGCTCGAGAGAAGCGGCGATGCGAAGAAGCTCGCCTTCGTCGCCGCCCGAAGCGGCCATGCGACGGGTCACGCGGGGCTTGCCTGCGGTGAGCGTGCCGGTCTTGTCGGTGACGAGATGGGTGACGCGCTCCGTCGTTTCGAGGGCCTCTGCGTTTTTAACTAGAATGCCGTTCTGTGCCGCCCGGCCGACCCCGACCATGATAGACATCGGC
>DATDAX010000342.1:0-3527 GCA_036525175.1 Terrimicrobiaceae bacterium | reverse complement strand
CCGCGAAGAATGGTATTCGCTTTTCGCGGCAGCCAGAGGCGCGCCGATGCCCTGAAAGAGTCTCGTGGTATTGAGGAAATACAGGGTGAGTTCGTCCGTCCGGTTTCCGAAGCCTCTCAACGTCGCATCAGTTCTCCTTGCTCTTTCCCTCGGCCCCTTGATGAAGACACAATCGGCGGATCGTCCGCCTGCCCTCGCGGGCCTCAAGATTTACTCGGCACCCGCCGACGAGGGCGCCGATTTGATTGGTTCGCGCTTCGAAAAATGGGATGCGAGCGAATGGATCAATTCGAAACCTCTGGCCCTGGACTCGCTGCGAGGCAAGGTCATATTGATTCGCTGGTGGACGGCGCCCGGCTGCCCGTTCTGCGAGGCGAGCGCGCCAGCTCTCAACGAATTCTCAAGCCGATACAGGGACCGTGGACTCATTGTCGTAGGTTTGTACCATCACAAGTCGGAAACGCCGCTAACCGCCGACCATGTGAAAGCACAGGCTCGCAAGCTTGGCTTTACGTTTCCGGTGGCCATTGATCCGAAATGGAAAACGCTGCAACGTTGGTGGCTCGATAAGCACGACCGGGGCTGGACTTCAGTCACGATCCTTCTTGACCGCCATGGAATCGTGCGTCACGTCCATCCCGGTGGCGCGTTCTTCAAGGGCGAAAAAGGTTACGACGCTCTCGAGGCGAAAATCGAGGCCCTATTGGCCGAGCCTGCGACATAGCGTCGGTCAGGCTTTGGAGGCTGCCGTTGCCAATCTTGGTTTCGGCATCCTCGATGTATTCATAAAGGTGCGGCCTGAGAAGCCAAAGCCGGGCAAGTGCATGACTTTCTGGGTCGACCGGAAATGGCGCACGACAGGTTCCACGTCGCTGGAATGCAGATTCCATGCCTTCCTATAGACTTCGGTCTCGTCGACTGTCATCCGCATGCGGTGGCGGAGATGTTCCGCCCATGTGGATACCTGATACTCCAGACGAAACATGCCGCTTTGATCCAGACTCTCATCCAGCCGGCATTGAAACGCACCGTTGCGGCGAAAAGCGGCCTGCACCTCCTGCATGAGAACTCGAAATTGCTCTCGATCGTCCCTGGCGATTATGTAGTCGATCGTGATGGTGATCGGACCCTCATCGTGGTCGGGGAGAACCTCCAGGTCATGCGCATAGTCGAGGGGCGCTTCGTCGACATGAGCTTCACTGGCGAAATTGATTGAGAATCGATGCCCGAGCGCAAGAACGACCAGCGCCATGACAGCCGCCGCCCCAAAGGTTAAATCCAGGCCGACATTGGCAACTCCCGTCGCCCAAAGAATGGCGCCAAGAGCCATGCCGCCCTGCCCGAGCATGATTAGAAAAGCATTCATTCGTCCACGCACCCAGCTGGGCATCACGCGCTGGCCAGCAACCCAGAGTTCGGATCCGGCGAGCGCCCAAGCCACACCGGCAAATGTCGTCGATACCATCAAGGCAGGCACCTCGCGAGTGAACGACATCGCAAAATACGCCACGAGCAAGATCGCCACCGCGATCGATGTGATCGCGTTTGGCGAAAACCGGCTCCGCAGGGAAGGAAGCACGAACGTCGCTCCGACCAACGATCCCACACCCACACACGCGAAGATGAGTCCAAGCTGAGAAGCCGAACATGCACACGCTCTGAGCGCTGTGATGGGTAACAACGCCGGGATGGCGGAGATGACGGCTGAAAACAGCACATTCCGAAAAAGAATGACCCTCATGCGTTGCGAATTGCGAGCGTACCGAAGTGAACTGATGAACGATTCTGTAAAGTTCTCGCGCAGTCTCGTCGCCTCTGCCTGACGCGGCTTCCATTGCATGATGACAAAAGCGACAACCAGGAATGCAAACGCATTGAATGAAATGAGGATCGGCGCGCCAAGGAGCGGCAGTAGAAAACCACCTAGAGCCGGGCCCACAATTCCGGAAAGATTCAATTGCACTCCGCCTAGCGTGACCGCCGAGGGCAACTCATCCTTGCTGACAATATCCGGAACGACCGCTCCCCAAACGGGAGCTCCAAATGCAAGCCCAATCCCGAGCGCGAAAATGCAAGCCAGCACCGCGCTTGGATTGAGCGCATCAGTAAACGCTCCCAACGCAAGAATCACCGACCAAGCAGCCTGCCACAGCACGGCACCGACGATGACCGTGCGCCGGTTAACGATGTCGGCAACGGCACCGGCTGGCAGTGTGAACAGAAAGAACGGAGCGGATGCGGCCGTCGCCATAAGGGAGAGCCAAAACGGCGAAGCGCCAAGATCGTGCATTAGCCACGTCGCGGTAATGTCCTGGGATGAAACGAAAGTACCCGATAGCAGCGTCGCCGTCCATAGGCGGAAAAAGATGGGATTTCGAAGGGCGAACCACGTCGAACTTGACTTGCTCTTCGTCGCGTCAGGGACGGCGGCATCGACAGTATTCTCGCTGCGCTGTCCCTCGGGCGACTGCTCAAGCGGTTTCTGTTCTGCGGAGTTCATGACTCGAGTTTTTCCCGGCTGTTGAAGGTTGAGCCCCGGGAAGAAAAAGGCGGCGCCGGCTCAGTAATGATGCAAATCTTCCACAACACTGGCCCTCGCGGCAAGTTGATATGTTCCTTCATACGTGTGCTGTTGAAACGTTGATCTCGTCGAGCTATGGCAAACTCGCTCTCCCATTCGTCGCGATCGTTTCCATTTCCTTACAGCCAGCTTTAAAGGCCGCCCTCTCGTATCTTAGCACGGTCTTTCCTTGTTTCGGGAGCCTCGGAGGGTCGCGAGTGCGACGTCGCTGCAAATAACCTTCGCGTGGGTACTCCCCCTGACGTTATTTGACCCCCGCCCGTGTTCGCTTCTTAATTCGCCTCAAGGATCTTTCTCCAACGTATATTCCGCGACAATGGGCGTTATGTCAGCATTCCCAGGGGCGAAAAATCATCTATCAGAAGATCGAAGGTAGCTGTGAGACTATCTTTGGCGATAGTGTAACGAACATCGAACAGAGCACAGATCGCGTACATGTAAGTTTCCGGCGCGCAGCACCGCGAGATTTTGACATCGTAATAGGAGCGGATGGTCTCCATTGTGGCGTGCGGAAGTTGATCTTCGGACAGGACGAGGGGTTCGAAACATACCTAGGCTATGGCGTCGCGGCATTTGCGGTGAACGGTTGCCGTCCGAGAGACGAGGATGTCTATGTCAGCTATGGCGTCCCCAGCAAACAGGTAGCGCGCTTTGCGATGCGTGAAGACCGCATGATGTTTTTGTTTGTTTTCGCCGACAACGATGGCCGCCGCATCGATCCCCAGAATACCAACGCTCATAAGGATGCTTTACGGGCTGAATTTGGACAGGTCGGATGGGAGTGTCCGCAGATTCTGGCCGCCATGGACTCCTGCGACGAAGTTTACTTCGATCGTGTGAGTCAAATCAAGATGGAGAAATGGTCACAAGGACGAGTCGGACTCGTCGGCGACGCCGCTTTTTGCCCCTCGCTTCTTGCTGGCCAGGGCGCCGCACTGGCGATGAT
>DATDAX010000341.1:0-21362 GCA_036525175.1 Terrimicrobiaceae bacterium | reverse complement strand
GGCCTGATCCTCGCCGCGAGAACGAAGGCGCCCATGGTCGAGCTCTTGTAAGGCGACGAGATCAGGTGATTGCTGCGCGATGACGCGGGCGATGCGTCGTGGAGAGACCCGCCCATCCATGCCGATGCAGCTATGAACGTTATAGCTCATGACCCGCAGCCGGGTCGGCTGCGCCGAGGAGACAATGCGCGGTCGATCAAGACGCTTGCGGCCAAGCAAGGCCAGCGCTGCGTCCCGAAGCCCTGCAGGGCGCACAAATCTGGACGCTCCTGCGGGCAGTGCCGTAGCCGGAGGCACGAGTAGAAATCCCTGTGTTTCCTCCGGACCGGGGCCAGCGTGGGCGCCGCGTTCGGGAGCAAAGCTCCATGAACTGCCGTCCCAGTTCCACCCCAGGAGAATCAAGTCCCCAGCGTTCTCGTTTTCGCAAAGCCTCGCCGCGTCCCGGGCTATTTCTGTTCGCAACGCCTCCGGATGTGTTTTGAGCCGTTTTGGCAATTCTTCGGGAACGACGGTTTCCCCGCCGGGGTGATACCACGTGATGGTTCCGTCGAGGGCACGGTGCAAGACTCCGGGGAGTTTTCCGCGGTCAATCAGTCTCCTGGCAAGCGAGCGCTTCTGCGCGTCGTCAATCGGCTCCGCAAAATAGAGGTGTCCAACAGGCCCCGTGGCTGCGATGGAGAAGCCTTTCCCGTGCTCGACAGAGAATGCATCCAGCAGCCGCTCCTTAAGTTGCGGGCGCTTGGCATCTCGTTTTCGAAACAACGCTGGCAGCGGATGTCCATTTGCTCGAGTGCGCCATGCCGCCTCAGTGGCAAGCACCGTTTCGACACATTCGCCCACCACGCTCTTTATTCCCTCGGGATATTCCATAGCGAACGAGCGTGTCTCCTCCTGACCGTGATCGGAGAAGATCCAGACGTGGTAGTCTCGACGCTGGGAGCGGTATGCCGCGAGATAGAGATCCTTGATGGCCCGATCAATACCTCGCAATGACCAATGCGCGAATTTCGAAGCGGGCCCGCGTCTGTGCGAAAGCTCATCATATCCGAGAAAATTAAGGTGAACCACAGGCAGGCCTCGGGTGACATCCACTTTCCCGCCGATGGTGACGATCTCGCGCAGGGCAACTCCGACGCACATGCGCGACAAGACCATGCCCAGCTCCTGAGAAAACCATTGACCTCGCAGAATCCCTCGTGCGGCTTCAGGCAATCCGATCACCAATTCTATGACTACCAGGCAAGTGATGCGCATCATTGCGGGAAGCTGGAGCAGAATGAAGAAAAGAACGTTGAAGATCCGGCCGCCGCGCCATACATCACCGAACCCGGTGTGTGCTACGCAGAAGTTGCTTTCTTCGGGCGACGCACCGCCGGAGAAAATATTCGACCATGAACTTCCACCTTTGAGCAGTCCCTCTCCATGCGCGGCAAACTTCTCTTCAAAGCGTCTTGCCAGTTCCGGATCAAAGAGCATTCCCATCTCGCCGCGCTCCCGATCAAGAAAGCTAAATGCGGGCACCCCGGTTTTTACACCGTAATAAAGTTCGCCCTGTACCGCCGGCGTGGTGCTTGGCAGACCGGAGTAGAACGTGTGAAGCGGGTAACGACCATGTTCGCGCAACCGGCGGAGAAATGGCATGCGCCCCGCGGCCATAGCAGATTCAACCTGGCGACGCGGCAGGCCGTCTATCTGGATTAGCAGCAAACCCGGCTCTTCGCTGGTACCTTCGCAAACCGGAAGGGCAAGATGGCGGACCGCCCATTCGTTGCGGCTCAGGCGCCGGCGAAGGCGATGCCAATAGGATTCAATGGCAGCAAACACGATGAAAGCAATAGTTGAGGGGGCCTTCGATACCTGAGCGAAGACTGGTTGTGTCAATCTTGCACAGGATCCTGCAAAGAGGCGAGCCCTCGAAACTGAAAATATCGCGCACGCATCGCATTCCCTCAGCTGGTGCGGAGTTCCAGGTTTCTATGAGATTCCTCGGAGGAAATATCGCGAAGCCGATTCTCGAACGTTCAGCGTGGCATTGAACACCCTGGCCAGCGTTTCGGCTTCAAGGCCGCGGGTCTTTGAACCCGAATAGACGAGGCGTCCTTTGCGCAACGCCAGGACGTGCGTGAACTCGGGAACGATTTCCTCAATATGATGCGTAACTAGCACCAAAGCAGGCGCACGTTTCTTCTGCGCCAGTTTGCTGAGATCCCCGAGAAATCTTTCCCGTGCGACGGGATCCAGGCCGGCGCACGGCTCGTCCAGGATGAGGATGACCGGTTTGGCCATGAGCGCACGGGCAATGAGAACTCGCTGGCGTTCGCCTTGGGATAGGACCTCCCAGTTGCGTTCGGTAGCCTGCGAGACACGAAGTAGAGAAATCATGCGCCTCGCGCGTTGGCGCTCCGTTTGACTAATCTTCCCCCAATAGCCAATCATCGCCTGCCGGCCGCCAGCGACGATTTCGAGCCCATTGTCTTCCTCATGTACAAGATGTGAAATGCTTGAGCTGACCACGCCGATGCGCTTTCGAAGCTCTCTCCAGTCGCTTCCACCATATTCTTCGCCGAGAAGGGTAATCTCGCCGCGCGTGGGCGTCATGTAACCGGTCAGCGCCTTGAGAAGTGAGGTTTTTCCCGAACCGTTGGCACCCAGAACGACCCAGTGTTCACCGGCATTTACCGTCCAATTTATTCCGTCGAGGATGCGAACGCCGGAACGGTGGATCGTTAAGTTTCTTAGATGGAAGAGCAAACTCACCTTACGTGACAATATTGCTGTTTGTCGAGGAACGCCGACACCTCCCAATGGCTGGAAAAGACTCGGATGGCCACGGCGCCGCAGCGGTCCTGCGCAAAGAGTCGGATGCCGTGATTCCGAAGGTCCTTCGCGAACTTGTCAGGAATCTTTTCTGTGTCAGGAAAGTGCGCTCCGGTGGCAATCACTGCCCTGGGCTTTACCGCGCCGAGGAACGCGCTGTCCCCGGAGGGGCCGTGCCGCGGCGCTCCCTTGATCAGAATGTCGCTCGGGAGTTCATGCGGGACATTTTTCATCAGCCAGTCCTCGGTATAAAGGCCTGCGTCTGACATAAAGAGAATCCTCGTCGGGCCTGCGCGAAGCTGTACCACCAGGCCCTTGTCGTCGGCAACAGCGCGCGGGACTTCCCCAGGAGGATACAGGATCTGCAGCCGGGTCTCGGGACCAAATGTGATCCAGTCTCCAGAGCGGTGAAGAGACTTAGGAATTCCGAGACGGGAAAGTTCTGCATGGAGGCGGCTTCGACTCAACGATCGATCGTCAAGTGCGGAATCCACGACACGTCTGGGCGGGCATGTGCGCACAAGCTCCAACGCCGATCCAATGTGGCCTGCGTCTCCATGTGTAAGCAAGAATCCATCCAGCGAACGCAGCCCGCGAGAGCGCAGGAACGGAAGCAGAACGGCGTCATGGCTGTGGGCCGGACCGGTGTCGATGAGCCAGTCGCTTCCCTGCGTGGAAACCCACACCCCGCCGCCTGCGCCAAAATCGAATACGACAATCTCGGCGAGCGGTGCGGGATGCTCAGGCATCCTCACATAGAAAAACGACCCGGGAAGCGATGCGAACGTGTGCACGATGCCAAGCAGGAGCTTGGCCAGCAGCCAGTTCGTTTGGTTGTAAATCGAAGCCACCCACGCACTGAGCAAGCCTGTGCCCAGCGAAAGCATGGCCACGGCCATGATGGCGAACGAGAGAGGCACTGCGAGCATGTTGCAGGGGAGGGCCGTGATCGAAACCAGATGAAAATACCCCATCGTCAATGGCAGTGAACCCAGCCAGGCTGCAGTCGAAACCGCAAGCAGCGACGCAAGCCGCGTCCCGCCGCGGGCAAGGAAGCGCCTTGGCGAGGACAAAAGACGTTCAGGGAGAAACGGGTCCGGCCGAAATGGTCTCGCAAGCACCGAAGCGAGTGGCCCTGAAAAGAGCATAATCGCGGCAACAACGCAAAAAGAGAGCTGAAACCCCGGATTGAAAAGCTGATTAGTGTCGATGAGCACGATCAGAAATCCGGCGGCACACAGATTGTTGAAAAGCACCGGTCTGCGGTTCGCCATCATCCCCAGCAGCACAATTGCAGCCATGAGTGCGGAGCGAACACTGGCCGCCTTCAGCCCGGTCATCAGCACATAAAAGAAGAGCAACGGAATTATGCACCCAGCGGCGTGCCCGCGCGGAAGGCGAAGGACCTTAAAAAGGTACCACAGCAGAACGGAAATCATCCCGACATGAAGGCCGCTGACCGAAAAGAGATGAAACGTTCCAGTGCCGCGGAATTCCTCCTGAATGTGCTCGGGTAGAGACGAAACATCACCAAGTACCATCGCTACCAGCAGGTCGGACACCGTGGGATCGTTCACCCCTGCGATTAGCGTCTGCCGGAGCCAAGCGCGAGTCTGAAGGGCAAACGCTACGAGCGGGTTTCCCTGCGAACTACGCAGAATCTGCACGTCATTCCTATGAACCGAGCGTAAGTGAGTGAACACGCCATGGCGGCCGGACCAGGCCGCGAAATCGAATTGTCCCGGATTGCGTGGCGACTCGATATTCTTGAGCGTGCCCAGAAGGAGGACTTCGTCGCCATATGCCGGAGGCGGACCCGGTTGGTCGATCATCAGCCGAAACGACGGTCTGAATTCCATGCTCTCAATGCGGAGCCACGAAAGCCTAATCTCAAACCTCGAACGGCCTCCGGGAAAGACACGGGGCTCACTGCTAACAATTCCACGCGCCTCGGCGGGCAAGCTCCTCGGTCCGAGCCAGGCTGCGAACCGGGCGGCCTGAGACTCGTTGTTCTGCCACACGTGCAGAGTGCCAAACGCGCATATGACGAGCGCTCCAAAAGCGATCCTGCGACCTGTCGCAAAAAAGATGGCCGCCGAGAAAACGGCCGTCACGATCCACGGGATCGACGGCGCGTTCAGTTGTTCGGAAACCGCAATTCCGCAGATGGCCAATGCAAGCAGCGAGAGAAACGGGAGTCTTTGTCGAAGCAGCGCGGAAATGGGCCCCGTCGCCGTCATGGCTGCCCGCAGAATTTGAAGAGAAACAACGCACAAGTCTGATCACTCGTGAAGTAAAAGCGCAGTGCGCCATCGCGATTCGGAAAGTCTCCCGCGACTGCGCAGCTAGGCCTTCGCGAATGGACCTGATGAATACCCGCGCGATACCTGCGGAAATAAGGCGTGCCCCAGACCTCAAGCAGCATCGCCCGGCGGGTCGTCTCCAGCAACAGGTCCTCCAGCAGGCTACGCTCGTAGTGCTCGAAATAGACGTTGGCCCGCCCTTCCACCGCTGCATAGTCGAAACCTTGGCAGGCCTGTGCTCCGCGCTCCGGCAGGTTCTTCCAGGCCTCCCGCAAGATGCCGACCCGAACACGCGGGTCGAATCCTGCCTCGCGATTGCGTTTGGAAAGCGTGTTGATCGAAACAAAGACGCGCCCTGCGTCTCCCGCGTCCATCGTAATCCAGACATGGTCGACACCGTCGGGGTCGCGGTGCTGCTCGACTCGCGCCTGGAGGTCGCCGCCCACAGCGTGAACAAATGGCGCCGCGAACGGATTTGCGGACACGACCCTGCTAGAGCCCGACGCCGGACGCCCGCTTGGCAAGATTGCGGCGCGGCTTCTTCTTTACTTCAGTTCGATGCGTAATCTTTTCGACGCTGCCGCGCCGAAAGTACTCCCGGCGGATGGCCTCCAGAATGTCGTCCCTTCGGTCGTACAACCGCTTGGGCTTTCTTCGTGGCGCGCGGCTGAGCGCATAGGCGGTAATGAGTGGCAGGCTGATGGTCGAGTCGAGGTAGCATACGACGCAATCAGGCAAACTTGCGGGATCGACCTTGCCCCAACTCACAGCCTCTCCAGGGGTCGCGCCGCTCAAGCCTCCGGTATCGGGACGAGCATCCGTACATTGCAGAAAATAATCATGGCCGCGCTCTTCGATACCCATGACCTCTTGAATTTGCGGCTCGGTCTGAAGGATGAAATTCTTGGGCGATCCGCCTCCGAGTATAAAGACGCTTGATGTTCGACGCGACTTCTTGGCGTCGTAGACAATGGCAGCCGTCTGATTGACGTCGCGGTTCACGTCGAATATCAGCTTTGAGTCGCGCAAAGACATCGCCGCGACGTTCATCCCGATCGAACTGTCTCCCGGCGAGCTCGTGAAGATGGGTACTGCGCATCGATAGGCCGCACCCAGGAGACTATGCCCCTTGAGGCCAAGTTTGCGCTCGCGCTCATCTATGTATTTTCCGAGCAAATAATGGAACTCGTCGGTACCCATCGGCCGTTGAAACTCGGGCCCTTGGATCACCTGCCGCACAAAAGCGTCGGTATCCAAGAGCACGTCGTAATCAAAAAGCACGTCGTATATCCGGATTACGCCCTCATGACGGAGCTCGACGTCGTTAAGGAAAGGCGAACCAGCAAACAATTCCATTCCCAGGCCAAAATGGAGGTCGTGATAAAGGTTCGCACCGGTCGAGACGATCCAATCCACAAGGCCCGCTTCGATGAGCGGAATCAGACAGGACTTGCCCAGACCAGCGGGAGTTAATGCTCCGGTCAGTGACATCCCGACGGTCCCATCCGCAGCAAGCATTTTGTCGGTATACAGCCTGCAGGCTTCCGCCAGGCGCCCACCATTGTAAGCCTTAAACGCGGTCTCTATCAGCTCCGCTGCGCTCATCCCCTTTCTAACCGCCCGCGGCAACAAACGAGGAAACTTCGCCTTCAGCTTATTCGCCATGCGAAGGCCCCTCTAGTTGAAGGAAAATGGACTGTAGAGCGATTCCTCGAAGCCAGGATCCACCCACTCGTCGACCATGGGAGTCCCAAAGGGTTGTTGAGTTTGGTAGCCGCGGGTATCGTAGTAGGCACGTCTCTGATCCCCTGTCATTCGCGACGCCTGACGCGGTGTATTAACACCGTAAAAACCCTGTGTTTCTGTCAGATAATTAAGCAATTGCTGGCTAGCACCCGCCGACTTTAGACCCTGGAGTTGGCTATAACTTAAATTGTATACCTTCTCCGTGCTTTGAAGAGAGCTGACGATAACGTGGGTGGGAACGTCCTTCCTGACGAGGTTCAGGATGTCGTCGTAATCCAAGGCCGAACCCTGCGTGACTTTCATGTACGTGGATTGCTCAACTCCGCGCGAAGAAAGTGCCGCTGCCATGGCGGGATCTACCTGTGGTGTGGCCGCGCACGCGGCGAGCCAAATAACAGGCACGACCAACACGGAAAGTCGAAAAAGGCGCTCGATCATTCAAGAGTCCTAATCGAGCCCGCGAAGGGTGGCAAACTCTTTCAGGGAGGGCTTGCTTCATCAAGTTGGCTCGGGCGCGGGGCGGCGAAACTCCTTGCTCCCGGCGGCGGGGGCCTTACCTTTGCCCGCATGCGATACGCCTTCCTCGGCGCTGGAAAGATGGCCATGGCGTTGATCCAAGGCGCGCTGCGCGCGAACCTTTGCTCGGCTTCTGAGATAACGGTGTCGAGCCGTTCCAAGTCCGGCCTGGAGAGTCTCGCCTCGGCAACAGGCGTTCGCGCCGCCACGTCTAATGCTGAAGCAGTCGCGGAAGCGGATACTGTTGTGCTCTGCGTGAAGCCCGCCGATGCGCTGAAGGCGCTGGCGGAGGCGGGCAATGCGCTCGACGGACGCCTCTTGGTCTCGGTTGTGACCGGCATGAGGATCGCCACGCTGCGCAAGGCGGCCGGTTGTCGGGTCATTCGCGCCATGCCGAATACGGCAGCCATGGTTGGGAGGAGCGCCACCGCGATCGCAGCGGACGCCGATGCCACACGGGAGGACATCGGGACCGCTGAGCGTGTTTTTGGCGCGGTTGGAGAGGTCTTTAGCATTGCCGAAGATCAGCTCGATGCCGTGACGGGACTGAGCGGAAGCGGGCCGGCATTCGTTTATTTGGTCATGGAGGCACTCTCCGATGGAGGAGTCGCAGCGGGCCTTCCGCGCAAGCTGGCTCTTGAACTGGCAATCCAGACTGTCGCGGGGGCGGCCGAAATGGCTGCCTCAACCAAGGAGCATCCTGCCTTGCTCCGAGAGATGGTTGCGAGCCCGGGAGGCACCACAATCGCTGGGCTGGCAGTGCTTGAAAGCGCCGCAGTCCGTTCGGCTTTTCTCAACGCGGTCAAGGCGGCCGCCGCACGCTCGAAGCAGCTTTCGGAAGACTAAGCGAGCATCTAAAGTTGCGCCATGCCACATAGCTGTTTCAGTACCCCAACGAGAGGCTTCCCGTCGAGATCTGTCCCACAGAGAGGACGCGGGTTGGCTCTTTGACGGTCGCCCTAATGCGGTATTTTCTCGCTCTTGGTTTGCTTGCGTTGAGCGCCACACTACGGGCGCAGCCCGCGCCCTCATCGGACGACGGAAGGTATGTGCCGGAGGTTGCGCGGGAAGCCGCTGCTGAAGGCAATGCCGCGTTTGCGCGCGGAGAGTTCGAACGTGCGCGTCGCGCGTACCTTAAAGTGGTCGATCTTGCGCCGGACAATCTTCTCGGTCTGATCAATCTCGGTGTTGTGGAGTATTCGCTGAAGAAGCTCGACGACGCCGAATCACATCTTAAGCGAGCTGTGCAACTCAAGATCGACGCTGCCCCGGCCTGGCTTACTCTCGGAATCATTTACATGGATCAGAACCGGCTGGACGAGGCGCTGGCAGCACTGGCCCAGGCGACGTTGTACGATCCGCGGAACGCTCGCGCGCGCAATTATCTTGGCGTGGTCGTCGGACGCAAGGGTTGGATTGACGGAGCTCAGGTGGAGCTGAGACGGGCGGTGGAAATCGACCCAAATTACAGCGATGCGCACTATAATCTGGCGGTCTTCTATCTCGAGGGCAGACCGCCTTCAGTTGAGCTCGCCCGTCGCCATTACTTTCGCGCGATAGAGCTTGGAGCGGAGCCGGATCCTGAGATCGAGCAAACGCTTAGGACATCGGCTGTTGCGTCCCCAACGGCGAAACCTTCTCCGTCCTCAGTCACGAAACCCGCCCGATAAGGGTCTCGCTGCCCGCCCCTTGCCTGCGCTGCTTGCAGTGCCTCCTTCTTCCATTTGGTTGGTTTGACTTGTCTGTTGAACATTCCCTAAGGTTGCGAAATGAATCGATGCCTTGCCGGAACTTTGGGATTTCTCTGCGTCTTGCTTCCTAAGGAAATGTTCGGCGCCGGCTCCGAGCCGGTTCGCCTGTTTGTCAAGGAAGTTCCGCTCACAGTGCTGGGTAAAGACGTAACCGTCATTGCCATCGAACAGGCCGATGGCACGCAAGGATATTCTCCGGAACAATCAGATGGATTTCACGTCGAGGTCGTCAACCAGCTCAAAGTCCCGACCTCCATTCATTGGCACGGCCTGGTCCTTCCAAACCTTATGGATGGCGTTCCATTCGTGACCCAGAACCCGATTCCGCCAGGCGGATCGTTTCGTTACGATTTCGCCCTCACACAGAGCGGAACCTATTGGATGCATTCGCACTATGGTCTGCAGGAACAGCTCTTCAACTCGGCTCCGATGGTTATTTGGACCGCAGAGGAACGGGCCAAGGCAGACCGGCAGGTTGTCGTCATGCTTTCTGACTTCTCATTTACGCCTCCCGGCCAAATTTTGAAGACCCTCAAGGGCGGGATGCAAATGCCCGACATGAAGGCGGGCGGGAAAACGAGCGGCTCCGAGAAGATGCCGGGAATGAGCGCTTCCGAAACAGCCGAAGTCGTTGCCCAGAAGTGGGACGATCAGAAGCAGCAGTTGGCGCGCGCGACGGTCCAAAGGCCCGCTGCAGAAGTTGACGTGAACTATGATGCGCTTCTCGCGAATCGCCGCACGCTCGACGATCCGGAATTGATTTCCGTCGAACCCGGAGAGGCCGTGCTGATCCGGCTTATTGCGGCCGCGTCTTCGACGAACTTCTACGTTGACACTGGAGGGTTGGAGGCCGAAATCCTGGCGGTGGATGGCAAGGAGGTACGACCGCTAAGGGGCAACTTTTTTCAACTGGGAACCGCGCAACGCCTTGACCTCAGAGTAACCATCCCGACTGAGGGCGGCGCCTTCCCGATTATTGCGCAAGGCGAGGGGACGAAACTGCTCTGTGGAGTTGTCTTGATTACCAAGGGCGCGACTGCGCCGCAACTTTCGCGCGCGGCGTCGATATCTACAGCCGCGCTCGACAATACTCAGGAAAAGAGGCTTCGCGCCTCGAACCCCCTCGCAACGCGAAGTGCCGATCGCACGCTCCCCGCATCGCTTGGCGGAGATATGAAGACGTACGTTTGGACGATCAACGGCGCCGCCTATCCAAACCGCGATTCGCTCGATGTCCGCGCTGGCGAGCGCGTGCAGATCGTTTTTACCAACAGCACCAGCATGGCCCATCCGATGCATTTGCACGGTCACGACTTCGAAGTCGTAGAGATTGACGGCGAGAAGATTTCCGGACCACTGCGCGATACTGTTGTCGTCCCGCCGGGCTCGAAAATTACCGTTGCCTTTGATGCGGCCAATCTCGGCGTCTGGGCGCTTCACTGTCACCTGATCTATCATCTCGTAACCGGGATGTTTACGGTGCTCAAGTACGACGGAGCAGACGTCAAGTTCTGGCAGCCGGCCAAGCTGGCTTCGGAACTGCAGAATCGGGTCGAACCCTAAGGCTATCCTTGCATCGCGCTCGTTGTTCCGACGGGCGCCAGGTAATTATCTAATACTTACAACTTCTGGGCGGCACCGATGATGTTTACCGAAAGCGCAATTTCATCGGAAACCTTGTCCAGGAATTCCCCTGGACGGACGCCAAAATCGCTTCGTCTGATTTTGAAATCCGAACGAACGACAAGAAGGTCTCCCTGAAACTTGCCATTGCTGGACTCGGCCAGCCTGCCGGGCATGTAGATGATGTCCGCTTTTGCAATGATTTCCTTCGTAATGCCGTTGAGGGAAAATGCTCCTGTTACGACGACTTCCGATGTGTTGGCGCCCTTTTTCCTTACACCGGCGACTCTTCTGATTTCAAAGGTGATTTGCGGATTGGACCTGGCATTCAGCCAATCTTTGCTGAGAAGATGCATTCTCATCAACGGATTGGGGACCACGAGCGACTTAGTGGCGACGGCGATTCTCCCTGTCGCAGTGGTCAGATCCGTCGGGTCTACGTTGACAGATCCGGAGAGCCCTTTTGCTGTCCCTTGAATCGACTCCAGTGGGGCATCGAGGCTGAAGACCACGTTGCTGACACCCCTTGGATCTTCGAAGTCGAAGCTGAGCGTGTCTGCTTGTCCATCGATAAGAATGGCTGCGGCGATTGCGACGGCGCTCGCGCAACGTTTCATTGCAGTTTCTCGCCTCTCGACCTCGGAATCAAGAGCGTAAGCGCAAAGATCGCAGCGGCCCCTAAAAGTCCCGCTCCGAGGAAATCAAGACCCGGCAAGAACCGGTTTTCGTAATCAGTGAATGTGGTTTCGGTGATGGGATCGGTCTTATAAGCGGGAACGCGCGTCTGCGACCAGCCCATGTGCGCTCCGAGCGAGAGCCAGCACGCAATAACGGCGACTGCGCTGAGCACCGCCAGAGCCCGAAGAAGCGGCACAACTTTGTTTGATCCGGCCGCGGACTTCATCCGTCGGGCTAGCCCTCGATCGTGTTGATTTCCACAGGCTCGACCTTGATACCCTGTTCCTCAAGCCAGGCGATCGCATTCTTGATCTCTTCCCGCTCGCCATCGAGCTCAATCGAAACCACTCCGATTTCCTCAGTGACGCTCGCCTGCCTGATGTTTGTCACCACGGCAAACTTCCTGCCGAGTTCATAAATCACGGGCCGCGTGATGAGACGCGAAGGATACATCAGCCAGAGACGAGTGACCTGTTGGGACATGCGGGCCAGTATAGTCGCGCAAGGGACTGTGCGCAGGAAAAAAGTGAGAAGGGATCAAACGGCCGTCTGATGTGATGAGTTCTGTCGAGCGCCGGCTTCGCTGTTTTCCAGCCGGACCGAAATCGGCTTTGCGGTGTGCAGGTGAATGTCGCGCTGCGGGTAGGCGATCTCGATACCGGCTTGACGGCATAGGCGGTCAATGCTGAGCCGAATCTCGCTGCCGACCTTGTTGGCATCGTATCGTCCGATATCAAGCCAGTAATAGAGGTGAAAGTTCAGAGCATTGTCTCCGAAAGCCTCGAAGATGACACTTGCCTTGGGCTCCTTCAGCACTTCGGGTTGTGCATCGAGTGCGTGATTGAGCGTCTTCATGACGAGCTCTGTCGGTGCTCCATAGGAAACTCCCACCACAAAGTCGTAGCGATGATGGCGGTCAGCCAGCGTCCAATTGATGACATTCTTCTCAAGGAGATAGCTGTTGGGAACGAGGACATCCACACCGTCAAACTTGCGAACGCGTGAGCAGCGAGTGCCGAGGTCAATGACGCGCCCAAGGTGCCCGTCGACCTCGATGATATCACCGACCTTGATTCTCTGCTCCGCAAGCAGAATAAGGCCGCTGATAAAATTGTTCATAAGGGTTTGGGCTCCAAATCCGATTCCGATCGCCAAGGCACCGCCCAGAAAGGCGAAGGCGGTCAGTGGAATGCGTAACCAATTCAGCGTCGTCAACACGACGAGGACGAGAAGAAAGTAATAGAGGACCTTCTCGAGAAATGCTGCTCGAGCGGTATCCACCAGGAAGCGACGGCCGAGGTTGTTGCGAACAATGCGGGCGAGAGTTTTCGCGATGAACAATCCGGCCGCGAGCCCGATTATGCCGAGAACGATCTTGCCTACACTGATGCCGCGTGTTCGCGTTACGATGGCGCCATTCTCGCCAATAATCTTCTCCTCGGTGGTGAAGAGCTCGTACTGCCAAACGCTCTCCACCCTGTTGCCGAGTTCCGCGACGCCTTGGGTCACTCGCTCCGAAACGCTGCTTAGCTTCAGAAGCTGACTGCTCTCCGAGCGCATCTGCTCGGCATGACTCAACATGCTTTCAAAAAAGATGGAAACCTCACGGACTTGATCGACGCGCCGGCGCACGAGGTCGAGACGCAACTCCTCGAGTTTGCTTGTCGCCGAATCTTTCGACTTGGGCTTCGAGTTGAGTTCCTCAAGCCGAACCTGCGCACTCTGAAGGTAGCGGCGAATCTGCTGGCGCCAGGGATCACCTTGGGAGAGGAGTTGCTCGGCCGACTTGCGGGCCTCAACGTACGCGGCGGAACGAGGATTTTCGGCGACAGAAAGCGTTGTCTTCCACATGCGGATCGCTTCATCGAGCCCACCGATCCAAGCCTGACCGGCGGCGGCGACGCGACTGGCAAATTCCCTGGCCTCACGCGCGACTTCAAGCTGGGCCTCAGCTTGCTTTCTGTCAGCGTCACTGGTCGCCGCTTTTAGTTTCTGCTCAAGCTGGGAAATGGTTTGGTCCAACTCCTGGCGGGCCTTCTGCGCAGACTCAATTTGCTTGTGGACCGATGCCTTATCCTCCTCGATCCGCTGGATGGCGGTCTGTGCTCGCTTCTCATTGAAAATACTGTCCAATCCGCTCGCAGAAAGCGCTTGTTCGATGGCTCGAACGTCCGCCTGACCCGCATGCAGATCACGTTCGTCCGCGTAAAGTCGCCACGATGTAAAGAACGCTGCGGAGGTCGCGGCATCCTGCTGAGCTTCAGCCAACTTGAGCTGAAGTGCGACGCGCTCGCGTTCCTGATCGGCCTTTGCGGAATCGAATTCCTCCTGAGCCCGTCGCAGTTCCTGATTTGCGGCCTTCAATGCGGACTGTTGGCGGGTAAGGGTCTCTTCGTCGAGCTTTACTTGGCTCGCAGAGGTCTGGACTTGTGTGCGTAATGCGGCAAGCCTGTCCCGAAGCGCGTCGGCTTCCGAATCGTCCTTGGGTAAGGTCATCGGTTCGGACCGCTCCGGATCTGTTCCTTGGGATTCGTTTTTGACAAGCGCTGTGAGTGTGCCTGCCGCGGCCTCATAATTTCGGATGCTTTCCTGCAAGGCTGAAAGGAATTCATCCGCGCGTGCCTCCGGTAAACTCGCCTTCCGAAAATCTTCGCGCAGCGCCTCCACATCGAGTGCTTTCTCCCTGGCCTGAAGTTCCGAGATTCTCTCGGAGGTCCAATCCTTTTGCTCGGCCGGGGAGGGCTGCGCCTTTTGTCCGGACGCGCCGCCCGTTGCGCTTTCCATGAGCTTTTGCAGGCTTTGGGCGCGAACTTCTCCACTTAGGTACGCAGTAAGGACGATCAGGAGCAGGTTCCTAAGGATCGTCGGACTAAAGTTCATATTCGCCGAACACCCAAAAAGCGCTGAACTTTTTGCCCTAATTCAAGCGGCCAATCTCCTCAACAATGGCTTGGTTCAATCGCATGCCCGCGAAGAAGTTCTCGAGGGGGAAGTTTTCGTTTGGCGAATGGGCCCGGCAATCCGGTGCGGCGAGCGCAAGAAGCAGGGAGTCGGCGTTGAGGACTTTCTTGAAGGTGGTCACAATCGGAATCGATCCGCCCTCTCGCATGAGGGCGGGCCTGCGGCCAAAGACGCGTTCCAGGGCACGAAGCGAAGCCTTCCCGTAAACGGAGTTGGGATCGACATAGTACGGCTCACCGCAATGGCCCGGAAGGATCTCAAGGCGCACCCCCTTAGGACACCGGGCCAGCAGGTGCGCTTCGGCAAGGCGCAAGATCTCCTCCGGGTGTTGATTCGGAACAAGCCGGAACGTCAGCTTTGCAAAGGCTTCACGCGGCAGCACCGTCTTTGTTCCTTCACCTTGATAACCGCCACCCATGCCATTGACCTCGGCGGTGGGGCGCGCGCCAACACGCTCGATGGCCGTGAAGCCAGGCTCGCCCGCCAATTCCTTTACTCCGGCGAGGGCGCAAATATCCGATTCTGTGATGGGCAGCTCGGCAGCCGCCTCCCGCTCCCAATCAAGAAGCGGCCGAACGTCATTGTAGAAACCATCGATGGCCACACGACCCTCTTCATCGTGAAGGCTCGCGATGAGTCTTGCTGCGACCGTCGCCGGATTCATGACCGCGCCGCCGAACACGCCGGAGTGCAAGTCCTGCGTCGGACCGTGCACGTTGAATTGCAACGCCGCAATGCCACGCAGCGAAAACGTGAGGGTGGGGTAGCCGGGCGCCGCCATACCGGTATCCGAAATGACGATCACATCACAGTCGAGTTCGGCGCGATGCTGCTCGAGAAAGCCTCCCAGATTGTCGCTCCCGGTTTCCTCCTCGCCTTCAACGAGGAAGATGAGGTTCGCCGGGAGCTTGCCTCCTTGGGAAAGGAGGTCGCCTGCTCCCAGGATATGGGCCATGATCTGTCCCTTGTTGTCCGTCGAGCCGCGGGCGTAAATTCGACCGTCGCGAATCGTCGGCTCAAAAGGGGGCGACGTCCATTCCTCCAACGGTTCGGGAGGCTGCACATCATAGTGCCCGTAAATCAGAATCGTCGGCCGGGCCGAATCGTGCCGGGTTTTGGCGATAACCGCAGGATGACCTCCCGTTTGATAGACATCCGATTGAAAGCCGAGGCTGATGAATTTGTGCTTCAGCCATTCCGCGCAGGCTATCATGTCCACCATATGCTCGGATTGAGTCGATACACTGGGGAAGCGCAGGAACTCAAACAGGTCGCTAATCCGGGAATCATTCATTGGAATTCAATAGGTTGAGAAACCGTAGTTGAGCAACCACAATATATTGTGTTTTTTCTTGCCATGAAGCTATTTCAGACCCATAAACTTTGCGGCAACGAAGGCTAAAGGACTCTTCATGTATCTTCAATCCCTCGAAATGATCGGTTTCAAGTCGTTCGCGCCGCGAACGGTTCTCAATTTTCACCGCGGCGTCACTGCGGTCGTTGGACCCAACGGCTGCGGCAAGTCGAATGTTCTTGATGCCATGCGGTGGGTGCTGGGCGAGCAATCGGCCAAGGCCTTACGGGGAGGTGAGATGGCGGACGTGATATTCAGCGGAACGGATAGCCGTCAAGCCCTCGGTTTGGCCGAGGTTTCGCTGACTTTTGCCGAGTGCGAAAAAGAGTTGGGCGTGGAGTGGAATGAAGTTTGCATTACCCGCCGCGTTTTTCGCGACGGAAGAAGCGAATACTTTCTCAACAAGGCGCCATGCAGGCTGCGCGATATTCACCAGCTCTTCATGGATACTGGCGTAGGGCGGAGCGCCTACTCGATCATGGAGCAGGGGAAGATTGATCTTATCTTGAGCAGCCGTCCCGAGGATCGTCGGGCAATTTTCGAGGAGGCGGCGGGAATCACAAAATACAAGGCCCAGAAAAAGGAAGCGCTGCGCAAGCTCGAATACACTGAGGCAAACCTGCTCCGCGTGCAGGACATCATCAAGGAGGTACGCCGCCAAATCGGTTCCCTTCAGCGCCAGGCAGCCAAAGCCCGCCGCTACCAGTCGTTGATGAAGGACCTGCGAACCTTTGACACGCATCTCTCACACAAGAACTATCGCGAGCTCTCGCGCGATCTCGAAGCGATTCGTCATGAACTCGCTCAAAGCGATGAACAACGCGCAATTCACGAGAGCGAACTGATTCAGCAGGAGTCCGAACTTTCGGGATTTCGAGCCCGGATGGAAGCCCTTGATGTTCAGGTCTCCGGAGTTCGGGACAATCTTCAGGCGTTGAAGAGCCGGATTTTCTCAGCAGAAAGCCGCATAGCGACCAACGCGGAACGCTGCGAGGAAGCGCGCTCGCTCATCGAACGCCATCGCTTGGACATCGCTGCCGCCGGAGAAAAGATGCGTGTGCAACAGGATGAAATAGAGCACACCGACCAGCTCCTCGCGCAAATGATAGACACGTTGCGAGCGCATGAAGCGTCTCTCGACGAACACAACGAGAAAGTGCGCGTGGCACGTGAGGAACGCACTGCCGCCGAGCGCAACATTCAAGAACTCGGCGCCACGGTTGCCAAGCTCGACGGCCGCCTCGGATCGTTGCGCAACGAAATTTCCGCCGCCGCCGGTCGGCGGGAAGCATCCGAAACACGGCTCAGGCTCCTTCAGGGGGAATCCGAGGCTGCTGCGCAGGCGGCGAGCGAGTTTGGAGCGCGCATTAAGGAGATCGAACGCCGCACCCAACTGGCCCGGTTGGCCGCGGAAAATGCTCAGGCGGAGCAGACCGAGGCTCAACTTGCTTACGAAACCGCGCAGCAAGCGCGACAGGAAGCCGAGACTGCGCTCAACGCCGTTTCCAAGGAGGCCGCCGGCATCGAATCCAGGGTTGAGGTCCTTCGCCAGCTCCAGGAACAGGGCGAAGGATTCGACGAAGGCACGCAGGCTGTTCTCCGCGGACTCGACAATCCGGAGTTTTTCAAACCGGCGATCCACGGGGCGCTCGCCGACCATATCCAGGTTGATCCGCGTTTCATTCCCGCCATCGAGGCCGCGCTCGGGGGAGGCTTGCAGGCGATTGTTTTCAAGGACACGGCAATCGCCGAGTTGGCGCTTCAAACCTTGAGCAGCCGAAGACTCGGCAAGGCCACGATCGCCCCACGAGAGTGGATCTCAGAGACTTCACACGTCTCGGATACTCCATTTCCCGGTCACCTTGCAGAGGCCTCGGACAACCAATCCAGCTCGTCACCCGATCACGCAAACGCAGGGCAACGCGCCGTTCCAGAAGGGGCCATCGCTTGGGCAACCGAATGTGTCGTCGGCGAAGGCGAAGGAGGAGCTCTCGCATTTCGATTGCTCGATGGCGTCGTGATTGCAGAGAATCTTGAAAGAGCATTTCGCGTGAAGGCTGCAGATCCGGCGCTCGGTATCGCTACGCTTGCCGGGGAATTCGTCAGCCGCGAAGGTGTAATTCGCGGCGGACAGACCGGAGAGAATAGCGGTCAGTCCGCCCTTGCGCGGCGGGCACAAATCGCTCAACTCGACCGCGAATTGACCGCAGTCATACGAAGATTGGAATCCCAAACGGCTGCACGGGCCGAGGCACTGCAAGCACTCGAAGTGTCACAGGACCATCTTCTCGCTGCAAGGGAAAGGTACCAGCGCGCGCAAGTCGAAAGCGCCTCGATCCAGAATGAACATAAACTTGCCGAACGTCAGCTCGCTGACCTTGAGAACCGCCGCGCCACCTACGTTCAGGAGACAGTGCACATCGGTGAGTCCCTTCGCGCCAGCCTCACGCATCTTGAAAATCTGGAATCCTCGATCGCGGACACCGCGCAGTCCCTTGAGCAGAGCCGCCTGCGCAGAGCTGAAGCCGAGCAGGCGGCGAATGTCGCCCGCGAGCGTGAAAATAGCGTCGTCGACGACCTCAACGAGATTCGCGTTCGAGTCGCCACGGAGCGCCAGCAGCGGGAAAACCTGAACCGCCAACGAGGTCCGATGACCGCACGTCTCGCGGAACTCGTCGAAATTCTCGAAACGCGACGCGCCGATATCGCCGGCTACGAAGGTCGAATCGAAACCCTCGAAGCCGAGTGCCGCAACCTTCGCGAATCGATCGCAGGATGGCAGAGCGAGTCGGCCTCGCTAGACGCAAGGATCGCGGAGCTTCTCTCGGTTCGTTCCGAGCTTCATGAGAACGCCGAAGCCCTCGAAATCGCCCTGCGCTCTGCCCGCCAGCAAATCGTCCAGCTCCAGGAGAAAAAAGGCCGTCTCGAAGTCCGCATGACGCAAATTGAAATGCGGATGGAAAACTTGCGAAATTACATCTCCCAGAGGTATCAAACAGACCTTGAGGCCTTCGAGCCGGACTCGTACCTTCTGGTCACTTCGTTCCGGGATCGCAGTAAGAAGAAAACTTACGATGCTCAGGCGACGGGCCCCGGGGACCAAACGTCCCCGGAGCCTCTGCCGGATAATTCATCCGAAGAAACTCCGCAGCCCGCCGATGAAAACCCTGAGTCGGTTCCGTGGGAAAGGATCGAGGAAATCGTGGCTGATCTCATCGAGCGCGTTGAGGCGATGGGCCCAGTCAATCTCGATGCGATTCAGGAATATGACGAACTCGAGCAACGCCAGATTTTCCTCGAGAAGCAAAACGCCGACCTGGTCAACTCCAAGGCCGAACTCCACGCTGTAATCTTGAAAATCAATCGGACCACGAGAGAGCTTTTCGCCGACACGTTCGCCACGATCCGCGAAAACTTCCAAGTCATGTTCTCAGAACTCTTCGGTGGGGGACGCGCGAACCTCATGCTTGTCGACGAGAGCGATCCCCTGGAGAGTGGCATCGAAATCATAGCCAAGCCGCCCGGCAAGCAGCTTCAGAGTGTTTCGCTGCTTTCCGGCGGCGAGCGAACTATGACCGCCGTGGCACTTCTCTTCGCCATTTACATGGTCAAACCGAGTCCGTTCTGCGTGCTCGACGAAATGGACGCTCCACTGGACGAATCGAACATCAGCCGGTTCATCAGGATACTCGACCGCTTTGTGGACCAAAGTCAGTTCGTTGTTATTACCCACAACAAACGCACGATCAGCCGCGCCGACATGCTCTACGGAGTGACCATGCAGGAACATGGCGTCAGCAAGATCGTTAGCGTCAAATTTACATCAAGAGAGGAGTCAAGCGCCGGCTCACAAAACACGAGCGACTTCGGAGATTCCAGCCACCTCGAAGAACCGGCCACAGCCTGACCTTTTCTACCAGGCAATTCCGCCATTGCGCTCGTCGCCCTGCATCGTAGAATATTGCCCGGAACGCCCCGCAACTTTCCGAATTTTCAGCCGGCGTGGCGGAACTGGCAGACGCGCACGACTCAAAATCGTGTTCCCTTCGGGAGTGTGGGTTCGATCCCCTCCGCCGGCAAGCCCCTTAGATGCCTGTAAACAGAGGCTCTGCGGGCGAATCGCGAGATTTGCGACCTCCAACAGGCATTGTCAGGAAATCATCGGAAATGGCCAAAACTAGCCCAAGTTTGGCCCGGACAATCAGTGGTTTGTTCGTACTCCAGCACGCAGCTGATCGAATTTGAGTGATCGAATGACAAACCTTTAGAGTTCGCAGGAGCCCGACAAGCAATGAAGATCCCTCAGGCTACTGCTGCCTCGAATGGCCGGGACGCGGACCTGGAGGTGGAACGCAGGGTGGGACTTTGTCCGCAGAGAGATCGATCGAACAATCCACAGATGGAGTTCTGAAGTTGCCTTGGTCTCTTGACGAACTCGTTAGTAAAACATAGTTTTACGCGATGACAAAGACGATTACCAAGATTGGAAACTCAAGGGGTATCATTTTTGACTCTGCCCTGCTGGACCTGGCTCGTCTTAAGGTGGGCGACGAAGTCACGATTACCGTGCACGAGGGCGGATCCATCGTCCTCACACCCTTGCGTCCGGTCATCGCACCGCAGAGGGCGGCCGCGACAGCAAAACGCCTGATTCGGAAGAATGCCCAGTTATTCCGGCGACTGGCGTGACGTTCTCTCACCTCACGCTGGAGGCAGTAAAGGCCATCCACGCCGAGGTGCTTGCCGCACACGGCGGTGCCGCGGGAGTGCGCGACGAGACACTGCTGGAGTCCGCTGTGGCAGCGCCGCAAGCGACCATGATAGGTGAAGCGCTCTTCACAGATCCGTTGGAAATTGCTTCCGCATACTTGTTTTACTTGTGCAGAAATCACCCCTTTGTCGATGGCAACAAGCGCACTGCATTGGCGACCTGTCTGGTGTTTCTCAGCGAGAATGGACTACTGGCCCACGAGAGGCTCGAATCGGACGCGTGGGAAGCACTAACGATCGATGTTGCCGCGAGCCAAATCGATCGCGAGCAGACGACAGAGCGTTTGCGCGCACTCATTGGCAGGTCGAGTAAGAAATAGCTTGAACAAGAGCAGCTATTTAGCGGTGCCACAACAGGCTGGAGAACGCGTCGCGAATTCATTTCCGAGGCAGTGTCTTGAGGGTTCGGCAAAAAGGAAGGTCATGGTAAGCAGTTGGGAGTGAGAAACAACCAAACTGAATATCGAACCATGACCCGAAAGGACAGTAACCGAACACTTAAAGAAATCAAAGCGATGATGGGAGAGGATGGGGAATTTCTGCGCCCGATGGTGCACGCAGTCATCCGGGAATTTTTGGAAGCGGAGATGGCGGAGGCCATCGGAGCGGAAAAGGGGAACGAGCCGAAGGGCGACTAAGTTACCGAAGCGGTTATTACAGCCGCAGCTTGGTAACGCGGGTAGGAAAACTCGAGCTGAGAGTTCCCCAAGATCGTAACGGACGATTTTCCACCGAGATTTTCGAGCGCTACCAGCGCAGCGAGAAGGCCTTGGTGGCGGCGCTAACGCAGATGTACATGCAGGGGGTATCAACCCGGAAGGTCAAAGCGATTAGTGAAGAGCT
>DATDAX010000340.1:0-2000 GCA_036525175.1 Terrimicrobiaceae bacterium | reverse complement strand
GGACAAAGGCGCTAACGAAAATTTCCACCATATCGAGCTGTGCCTTGGCGACCGAATAGTCGGCCGCCTTCCGGTGGGATTGCAATGGCACTGCTTCGACGAACATGTTGGGGACCTCATCACGGTGCTGGCGCACGTGCGTGATCTGGCGCTTCGCGAGCCATAGTTGGGTGGCTGTGACAGCGACGAGCATTCCAAGGAAGACCCAGGTCAATACCTCATTCATGCAAAGAAAAATAGAACACGCCTGCGGGACCCGCCAACTGCATCCATCGCGTGACTAGAGCGACGTGCGGGTCTTCGAAGAGTTCGCCCGATTTGTTTGCTGCACGAGGGAAAAGACTCGCAGAGTGATCAACAATGATATTCAAAGTGTTGGTTCGCAGCGGAGCTCGCCCGCCGCATCTTTCGATCCCCAAAGCAATCTGAACTGGAAAGGCTCACGATGTCTTATTTGCAATTGACGCAGATCGAGAAGTATTACGATTCATTTCACGCTCTGAAGAACATCGACCCCGCGCCAAAAGATTATTCCCGTTCGTTCGAGCAGCTCCAGGTCTTTCTTGTAAAGTCGAAAGCGGCCGGGAAGTTGTTCGGAAGAAGCCTCGCGCCGTTATTGTAACCGCGCGGCTTGGGCCTGGGCCTTGAGACAGAGTTCCGCGGCTTTGAAGGCGTGGTCCTGCGTCATCGCGTTCTCGGTACGATTCAGGCAATCGAGGATCATTTGTCCGAAGAAGGGATAGCCGACCTTTCCTCCGCATGAGATGCGATGCTCTCCCGATTCATCGACGAGGTAGAGTTGATCACCTTCAGGGTTTTCGGCGGCGGGTTCGATATATTTACGAAGTTCGATGGTGCCCTTCGTGCCGAAGATGAACGTCCGGCCGTCGCCCCAGCTGCGAAGGCCGCCCGGGGTGAACCAATCGACCCGGTAATAGCCGGAGGCACCGTTATCCGCCGTGAGCGATGCTTCTCCAAAATCCTCCAACTCGGGATACTGAAGGTTGTTGAAGTTGGCGATTGCGCTGTAGTTCACGCTTGCGTTCCGGGCGCCCGTGTAGAACAGGAACTGCTCGGTTTGATGGCTGCCAATGTCGCAGAGAATCCCTCCGTATTTGGACCTTTCGAAGAACCAGGCCGGCCGCGACGAAGCGTTCAGACGATGAGGACCGGAGCCAATCGTCTGGAAGACTCTGCCAATCGCGCCTTGCTCGACGAGTTGACCGGCGAGCACCGCGCATTCGACATGTAGCCGCTCGCTGTAATAAACCATGTACTTCTGCCGCGTCCGCGCGGCGATTTGCCTTGCATTCTGCAATTGATCCAGGCTTGTGAAAGGCGATTTGTCGGTGAAGTAATCTTTTCCGGAGCTCATGACGCGGCAGCCGAGCGGACCTCGCTCGTTGGGGACCGCGGCGGCAGCGACGAGCTTGATTGAGGCATCATCAAGGATCTGGTCGATACTGGCGGCGGGCTTCGCCTGAGGGAACTTCTCGCAGAAGGCTTTGACTCTGGAGGGGTCGGGATCGAACACCCATTTTGGTGTTCCGCCCGCTTCGACCAGACCATTGCATTGCCCGTAGATATGGCCATGGTCGAGGTGTGTCGCGGCGAATGGAAAATCGCCTGGCCGACATACAGGCTTGGGCTTGCCTTCCGGCGCGTAGTTCATTCCGTCTGTGCGAGGCATCGGGCTTTTTGTCGCAAGTTAATTCTTTGTGTCGGCGGACTTTGATATCTTTCGAAGCTATGGAGCCTGGCTAAGGCTTAAAGGACTTGCTGAAGTCGTCAAAAGGATCCGCCGGACGACGGGCGTCGTTTTTTTTGGGCTTGGATGCGGCAATTTTTTCATTCAAGAGTCGGTCGAAGGCTCTGGCGTCGATGGGAAGTGAAATCGTTTTGTCCGTGAAGGATGAGAGGAGCATTGCGTTTGCAAGCTCAACGGAACGGATTCCTTCCGCAGCCGGGGCGATGAGGGGTTTTCGGTGCAGGATCGCGTC
>DATDAX010000339.1:0-5982 GCA_036525175.1 Terrimicrobiaceae bacterium | reverse complement strand
AAGTCGGATCTGGCAGTTGCTGCGTTGGATGCTGACTGGAAAGGGAATCGGGCGCAGCTTGACAGCATCTTCTCGTCAACGGTTCCGCCCTTGGAGCGGCTGAAGCGATACTTTGAATTTAGCTACGAACATCTGCTCCAGATCAAGAAGGAGTGCGGCGCCGTGCTGGGATGCCCATTCTATACGCTCGGGAGCGAGGTGTGCACGCAGGATACGGCGCTCCGCGACAAGATTCAGGAAATCCTCGCCTGGAAGCTGACCTACTTTGAGTCGGCGATACGCGACGCCCACGCCCAAGGCCTGATCGTTGCACCCGACGCAAAGGCAAAGGCAAAAGCGCTTTTCATGCTCATCCAGGGAGGCCTAACTCAGGCTCGCATTCAAAATAATCTCGATGTCCTTCGAGATCTGTATCCATGCGCCCTCGATCTCCTCGGAGCCGGAAAGGTTGAATCCCCCGCATGAGCCCATTTTTTTCCTTAAACTATAGACGTCCAGTCAAATATAAATACCTTAAATTCAGAGATTATGAATGGAATATTGACGACAACCTTTCGTGCCACACCGGACTCGCTCGACATATATTCCGGCAGGTTAGCGGTTGCGCTTAGAGACCTGAAGATTCGGTTGCAGGCGCAGTATGAACGCCGTTTTCCTGGCGAGGGGGAGCGGATTCGAGAGGCGATCGCGGAGGCTGAGGTCGTGGCGTGGCATACGCCGTTTCCGCATTTGTTTCTTCCGGATTTGGCGGAAGAGGCAATGGTGCGGGGCTCGGTTTCCTCAACTTTGGAGCACGGAAATGGAATCGTTACTTTCGCCAACGTGGCCTGAGCCGTCGAAGGCACAGGGGTCGATCAAATCAAGAACAAGACAATGTCACGCAAATCAATGTTACGTCTCGGTGTCCTGGCTGGCGCAGCAGGTATTCTATCTGCCTTGCTCAGCGGGTGTGGGAGGGAATCTGCAAAATCCGTGCCACCTCCGGCACCCGTGGTGACTGTGGCGTCGGTGGAGCAGAGGGAGATTACCGAGTGGGAGGAGTTTACGGGTCGCACGGACGCGGTGGAAGCTGTCGAGGTGCGGCCGCGGGTATCCGGTCATATTCAGGAGGTGCGCTTTCAATCCGGACAGTTGGTTCGGAAAGGCGACATTCTGTTTGTGATAGATCCGCGCTGGTACAAGGCGGAGTTCGACCGGCGCCAGGCTGAGTATGAGCAAGCGAGAGTTCGCCTGGAGAATGCGGAGCGCAATGCTACGCGTGCGGCGCGCTTGCTTGCGACAAGAGCGATAGCGAGCGAAGCGGCGGATGCCAGCGAATCGCAGTATCAGGAAGCCAAGGGTGCGCTGGTTGCGGCGAAGTCGTTGATGGAATCCGCGCGTCTCGACCTCGACTTTACCGAGGTTCGCGCTCCGATTGACGGCCGGGTGAGCCGAGCGCTGATGACAGCGGGCAACTATGTAAATGGTGCCTCCTCGTTGCTTACGAGACTCGTGTCGGTGGATCCGATTTACGTCTATGCGGACGTGGATGAGAATTCCCTGCTAAAGTTCAACGCGTTGGCTGAAGAGCGAAAAGCGGCGGGCGATGAGAACGTTCCTGTTGAGCTTGAGCTTGCGGATGAGGAAGGATTTCCGCACCGAGGCTTCGTGGAGTCGTTCGACAATCGGCTCGATCCTAATACTGGCACAATCTTGTTGCGGGCCATCTTTCCGAATCCTGAAGGCCGTATGGTGCCCGGGTTGTTTGCGCGCATTCGGGTGCCGACCAGCGGCAGCCATCCAGCCTTTCTTGTGGACGAAAGTGCGATCGGCACGGATCAATCGCAGAAGTTTGTGCTCACGCTCGGTACGGGCAACACCGTGGAATATCGAAAGGTGAAGCTGGGACCTACTTTCGGCGGCAAGCGCATCGTGCGCGAGGGATTGCGGGCCGGTGAGAAGATTGTTGTGAACGGGTTGCAACGCGCGCGACCGGGCCTGCCTGTAAGTCCCGAGGAGCAGACAGCGAGCGTGTCCCGGGTGGGCTCGAAAACCGCGCAGCGCTAAGTCGGCAGCTCATCCGCGCAAGGAGTCATGAAATTTTCGCATTTCTTCATTCGTCGTCCGGTTTTTGCGGGCGTGCTTTCGATCATCGTCTTTCTGATCGGGTTGATTGCAATGTGGCGACTGCCAATCAGCGAATATCCGGAGGTTGTTCCGCCCACGGTGGTCGTTCAGGCGACCTATCCAGGGGCGAACCCGAAGACGATCTCCGAAACAGTGGCCGCACCGCTCGAACAGGCCATCAATGGCGTCGAGGACTCGCTGTACATGTTTTCGCAGTCTACGACCGATGGAGTCATGTCCCTGACGGTGACCTTCAAGCTGGGGACCGACGTCGACAAGGCGCAGGTGCAGGTCCAAAACCGCGTGGCTCAAGCCCTGCCGAAGCTGCCCGAAGAAGTCCGCCAACTTGGCGTCACCACGACAAAGCAATCGCCCGACCTGACGTTGGTTGTGCACCTCACCTCGCCAAATGGCCGCTATGACGAAATTTATCTGCGCAACTACGCGACGCTTCAGGTCAAGGACGTTTTGGCGCGCATCCCGGGGGCGGGTTCCGTTCAGCTTTTCGGTTCGGGTGACTATGCGATGCGCATATGGCTTGATCCGAGCAAGGTTGCTGCGAGGGGTTTGACGGCGAGCGACGTCGTTGCGGCCATTCGCGAGCAAAACATTCAGGTGGCCGCGGGCGGCGTCGGCCAGCAACCCGTCAGCGCTCCGGTTGCCATGGAGCTTCAAATCAATGCCAAGGGGCGGTTGGTCGAGGAAGAGGAGTTCGCCAACATCATCGTGAAAACCGGTCCGAATGGTGAGAAGACGCTGCTGAAGGACGTGGCACGCGTTGAATTGGGAGCTTCGTCGTATGCGCTCCGCTCACTGCTGAACAACAAGACCGCAGTCGCGATTCCCATCTACCAGTCGCCCGGAGCGAATGCCATTCAGCTCTCCAAGGATGTCCGCGCCAAGATGGAGGAGCTTAAGCGGAACTTTCCAGACGGGCTCGATTACTCTGTGGTCTACGATCCCACGGTCTTCGTGCGCCATTCCATAGAGGCGGTCGTCCATACCCTTGTTGAGGCCTTGGTGCTTGTCGTTCTCGTCGTCATCCTTTTCCTGCAGACCTGGCGCGCATCGATCATCCCGCTCGCCGCTGTTCCGGTTTCGTTGATTGGCACCTTTGCGATCATGCTGGCGTTCGGCTTCAGTATCAACGCGCTGTCGCTGTTCGGGTTGGTGCTCGCAATCGGCATCGTAGTGGATGACGCGATCGTCGTCGTCGAAAACGTCGAGCGAAATATCGCTCTGGGACATTCGCCGGTGGAAGCCACCAAGCGCGCGATGGATGAGGTGACAGGACCGATCATTGCAACGGCGCTCGTGCTATGCGCCGTCTTTGTTCCAACCGCTTTCATCAGCGGCTTGACCGGTCAGTTCTATAAGCAATTTGCCATTACGATTGCAATCTCGACGGTCATTTCGGCCTTCAACTCGCTCACGCTTTCACCCGCGCTGAGCGCCCTGTTGCTGAAGGACCATCATGCGCCGAAGGACGTCCTATCCCGCGCAATGGACAGGCTCTTCGGCTGGTTCTTTCGTCCCTTCAACCGATTCTTTGAATGGTCCGGCCGAAAGTATTCCGCCGGAGTGAAGGGCGTCATCCGAAAGAGCGCGATTGCTCTCGTTGTGTATGGCGGGCTCATCCTTCTCACGGGTTGGAGCTTCAACAAGGTGCCGACAGGCTTCGTGCCCACGCAGGACAAGCAATATCTCGTCTCGTTCGCTCAGCTGCCGGAAGGCGCCTCGCTCAGCCGCACAGAAGCGGTGATTCGCAGGATGACCGACATCGGCCTTAAGCTGCCCGGAGTGGAGTCTGCAGTGGCATTTCCTGGCTTAAGCATCAGCGGTTTCAGCGTGGCATCGAATGCCGGCATCGTCTTCTTCACCTTGAAGCCGTTTGAGGAGCGCAAGACTGCTGATTTGAGCGGTCCTGCGATCGCAGCGACGTTGAACAGGGAGCTTGGAGCGATCCAGGAAGCCTTCGTCTTGACCGTCCCGCCGCCGCCCGTCATGGGTCTCGGCACGATTGGCGGATTCAAGGCGTTTATTGAAGACCGCGCCGACCTCGGTCATGACGCGCTGTTCCAGAACATACAGGTCCTTGTCGGCAAAGGCGCTCAGACGCCTGGACTCGGTGGCCTGTTTTCCACATTTACAGTGAACGTCCCGCAGCTTGATGCGGCCATTGACCGCGTGAAAGCCAAGACGCAAGGTGTGCCGCTGCAGAATCTCTTCGAGACGATGCAGATTTATCTCGGATCGCTCTATGTGAACGACTTCAACCGCTTTGGACGCACATTTCAGGTTGTCGCGCAGGCGGAGTCTCAGTTTCGCGAGCGGCCCGAGGACATCACGCGGTTGAAGACGCGCAATATCGCGGGTCAAATGGTTCCGCTGGGCGCCTTGGTCACGGTGAACGAGACTCACGGTCCGGATCGGGCAATGCGTTATAATGGCTATCCCGCCGCGGAGATCAATGGAGGTCCTGCGCCCGGTTACAGCTCGGGGCAGGCAGAAGGTTTAATGGCTAAGCTCGTCAGGGACAATCTCCCCAAGGGAATGACGATGGAGTGGACCGAACTGACGTTCCAGCGCATCCTCGCAGGAAATACTGCGGTCTATGTTTTTCCGCTTTGCATTCTCCTCGTATTTCTCGTGCTCGCCGCACAATACGAAAGCTTTCGCATGCCATTTGCGATCATCCTTATCGTGCCGATGTGTCTGCTCTTCGCCATTGCCGGCGTGTGGCTCAATGGCAGCGACAATAACATTTTTACACAGATCGGCTTGATCGTGCTCGTCGGCCTCGCGTGCAAGAACGCGATTTTGATTGTTGAGTTTGCGAGACAAAAGCAGGACGAGGGAATGCCCTTGATTCAGGCAACAGTTGAGGCTTGCAGTCTGCGGCTGCGGCCCATCCTGATGACGTCCATAGCCTTCATCGCGGGGGTTTTTCCGCTGGTCATTTCAAGTGGGGCTGGCTCGGAGATGCGCCAGGCGATGGGAGTCGCGGTCTTCGCGGGCATGATCGGGGTCACCGTTTTCGGCCTCTTTCTGACGCCCGTCTTCTACGTGGCGGTGATGAAGTTCGGTCGCGGGAAGACCTCCGGGACAGCATCCAAAGGGAAATCCTCTTCGCCAGCAAATTCAAAACACAAGCAGCCTGCGCTGGCAGGAGTCTGATTCGGCGCCGACCCTAGGCGTTTGTCCGATTAATGTCGCCTAGGGTACGATAGGAGGAAGGCGGCGCGTTGGAAGCGGAGATGGAATGTGGCAGTCTTGGCGTTCCTGCGGGCAACTTGTATTAGTGTGTTCTGCCGCGAATTGTGAATCTGTATGCCAAAGATCCTCCGAGCACTCCTCTGCATAAGCTTCGGCGTGATGATCTTGATCGGGTTGCTGATGGCTTACGGACTTGTTCCAAAGATTCGAGGAAGTCAGGGTCTTGAGGTCAGTGGGTGGGACGATTACGATGCGGGTGATCCATGGGCGTTTCTCGCCAGGGTTTTCTTCGGCCTCGCGACGATCAATTTGCTCCTCGTTTGGGGATGGCTTATTCATTGCGCTGCGAGGCACGATTTTTTGCGGCTCTTTGCAGGCATTCTCGTTGGCGCGGCGATTATTGGAGCATTGCTTTTCCTGACACCTTCTCATTGCTCGCACGCACATCATGCGGAAACCAGCGTAATCCTGAACATACCGCACGACCTGACGACGGGTCTGCCGGTTCTTTCGTGGGATGACTGATCGTGCGTCCCGTCGGATCTTTGGAACTCACTCACGCCACTTTCAGGCGAGCGACGCGCGTCGTGGCCGGCGGATGCGAGTCATAGAATGCGGAATGCAGCGGGTCAGGGGTGAGGGTGGCCGCATTGTCCTTGT
>DATDAX010000338.1:0-6041 GCA_036525175.1 Terrimicrobiaceae bacterium | reverse complement strand
GCGAAGCGTGACATTGGCTCCGGCCTCGCCGAGCAAGCCTGCGAGGCGGCGCGAGTTCTCTGGCGGGACGATCGGGTCGTGATGGCCCGACATCAGGAGAACCGGTGTTCCGTTCAAATCTGGTAGAACGTCGGGGATCAGCGGAACCATGGCTCGCAGGAGTGCGGATCCCGCCAGCGCACCGGGTCGCAGCAGCAGCAGACTGGCTGCGATGTTGGCTCCGTTCGAGTAACCCACGGCATAGATCTTTCGCTGATTGATGGAATACCTCTCCACAGCCTCCGCAACGAAGTCAGCCAGTTCGTGGGTGCGTCGAATCAGATCCTCTTCGTCGAAAACACCCTCGGCAAGTCGGCGGAAGAAACGGGGAAGTCCATTCTCAAGAATCTGGCCTCGTGGACTCAGCAGAGATGCCTGGGGATCGAGGGCGCGGCCGATGGAAAGCAGGTCGTGTTCGTTCCCCCCCGTGCCATGCAGCAGGAGGAGCGTGCGATCGGCCGTTCCTTCCGTGAAGGCGTGACGAAATGTGGTTGGCGGATTTGCGTTCATGAGTTGACTCCGTTTGGAAGAGTGATGGCAGGAAGAGCGGCTTCGATTCGATCACGCGAGCGTTCCATCCAGGAGGGCAGACGCAGATTCGTGCCCAATTCGGACTCCGCTTCATCCGAAGTGAAGCCCGGTACGTCCGTGGCAATCTCAAAGAGAATTCCACCCGGTTCCCGAAAATAGATCGATTGAAAATACGTACGGTCCATGACCGGACTGACTCGATAGCCAAGATCGGATATTCTCCTTTGCCAGTCCAGTTGCTCGCTGGCGGTCGCGACGCGAAAGGCGATGTGATGAACCGTTCCGGCGCCTGGACGCCCTTGTGAAAGCCCGGGCGCAATGAGCAGATCGATTTCCTTGCCAAAGTCGGGATTGCCAGGAGCGGAAAAGCGCGCGCGATTTCCTGACTCCTGTGCTAGCCGATAGCCGAACAGCTCCGTCAGCAAGCGCGCGGAATCATCCCGCTTGCCCAGGGTTGCGGTGACGCCATGCAATCCGCGAATGGCATGTGCTTCAGGCACGGAACCGCCTGAAAACGGGTGCCCATCAGATAGGTTCTTCGAAGCGATCAGTTCAATGATCAACCCGTCGGGGTCGGCGAAGCGAAGGACCTCCTCGCCGAAGCGCAGGGTCGCGGACTCGACACTGACTTTGTGGTCGTGCAGGCGCTTCAACCAGTACGCTGTGGATGCCGCTGGAATGGCGAAAGCCGTAGCTTCCACCTCTCCGGCGCCGCGCGCTCCCCGGCGGGCGCTCGGCCATGGAAAGAAGGTAAGAATTGTTCCTGGCGTGCCGACGGCGTCTCCGAAGTAGAAGTGATAGCTTCCGGGATCGTCGAAATTGACGGTGCGCTTGACGAGACGTAGCCCGAGCACGCCGGCATAGAAGTCGAGGTTGCGCTGAGGGTTTCCCGCAATCGCGGTGACGTGATGAAGACCAGTGATTTTCATAGTAAAAAGGGAAGGTGGTGCGCCGAATGGATTCCCATCCGGCGCGAGTTGCGCGAGTTTTATAAGCGTTCGTCGAGTGATCGAGAGATCGCTGCGTCTGCGGACCACTTGCCGCCCCCGCGGAGGATCAGCGCCAGCGCGATACCGATGGCAAGCAGATGGTACTCATAGCCCTCGCCCTTTTGCGCGCCGGCCCAGTTCATGAAGAAACCAAACTGGGAATGCACCATGGCAATGGCGACGGCCATCGTCGAAGCGATTCCGAACGCGGCAATGCGTGTTCCAAAACCGAGAATGAGCGCGATCGAGCCGGCGAATTCCGCTGCAATCGCCAAGAACGCGAATAGGGCGGGGATGTGCAGAGTTCCCGTAAAGAAACCCATCGTGCCGGTGAAGCCGTAGCCCCCGAACCAGCCGAGCACTTTCTGCGCGCCGTGCGGGAAGAAGACCACACCAAGAGTCAGGCGAAGCAGAAGCGCCGAAACGGTGTTGTCGGTTTTGAAGAGTTTTTGAAGTGTTTGCATTGGATCTAATTGATTACGTCTCACCGTAGTTCCCGCCGCCGAGCTCGACTAATGCTAGTAAGGGATTGCCGTTATGCAGAACTCGCATAACATTGGAGCATGCTGGCGCAGCTGAAGGCGTTTCTGGTCGCCATGGAAGAGGGGAGTCTGAACCGCGCCGCCGCGCGGCTGCGCATGTCGCAGTCCTCCCTTACCCGCCAGATGCAGACACTCGAGGCAGAGATCGGAGGTCCGCTCTTTGAGCGAACCACCTCCGGCGTGCGGCCGACAGACGCCGGGCACGCCTTGGCCAGCTCGCTGCCGCGGGTACTGGCCGACTACGATGCTGCGATTGCGGAGGCGCGCCGGCTGGCTCGAGGGCAACGTGACTTGATCCGCATCGGCTACCTCGGTTCAGCGGCGCAGACATTTCTGAACCCAGCGCTGGCCGAATTGCGCCGCACGCATCCAGAAGTGAAGGTCAAGCTGCTCGATCTCTCCCCCGGTGAGCAAATCGCGGCTTTGCGAAAGGGCGAGATTGACCTCGCCCTTATCGGGCAGGAGGGGTCGCTTGCTTCTCGCGAGTTCTACACACGCAAGCTTGTTACGATGCCGGTGGTGGCCGTTCTGCCTGCGGATCATTCTCTCGCCTCCCGACGGAGCATCCCGCTAAAGGCGTTGCGGGCTGAGCGCTTCATCAGCGCGCCGGAGGCGGACATGCCCGGTCGTGATCGCTGGATTTCCCAGCTTTGCCGCCGTGCCGGCTTTCGACCCAATTTTGTCCAACAGGGCGACGGTGTCGCCCACATGTTCACGCTGGTGAGCGGAGAGGGACTGGTTGCGCTCGCACCCGATTACCTGCGGGATTTTCCAGCGGGCGGGGTCGCCATGGTCCGCCTGTCAGATCCCGGTGCGAGCTGGGATTTCCTCGTCGCGTGGCAACGCGGTCGCCTCTCGGCTTCGATGCGCGGTCTGCTTGATGCGCTGCCTTCACCGAAATGCGAGACCGATTCCGCGCCGTGAGCTTTCATCGCGGTGTCTTTCGCGATAGCCTTGTCGCTGCGAAATCTGGAATTTGTAGCGGCCAACTCCTCGAAGCGTTTTCACCCCTCCGCCGGACCTTGGCCCTGCGGAGGCTGAATGTTCCATACACGTTCACAATAGTCGCGGATCGAGCGGTCCGATGAGAATTTGCCCATGCGCGCGGTGTTGAGAATCGACTGGCGCGTCCATGCCTGTGGATCGCACCAGAGCGTGCTAACGCGTTCCTGTGCCTCGACGTAACTTTGATAGTCGGCAAGGACGAGGAAGGGATCGTGATCGAGAAGGTTTTCGACGAGCGGTCGGAAGAGTTCGGCGTCGCCCCGGCTGAGCGTGCCACTCGCAATGAGATCGATAGTCTCGCGCAGAACGGCATTCTGCTCGTAATGGTCGCGCGGACGATAGCCACGCGACTGGATGCGGCTGACCTCGGCGGCCGTGAGGCCGAAGAGAAAGAAGTTCTCCGGGCCGACTTCCTCCCGAATCTCAACATTTGCGCCGTCGAGCGTACCGATGGTGAGCGCGCCGTTAAGCGAAAATTTCATGTTGCCGGTGCCACTTGCCTCCTTGCCCGCGGTGGAGATCTGCTCAGACAAATCCGCGGCCGGATAGATGAAGTGCGCGTTCGTTACATTAAAGTCAGGGAAGAAGGCGATCTTAAGCCGGTTGTCTATGGCGGGGTCGGCGTTTATGGTTTCGCCGGCGGCGTTGATCAGTTTGATGATGCGCTTGGCGAGGAAGTAGCCCGGCGCAGCCTTGCCTCCGAAGATGAAACTGCGCGCGGGAACGTTCGCCTTAGGATCGCGTCGCAAGCGCAGATAGAGTGTGAGGATGTGGAGCACGGCAAGATGCTGCCGCTTATATTCATGGATGCGCTTCACCTGCACGTCGAAGAGAGATCCCGGGTCGACGACAATCCCGGTACGCTCGGCAATGAGCGCGGCAAGCCGGCGCTTGTTGGCGAACTTGACCTCCCGCCACTGCGACTGGAACTCGACGTCCTCGGCAAGCGGTTCGAGCTGACGGAGCCGGCCCAAATCGCGCAGCCAGCCGGCGCCGATCCGTTCGGTTATTAATTGCGTGAGGCTGGGATTGCTTACAGCGATGAAGCGGCGCGGCGTAACGCCGTTGGTGACATTGCAAAATTTCTCCGGCCACAACTCGGCGAAATCGCGCAGCACCGTTTGCTTGAGCAAGTCGGAGTGCAGTAGCGCGACGCCATTGACAGCGTGGCTGCCGACACACGCGAGGTGTGCCATGCGCACGTAGCGCAGGCCGCTTTCATCAATGAGGGAAAGGCGTGAAACGCGCGCATCATCCCCCGGAAACGCAGCGCGCACCTCATCGAGGAAACGGCGATTGATCTCAAAGACGATTTCGAGGTGCCGGGGAAGCAGTGCGCCAAAAAGGTCGACCGTCCATTTCTCGAGTGCCTCCGGGAGCAGCGTATGATTCGTGTAGCCAAAGGTTGCACGCGTAACGGCCCACGCCTGCTCCCAGTGAAGTCCGTGTTCGTCGACGAGCAGCCGCATCAGCTCGGCGACGGCGACCGCGGGGTGTGTGTCATTGAGCTGCACGGCCCACTTTTCGTGAAAATCCCCCGGCGTGCCGCCCAGCAGGGCGTGGATGTGCAGCATGTCTTGCAGCGAACAGCTCGTGAAGAAGAACTGCTGCTTAAGCCGGAGTTCCTTGCCGCGATGCGCCTCGTCGTTTGGGTACAGCACCTTCGTGATCGTCTCAGAGGACACCTTTTCTTCCACCGCCCGATCGTAGTCACCAACATTGAACGCAGCGAAATCGAAGGACTCGACGGCCTCGGCCTTCCACAGACGCAGTACGTTGCATGTGTCGACGTGGTAACCAAGAATCGGCGTGTCGTAGGCCACACCCGTGACCTCGGTTTCGGGAATCCAGCGGACGCGATACTGGCCGTGCTCATCCTTCGACGCCTCGGTGTATCCACCGAACTTCACGCCATAGGCGGTTTCCGGACGTGGGATTTCCCATGGATTCCCCTGCCTTAGCCATTTGTCCGTAGCCTCGTTCTGCCATCCGTCGCGGATGACTTGATCGAAAATGCCGAACTCGTAGCGGATGCCATAGCCGATTGCCGGCACTTCGATCGAGGCCATCGAATCCATGTAGCATGATGCGAGCCGCCCGAGTCCGCCGTTGCCGAGGCCTGGCTCTTCCTCCTGGGCAATGATCTCGTCGAGATCATAGCCAAGCCCTTGCAAGGCTTCCCGGGCCGGCTCAGTGATGCCAAGATTCAGCAGGTTATTCGCGAGATGCGGCCCCGGCAAAAACTCTGCCGACAGATAAGCCACGCGACGCGCGTTCGAACCGCCGTAGTGCTGCAAGCTCGCGACGGTTCTCTGAAACAGACGGTCGCGGACGGTCAGGGCGAGCGCGACGTAAAGATCGTGCTTTGTTGCCGTAACCGCGAGCCGGCCCATTCCGCAGCAGAGGTTGTCGCGGAATGCCTGCCTGATTTCGTCGGCGGTGAGGCCGGTTCGGATGTTTTCGGAAGTACTCATAGAGATGGGCGGAGATGGCTGCGCGGCTGTGCACAACCAACTCCAATCTTCTCCATAAGAAGACAGCTGACCATCGGACCTTGGTCTTACAGCACGAGGCTCTTCAGACTGCGCCTCCGAAATGCCGGCACCATCAAAGCTGATCTTTGAGACGTCCAAGCGCCGGTTTGAGGTATCGGTGTATGGCTCGCTGTTGCTTCGCAGGGAGCTTATACGAACCGCTCGGGCTGCCCCGTCGTGGCAAGGACGGAACGCCACCAGCCGCTGGCGGGATCAAGGCGCTTGGTGTGTCCGGCGAGGAGTTCGATGGGGACGTGAATGAAGCGGTCGTGGAGCAAGCCGATGACGAGTCCGGTCTTGCCTGCCATCGCGGCGTGGGCGGCGTGACGTGCGAAGAGGTCGCAGAGCACAGAGTCTTCGCAGTTCGCGGGGCGGCTTCTGACCTGGTAGCTCGGATCGAA
>DATDAX010000337.1:0-13277 GCA_036525175.1 Terrimicrobiaceae bacterium | reverse complement strand
AACAAGGAGCCAGAAAACATGAGTGAAAATCAAAAAGCGCGCTCGCCGGCGCAAGTATATGACGAATTCTTCGTCCCGGCCCTCTTTCATCCATGGGCGCGCGTAGTGGCAGACGCGGCAGACGTCGAGCCCGGTCAACGTGTTCTTGACGTGGCTTGTGGCACGGGCGTCCTGGCTTGTACCCTTGCGGAGCGGGTTGGATTGGGCGGTTCGGTCGTCGGCCTAGATCCCAGCGAAGAAATGCTCGAAGTCGCCCGAATCAAAAGCGACGCGATCGAATGGCGGACAGGGCGCGCCGAATCGATTCCCTTTCCCGATGAAAGTTTCGATGCAGTGGTGAGCCAGTTTGGCATCATGTTCTTCGATGATCCCGGCGGCGCGCTACGTGAAATGATGCGCGTGATGCGGCCCGGCGGGCGGTTGGCCGTCGCGGTGTGCGACACGCTGGAGAATTCGCCGGGGTACGCCGCGTTCGAAGGGTTGCTGCGACGACTCTTCGGCGATCGGGTGGCCGGCGCTTTCCGCTCACCCTTTGTCCTTGGCGACACGCAAAAGCTGTTCTCCTTGTGCGCCGATGCGGGCATCTTTCACGCAAGAGTCACACGCCACGATGGGACCGTTCGCTTCGCCTCGATTCAATCCCTGGTCTCCACGGAGAGGGCCTGCGTCTGGACGCTTGGTGGCTTGCTTGACGACGAGCAGTTCGAGGAGCTCTCAAAGGAATCGGAGAGAGCGTTGCAAAGCTTTGTTGGAATTGACGGCACGCTCGCCTTCACGATGCCCGCACTTATTGTCACTGCAGCAAAAGCGCGAGCCGAGTTGGAGAAAGTGTAGCACAGTTCACCGGGTCCCGCTGGAGCCGTGTCTCTGGCAAAGCCATCGAACGACGGTGGGCACTGCCGCTGCGTCGGGGCATTCTGTGATTTAGGGATTGATTTTAAGCTTTTTTCAGGCGCAATCGGACCATGAGCTCGGTGTTCAACGATCCTGCATTCTGGCATCGGCTGCAGTTCGCGTTCACGATCACGTATCATTACTTGTTTCCCCAGCTGACGATGGGTTTGGCCTGGTTCCTCGTGTACTGGAAATGGCGTGCGCTGCGAACCGGGGAGGAGCGATACAATCGGGCAGTTCGGTTCTGGGCGAAGATCTTCGGCCTCAATTTTGCTGTGGGAGTGGTGACAGGGATTCCCATGGAGTTTCAGTTTGGAACGAACTGGGCGCGGTTTTCCGAGTATTCCGGCGGTGTTATTGGGCAGACGCTTGCCATGGAAGGCATGTTTGCCTTTTTCCTGGAGAGCGCGCTTGTGGGTGCGCTTGTGTTTGGCGAGAAACGCCTGGGCCAGCGCAATCACTTTCTGGCTGCGCTCGGCGTTGCCATAGGAAGCTGGTTGTCGGCCTATTTCATCCTCGTCACCAACGCCTTCATGCAGCATCCGGTAGGTTACGCAGTAACTGCCGATGGCAAGCTGGAAATAGCTGACCTGGGCGCCTATCTGCTCAACCCGTGGGCCATGGTTCAATTTTCTCACAATCAGGCTGCCGCGCTGGTTACGGGTTCGTTTGCAGTGACTGCAATGGGAGCCTTTTACACGTTGCGCGGTCTCCATCCCGAGCAGTCCCGCCTCTATCTCAAGTATGGGACGGCGGTTGGACTGGCGGCTTCCCTGCTCGTAGCTTATCCCACCGGCGACGAGCAGGCCAAGATGGTCGGGCGCCATCAGGAAGTCGCACTAGCCGCAATGGAAGGCCGATTTCACAGCGGCCCGATGGCGGAGATCAACATGATCGGCCAGCCAAACGTGCGCGAGCGAAGGCTCGACAACCCAATAGCGATACCAGGGATCCTCAGCTTTCTGGTCAAGGGGTCGTTCCACGGAAACGTGCGCGGTCTCGAGGATTTCCCGGAAGATACGTGGCCCGATAACATCGAGTTGCTCTACTACGCATTTCATCTCATGGTCACCTTGGGCATGATGTTCATCGCGCTGATGATCGTAGCGAATGTTCAGCGATTCAGGGGACGCCTGGAAACAAGCAACTGGCTTCTTTGGCCGCTGATGCTCGCGTTTCCGTTCACCTACATTGCGAATACGGTGGGCTGGATGACCGCCGAATTGGGGCGACAGCCATGGATGATCTATGGTCTTTTTCGAACGAGCGAGGGATACAGCACGGTGGTCAGTCCGGGCAACGCCGTATTCACGCTCATCGGATTCGTCGGCCTCTATTTTATTCTCGGATTGCTCTTCCTGTTCCTGGTAGGCCGCGAAATTCATCACGGACCGGAGGCCGATCATGGTTGAAATCTGGTACGCAATCCTGGCGTTCACGTTGATCGTTTACGTGACCCTCGACGGACGCAATTTCGGCGCGGGGATCCTGCATCTCATCGTCGCGAAGTCATCCTCCGAGCGCCGGCAATTGATAGCGGCCATTGGGCCGCTTTGGTCGTGGCACGAGGTATGGCTGGTCGCCTTCGGTGGAGTCATGTTCGTCGCCTTTCCGCGCCTCCTTGGGGTCGCCTTTTCCGGTTACTATCTGGCTCTCTTTCTTGTTCTTTGGTCGCTGATACTTCGTGGAATTTCGCTGGAGGTTGGCGGCCATATCGATGACCGGATGTGGCAGTCTTTCTGGGACTTCGTCTTTCCGGTGTCCAATCTGCTTCTGGGAATTCTTTTCGGCACGGCACTGGGCAATGTAGTGAGGGGCGTTCCCCTCAAGGAAAACGGCGAGTTTCACATGGCCTTTTTCACGGACTTCGGGGTCACCGGAAATGTGGGCCTGCTCGACTGGTATTCGGTTTCAACAGGTGTCGTCTGCATGATCATGGCGACAGCCCATGGGGCGACCTATTTGACTCTCAAGACAGAGGGTCTTGTGCATGATCGTTGCGACGCAATTGCGCGCGTGCTTTGGATGGTCATTCCCGTTTTCTTTGTCGCGCTCACCGTGGAGACCTGGTATGTGCGCCCTGACTTATTCAGCGGCATGGCTGCAAGCCCGATAGCCTGGCTGGCCGTTCTTGTTTCCCTTGCCGGGGCAACGGCCGTCTTCATAGGTCTTCGAGAGCGCCGGGAGCTGACGGCCTTTGTGGGTTCCTGCATGATAATTGTCGGACTTCTTACGGCCGGCGCCGCCGCGATCTTTCCCGTAATCTTGCTCTCTACCCTTTCGCCCGAGTATTCTCTCACCGCCTACAACAGTGCGGCGGGGCCCAGGAGTTTGAAGGTGGCGATCATTTGGTGGCCATTCGCCGTCATCTTATCCTTCACCTACTTTTGGTTTGTTCTTCGACACTTTGCAGGGAAGGTGAAGGCGGTTGAGAAGCGCGACGGACTTTATTGACATTCGGCGCCGGCTCGAGATTGCGCATGCAAGGTTTCTCCGTGCTGCTGCCGTTCAAGGATCGACCAGTAATCCGAAAATTGACTTCGGCAAACTAATACTTACTTAGTGAAATCTCATGAACACGCCCCGTCTTCAACGTGTAAAAGTCATTGCCCTATCGGTGGTTGACTCTGATCGCGCGAACAAATTCTACAAGACAGTAATTGGGTTGGAACCGGCCTATGAGGGCGGCGAGCACGTCGGATACCACCTCGGCGATATCGTCTTGATGCTGAAATCCAATTGGTACGCATCGCCGACTCAAGAACCCAATCCACGCATCACTATTGAGACCGACGATGCCGTGCAGATGGAACGCCAACTCCGCGAGAATGGCGTTGTCATCCCGGATCCGATCCAGGTCTACGACGAGTTCTACGTGGGCAGTTTCCTGGATAGCGAAGGCAACAAACTCTGGTATTGCTCTCACGTAAAGAACGAGGCGGGTGCATCCGACAGGTGAGCGCACGATATGACCGTCCGGCCCGTCAAGCTGTCGGACCACGACGAGTGGCTCTCGCTGCGAATGGCGCTGTGGCCAGAATGCCCGGCGGACCAGCAATTGGCCGAGATGCTGAGCTACGGCGACTTTGGGGGAAGCCAGATTGCCTTCGTAGCCGGAGTCGGGCGCCTATCCGGTTTCATTGAAGCCTCGTTGCGACAGACCGCGGCGGGGTGCGCGACAAGCCCCGTCGGATACATTGAAGGCATTTTCGTGAAGCCGGATTATCGTCGTCGCGGTGTTGGCCGGGCCCTTGTGGCTGCTGCTGAAGAATGGGCGGCTTCGCGCGGCTGCACCGAAATGGCCTCGGATTGTCTCTTCGACAATTCTGCCAGCGAGCTCTTTCACCGCAAACTGGGATACTGCGTCACAGAGCGCCTTATCCATTTTCGGAGCTCGCTTGTGAGGTAAGGAAAGGCGCGCTAGTTGCCTGGCGCCGCAAAAAAGAACACCGCGGTAAGTACCGCGTTTGCCACAAGCATCGCGATGATAGAAACCACCACCGAACTCGTTGTGGACTGACCGACCCCTTCCGCGCCGCCAGTCACCTCCAGACCCGCCTGGCTCGCGATGGTGGCGATCAACCAGGCAAAGACGAAGCTCTTGACCACTCCCGCGTAGAGGTCGATGGGATGGGCGCTTCCCACAAGGCGCAGGATGAAGGCGCTGGTATTCATATCCAAAGCGAAGTAGCATATGCTCCAGCCACCGACGAACCCGATGTAATTGCCGAATACCGTTAGTGCAGGCAGCATCACGAGCATCGCAAGAAACCGCGGAACGACCAAAAACCGAATCGGGTTTATCGCCATGACCTGAAGGGCTTCGATTTCCTCCGACACCTTCATGGTCCCGAGCTCGGCGGTAATTGCCGACCCACTCCTGCCGATCACGACCACCCCGACCAGCAAGGGACCAAGTTCACGCAGCAACGTGAGGGAAACCAAGTCGGGGACATAGGATGTGGCTCCGAACTTTGCGAGTTGATATGCTCCCTGCATGGCCAGCGTCAGCCCGATGCTGAATGCGGTAAGCGAGGTCATGGGCAGCGCCTGCACACCAATGCGAACCATCTGCTGAAATACCTGCGAAAACTTCAAGCGCGGCTTGCCCTGCAGCGGGGCCAGAAAAATCCAATAGAGAATTTGCGCGTTGAGCGCGAGATAGTTGCGCAGCCCCGTCACGGCGGGGCTATTTCGCGGCCAGGGCGGCCACGGCCGCGTCGGCCGAGTCGGTAATTGTAAAGAGCTCGTTCAGTCGAACGAGGTCAAAAATCGTGCGCACCTTCTGCTTCATCCCGAAAAGGGCAATCTTCCCCTGGTAAGCCGATGCGTCACGCAGATACTCGATGAACGTCGCCAGACCTGAGGAGTCGATATAGTCTACGTCGCTAAAATCGATCAGAAGGACTGGGGTCTTTTCGCTGACGCATCCCTGAAGTTCCGTACGAAGCTGAGGCGACGCATGCAGATCCACCTCCCCAGACACCTTGAGTGTGGTGACACCGTTTTCGTTGAACTTTTCGATCTGCATGAATGGCAAATAGCCGTGGTAGCGCTTCGTGGAAAGCCCCTTTTCAGGGCACACCTTGTGCCGATAGCCGAAGTCGCTTAAGTAAAAACCATGGAGTGTGGCGATACAAGACCTTGGGAAGCGATCCGCGAGGATTTTCCGATCCTTGCTCAGCAGGTCAACGGGCAGCCGTTGATCTATTTTGACAACGCGGCGACCTCCCAAAAACCCCGCGCGGTCATCAACACGCTGTCACACTTTTACGAGCACGATAACAGCAACGTCCATCGCGGGCTGCACGAACTGAGTAATCGCGCCACCGCGGCCTATGAGAACTCGCGCAAGCTGCTTGCCGATTACCTCGGCGCGAAGCCGGAGACGATCATTTTCACCCGTGGAACCACCGAGAGCATCAACCTGGTCGTACGCGCCTGGGGGGAGGCCAACGTGGGCACGGATGATGTGATTCTTCTGACAGAAATGGAGCATCACAGCAATCTTGTGCCATGGCAGCTCCTCGCCAGGCGCAAGGGAGCAACGCTCCGGTTCGTTCCCATCACCCCCGACGGCTTGCTCGATCTGGACAATCTCGACGCCTTGCTCGACGGACCTGTGAAAATTTTCTCCTTTACGCACATTTCGAACACGCTGGGAACCATCAATCCCGTCTCTGAGCTTTGCTCCCGCGCGCGAGGTGCGGGCGTGGTCACTCTTGTCGATGCCGCGCAGAGCGCCGGCCACACGCCTGTGGACGTCCGTGAGATGGGCTGCGACTTCCTGGCACTTTCCGGCCACAAAATGTGCGGACCAACCGGCGCAGGAGTGCTCTACGGACGCAAAGAAATCCTTCAGTCCATGGAACCCTTCCACGGCGGAGGAGAAATGATCGTGAGTGTGGGATTGACCGAAAGCGAATTCAAACCTCCACCCCAGCGCTTTGAAGCGGGCACGCCCGCCATTGCCCAGGCGATTGGCCTCGGAGTGGCCGCGAACTACCTGGATAAAATCGGACGCCAGCGCATCTTCGAGCATGACCAGGCGCTCGCCTTGCAGGCGTGCGCATTGATCGAGGAAGTTCCGGGTGTCCGCATTTTCGGACCCCGCGACGCGCGTGCCGGACTCGTGAGCTTCGTGCTCGAGTCCGTCCACGCGCATGATGTGGTCAGCATGGCGGACCAATACGGACTTGCACTGCGGGGCGGCCATCACTGCACTCAGCCGCTCCTGCGAAAGCTCGGTGTGCCCGCGACGGCCCGCGCAAGCTTCTACTTTTACAATACTTCGGAGGAAGTCATTCGCATGGCTGAGATCCTCCGGAAGATTCATGCCTTCTTTGCGTGAACATCGAAGAGCTTTATCAGGAGATCATCCTCGACCACAGCAAGCGTCCCCGCAATTTCGGGACGCTGCCGGACGCAACCGCCACGGTGAAGGGAGACAACCCGTCCTGCGGCGATGAGGTGGAGTTGGCCGTCAAACTTACGCCGGAGACCATCGAGACCCTCAAGTTCACTGGCCATGGCTGCGCGATCTGCATGGCATCCGCTTCACTGATGACGACCAAGATGCGTGGCAAATCACGTGTCGAGGCGCAAACCACGATCGAGGCCTTCCGCCATATGCTCACGGCGCCTGAGCCTGGCGAACCGCCATCCCATTTCGGCGATCTGCTTGTCTTTGGCGCCGTCCGCAGATTCCCTCAGAGGGTTAAGTGCGCAATGCTCGCGTGGCGGGCGCTCGAGCAGGCCCTTTCCTGTTCGCCTGAGGGTGCGGTGAGCACGGAGGAGACCGACGCGATGTGAATTTTTAGCGGTAGTTTAACCAGTACACGCGAATAGTTTCCGCATCGATGTCCCCATCGCCGGCGCCCGCAACTCGCGTTGTCCTCGCCTGGTCCTATTTTCCTTCGGCCAAAGCCGCCTGCGCTGCGGCCAGGCGGGCGATCGGCACGCGAAATGGAGAACAGCTCACGTAATCCAGCCCGATTGCATGGCAGAACTTCACGCTGTTCGGCTCGCCGCCATGTTCACCGCAAATCCCCAGCTTGATGTCTTTGCGGGTCTTCCTGGCGCGATCGCGCGCCATCTTCATCAGCTCGCCAACGCCCTCCTGATCGATGGAGGCAAATGGATTCGCCGCGATGATTTCGTGCTCGAGATAAGTCGGCAGGAAGCTTCCTGAGTCGTCGCGGCTCATTCCAAGAGCTGTTTGCGTGAGATCATTCGTGCCAAAACTAAAGAATTCGGCGTCCTCGGCGATCTTGTCCGCTGCGAGGGCGGCACGGGGAATTTCAATCATGGTTCCGACCATATACTTGAGTTTGACCCCCTTTTCCTTGGCGACTTCCCTGGCCACACGATTCACGATTTCGAGCTGAAGCTTGAGTTCCTTCGGAAACCCGACGAGCGGCACCATCACCTCCGGGCGCACCTTAATGCCTTCCGACTGAACCTGCGCCGCCGCCTCGAAGATCGCGCGCGCCTGCATTTCGGAAATCTCAGGATATACGATGCCCAGACGGCAGCCGCGATGACCCAGCATTGGGTTAAACTCGTGCAGTTCGTGCACCCGCTTGGAAATTTCGTCCTGCGAAATGCCAAGCTTGCCCGCGAGCGCGTTCTGCTGCGCGTGATCGTGCGGCAGGAATTCATGAAGAGGCGGATCCAACAGTCGAATAGTCGCGGGGAGCCCGTCCAGCGCGCGGAAGATGCCGATAAAGTCATCCCGCTGGTAGGGCAGCAATTTAGCGAGCGCCTTCTTCCGATCCTCTTCATCTCTGGCCAGAATCATTTCGCGCATGGCGTCGATCCGATCACCCTCGAAGAACATATGCTCGGTGCGGCAGAGTCCGATGCCTTCGGCTCCAAATCCGATCGCATTCTCGACCTGCTCGGGCGTGTCAGCATTCGTCCGGATATCAAGCCTGCGGCATTTGTCGGCCCAACTCATCAGCGCAGCGTAGTCCGTGTAGCGCTTGCTTTTCTCGGGCCGGAGAGTCTTGCTGACGAGGACCTGGACAATCTCGGAGGGCGCGGTCGTCACCTCGCCGGCGTAGACCTCACCTGCGGTGCCGTCGATCGAGATGAAGTCGCCTTCCTTGAGGACATGGCCGTTGGACGTGACGGTTTTGTTCGCGTAGTCGATGCGCAAGTCGCTGGCGCCGCAGACGCAAACCTTGCCCATCTGCCGCGCGACCAGAGCCGCGTGCGACGAGACGCCGCCACGCGCAGTGAGAATGCCTTCGGCAGCGATCATTCCGCGAAGGTCTTCCGGCGAAGTTTCAATGCGAACGAGAAGAACCCGTTCGCCGCGATGTGCGCGCAATACGGCCTCTTCCGCACGGAGGACGAGACGTCCACTGGCCGCGCCGGGTCCCGCAGGCAGGCCGCTTGCGATTTTGGTGGCCTTCTTCACGCTCTCCTTGTCGAAAATGGGAGCAAGCACATGGCTGAGGGAATCGGCGGGAATTCGACGAATAGCCTCTTCCTTGCTGATCAGCTTCTCTTTGACCATATCCACAGCGATCTTAATCGCCGCAAGACCGGTGCGTTTTCCGTTGCGGGTTTGCAGGATGTACAAACGGTTGTCCTCGATGGTAAACTCGAGATCCTGCATGTCGCGGAAGTGCTTCTCGAGGAGGTCACGCACTTTCAGAAGCTGCTCATAGGACTCTGGCATTTCCTTGCCGAGCTGTAACACGGGAATCGGCGTGCGCACGCCGGCAACCACGTCCTCGCCCTGCGCGTTGATGAGGTACTCGCCGTAGAAGACCTTTTCGCCGGTTGCGGGATCGCGCGTAAACGCGACGCCCGTCGCGCTCGTCTCACCCATGTTGCCGAAAACCATCGTTTGCACGTTGACCGCCGTGCCCCAATCGTGCGGAATGCCGTACTTCCTGCGATAAACAATCGCGCGATCGTTATTCCAGGAACCAAAGACGGCGCCAATCGCGCCCCAAAGCTGGTCCTTTGCGTTCTGCGGAAAGTCCTTGCCTGTCCGCTCGCGAATAAGGGCTTTGAACCGGGACACCAGTTCCTTCATGTCGTCGGTGCTCAGCTGCGTGTCGGGAAAGTGGTGGTTGCCGTAACGCTCGTCCTTGAGGTGCTCGATGACACTCTCGAAGGGCTCGTGATCTTCGTCCGGCCGCCGTTGGACGCCCATCACGACGTCCCCGTACATCTGCAGGAAGCGCCGATAACTGTCCCACGCAAATTTCGGATTGCCCGCTTTGGCTGCAACGATATCCACAGTGGTGTCGTTCATGCCAAGATTCAGGATCGTATCCATCATGCCTGGCATCGAATCGCGGGCGCCGGAACGAACCGAGATCAACAGCGGATTCTCCTGGCCGCCGAACTCCTTGCCGACCGATTTCTCAATCTTCGCGAGGGCCTCATCGACCTGCTTCGCGAGTTGTGGCGGGTAGGACCGCTTGTGGTCGTAGTAATAGGTACAGACCTCAGTCGTAATGGTAAACCCGGGCGGAACCGGGAGGCCGATGCGTGTCATCTCGGCGAGGCCGGAGCCTTTGCCGCCCAGCAGGGCGCGCATCGCACCAGTCCCGTCGGCTCGTCCGTGACCGAAATAATAAACGTATTTTCCCCTTGGAAGAGAGGCTTTCGAAGGCTTGGATTTTTTGGGCATATAAGGAAAAACGACGCGACACCCCCGCCTTTTTGGCAAGGGCGCCGAAAGCGTCAGCGAAACGCGGAACGATGTTCCGTGGAAAAATTCTTTAAAACGACATCAGGGGCGGGCACCGACGGCAAGCACTTCGTTTAGGAGGCGTTCGAATTCCTCGAGCCCCGTGCTGGGAATGATCACCGTATTGCGACGGCCGTGTGCTTCCTCGGTTATCCGTAGAAAGCGACCCCGGTCGTTCTCGCGGAACTCGATGAAGAAGTGCTTGCGCTCGACCTGAACCTCGCGCGACTCAAGTATGGTATCCATCAATTTACAGAGTTGGGAACAATATGATTGAAAATCATCTCAGCTCGCGTAACAACTTAAATTTTTAGCCTTTTAGCGAAATCTCGGAGACACTAAGCGGGCCGGAAGTCCACCTGCTGCTTGAAAAAGTCCACCCTCGCGACCAGAACCTCGATTTCGTCGCCAACCTTGAACACCCGTTTCGAGCGGCGGCCGATCAGCCGTGAATGGGACGCATCAAGGACGAAAAAATCGCCGTCCAGGGAGGAGACGTGGACCAGCCCCGTCATCAAAAAGTCGGGCAACTCGATGAGCAGTCCATAGTTGCGAACTTCCAGGATACGCGCGGAGAAAGCTTCGCCCGCACGGCGCGATGCGACCTGGTTTTGAAAGAATTCGAGTTTCTTGAGCCTTACTGAGTCCTTTTCGGCATCGGCAGCAATGCGTTCGGTCGTCGAAATATGGTCCGCGACCGAGGACAACCCCGACGAGTCCGGCCCGCGCTTGGTCAGGCCGAGCAACTGCGCCAGGGCGCGGTGGACGACCAGGTCCGAGTACCGCCGGATCGGGCTCGTGAAGTGCGTATAGTTGCCCTTGTTCAGACCGTAGTGCCCGAGCGGTTCCGGAGCGTAGCGGGCGCGTTTGAGGCTCTTGAGCAAGGCCAGCTTGATCGCATACTCCTGTGGTTTGCCCCGGATCGAGGCGAGCAATCTTTGAAGCTCAGGGCGGTGAGAGAGGTCTCCACAGTGGATGCCAAGGGTGAGTGCTGTCTCGCGAAATTCAAGCAGTCTGTCCGCATCCGGCTTTTCGTGCACGCGGTAGAGTGATGGATGCCGCCGTCGCATGAGCTCTCCGGCGACGAGCTCGTTGGCCAACAGCATCAACTCCTCGATGAGCTGGTGAGAGATGTCATTCTCGATTTTTTCGAGGCGAAGAGGTTTTCCCTGCGCGTCGAGCCATACTTTGACTTCAGGAAACTCCAGATCGAGCGAGCCGGCCGCGAATCGCTTCCTGCGCAGGTGCGAGGCTAATTCCCAGGCGACATGGAGCTTGCGGGTGAGATCGTCGTGGGGCGGGCGCTGTAAATGGGCGAAAGCCTCCTTGTAGGTAAGACGCGCCGCGCTTCGAATCACTGTTTTCGCGAATCGCACGGAATGCACTTTCCCTTTTCGGTTGATCCCCGCGAAAACCGAGAAAGTGAGGTGATCCTCGTTCGGCCTCAGGCTACAGAGCCGATTGCTGAGGGCTTCGGGAAGCATGGGAATCACGCGGTCGGCGAGGTAGACGCTGTTCCCGCGAGAGACCGCCTCGCGGTCCAGTTTGCTCTTCGGCGCGACATAGTGTGAGACGTCAGCGATATGAATGCCCACCGTCCAACCATCCTGCGTGGACTCCACTTCGATGGCGTCGTCAAAGTCTCGTGCGTCGTCGGGGTCAATCGTCACGATAAAGCGGTCGCGCAGATCCAGGCGCCGCTCGACTTCCTCGGGATGGATTTCGTGCGATAAGTTCTCCGCCTCGTGTATCACCTCGCGCGGAAACTCCGGAGGCAGCCGGTATTTCCGTATGATGGAAAGCATGTCCACGCCCGGACTGCCCGCGGGTCCAAGCACTTCAATGACGTGGCCCTCCGGATTAACATGGCGCGATGGCCAGGCGTCCAGCTGTGCCACAACCTTGTCTCCGATGCCGGCCGATAGGGGCGCAACCGGCGACGGAACATACAGGTTGTGCACGAACCGCGGATCGTCCGCGACGACGAAGTAGAAATTGCGCGACCTCTGCAGTGTGCCGACGATTGTCTCGTTTACGCGCTCGAGGATGCGAATCACCCGCCCTTCACGGCGCAGCGATTTTGCCGGCCGTCCCCGTTTCCACTCCCCGGTCGAGGCAACTTCCGTTATCAAACGGGCAACCACGCGGTCGCCGTGCATGGCTGTGAATGTATTCTCCGCGCTGATAAAAAGGTCCGGCTGACCGGCCTTTTCGCCGAGCACATGTGCCGAACCGCTGGCATGGAACTGGATGGCGCCCGTCACAAGGTCCGCGTCTTGCGGGATGACGTAACGATCCTTGCGAATCCGCGCGACTTCTCCGCCGACTTCCATGTCGCGCAACAGCTCACGAAGCTTTCCGCGTTGTTGGACCGCCAGCCCCAACGACTTGGAGATTTCCACCTTGTTGAGCGCTCTTTCGGTCAAAAGCCCCAGAATCCGCGACCTGAGGTCGTCCTTTCCGCGCTCGCTGGAAGGTTTTTTTTCGCGGGTCACGTCTGCTTTTCGCGTAAAGCATGGCGTGCGTGCAAGAAAATGCTTGCTCCGGTAGATATACGGTTTCAACTTTCGATCGATGCCTGCTCCGAAATCTCCCTCGGGCTTCACCATAATCGAGCTCCTAGTGGTGATCGCCATCATCGGCGTTCTGATGAGCCTGCTTTTTCCGGCCGTTCAAGGCGCGCTGGACGCGGCGAAGAGGGCCCAGGCGAAGAATGATGTCATGCAGATTGCGACGGCCATCATTGCTTTTGACACCGAATACGGGCGGCTGCCGGAAACCAACTCTACGCCGCAGCAGGTCACGGGCCCCGTTCTCGACGCTTTGACGGGGACCGATACCAACTTGAATCCGCGGAGGATCATTTTTTTGGAGGTCTTGAACTTCAAGAGGGGAAAAGGTGGGATTTCGAACAGTATTTTCGTTGATCCGTGGGCGAAGCCTTTCTACGTTGCCCTCGATGGCGACTACGACAACCAGGTTAGCGTGTCGACAAACGGCACGACGTCGGCAAGCACGACGATAATGAAGAAGGTTGGCGTATGGAACGAGAATGCCAACAGCCGCCAGCAGGTTCGGTCGTGGGACTAGTTTTCATGCGGGTGTAGTTCAATGGTAGAACGCCAGCTTCCCAAGCTGGACACGAGGGTTCGATTCCCTTCACCCGCTC
>DATDAX010000336.1:0-2502 GCA_036525175.1 Terrimicrobiaceae bacterium | reverse complement strand
GGACCCGTGCCGCGCCAGTTCTGACATCGGCCGCGGACATAGATGCTTGACTGAACCGGAGAGAAATTTCTCTCGTGGGCAACGCTTGAAAGTTGAGAGCTTAGCTCGGCAGTCGGAATGCTTAGGAACCGGCCACAGTCTTCGCATTCCATGACACAGAGAATATTGGCGTCTGTATGGGCGAGGATGCGTTTTCCGTGAGGAAGACAGACCTCTCTGATCGATCCTTCGTCACGAAGGATGCAGATTGTGCGATAAACTGTGGAGCGAGAAACACCCGGCAGGAACCGTTGCGCCACTCGGTACAGCTGTTCGGCGGTGAATGGGCTTTGCACCGCTTTCACTGCGCTGACCACCGCCTGTTTTCGCCGCGTATTTCGCCTACGCGCTATCTGCCGCCTAGTGTTCATGGCTCTTATGGTCCGAGCAGACGCAAGCATATTCGGCCAACTTGCATTCGCCGCACATCTCGTCGTGGTAATCGATACGAAAATTCTGCGGCTTCGCGTCGGCGGTCGGCCTGATCTGGACGACGATACGATAGCCGTCCCCCTCGGGAAGCGGGCTCGAGGAAACGAGAGCATCTCCCGCCTTCTCGAAATCGAGAGCGGTCTTGCCAGCTGGCGCCTCCGCAATAACTTTCACCATCTGTTCGCCCGGAGCCACCGGCTTCATCTCCGGATCATAAAAAGTAACGCTGATCTTCTTGTCCTTCTCGACGTAAAATTCGGCATGGCCGCTAGTGACTTCGAGGAGGCGTCCGCCCTTTGGGCCTGGAACAATTTTGTCATGGACGTGGCCTTCTTCCGCAAGCGAACCGGAGGCGATGGCGATCAGGATGAGGCTGGCTTTTAGTACGGTCTTCATAATTTGGGATCATGTTGGTGGTTGATGTCGGGACTGTCCGGGGAGGAGCGAGCGCCGAGTGAGGCGTTTCTGACAGCTGCCGCACGGGTTCCGGTGCGCTGAATACCACCGTGCGGATTCACCTCCTCGGAATTGGCGCCACCTCTTCTTGTTGTGTGTTTGTCAAAGACGGACAGCGTCAAAAGTTCGAGATCGAGGTAATTGCGCCAGGCTTGGATGACGGCTTCGCTTCTGGCTTGGAGTGCATCGAGGTATTCGCGGTGAGCCTCGATGAGCAGGTTCACGCCGAGTGCGCCGACGCGATACTGCCGCTCCGCAAGATCGGAGGCGCTTTGCAACTTCTGCGTGAGCTTGGGTGAAATGACTGCTGCTACCTTCCTCGCAACCTTCACGGCAGTGTGACGTTGGGCTGTCTCGCGGGCGAGCTTGGCGCGGGCGTCCTCGAGGAGCCGCGTTTTGGTTTGGCCGACGCTCGAGCCTGCGGTCGTCCCCGGGCGCGTCGTGCCGACAACCGCCTCGCTCGCCCCCAGACCCTCGCGCGTGAACCAGCCGCCGATAGCGAACGATTCGATTTCGCTGGCGGCGTCCAATCCCACGAGACCACGAGCGATTTCCGCCTCCCGAATTTCAAGCAGCAACGGTTCGCCGGCCGTCCGATCCAGTGATTCCGATGGCAGAGCAAGATCGCCGGTGACGTTCAGTTGCTCGTTCGCTTTGCGTCCAATCAAGCCGTTCAATTCGGCGCGCAGAAGCTCGCTTTTCACATCTGCCTCAGCGGCATGCCTGAGGAAGGGCAACGCTGCTCCTTCGAGAATGCGCCGCTCGATGAGTGCTTGCACGCCCGCCGCGGGACGCTCTTCGAGCATCTTGACGAGCGTTGAGATGCGCGCCGCCAGGTCGTTCGCCGTAGCGGCGCTCTCTGTCGCGGCCTGATACTCCATAGCTTTGAGTCGCACCGTGCCCGCCAGGACAAAACGAAAAGCAGCGAGGTACAAGCGTGCCAGATCAACATCCAGATTAAGGACCGCGCGGCGGAGGTTCTCTCGATAGGGAAAGTCCAGCGGTTGAGGAATGGTTGTGGGTTTCGCAGCTGATGGCTTCGGCAGAGCTGCGATCTGCTCTTGGTAGAAACGCAGTCCGGGATTATCCGACAGGGCAAGGGTGACGAGTTCCTCCGGTGTGAAAGAACGCGCGGAACTTTCCGCCAATGCGGAGACTGCCAGCGCTGCAAAAATCAATACTGGAACGAATTTCATGATATGGACTCCTTGAAATTGGCCTTTCCAAAGCGAGACTCGATGACCTGATAGAGAATGGGCAGCACGACGAGTGTCAGGAATGTCGAGCTGATGATGCCGCCGATGACGACCGTTGCGAGAGGCCGCTGCACTTCAGCGCCAGCGCCGTGGCCGAGCGCCATTGGCAGGAAGCCGAGGCTTGCAACCATTGCGGTCATCATCACAGGCCGCAAGCGGGTGAGGGAGCCCTCGATGATGGAGTCGAAGAGGGATTTGCCCGCTTCGCGGAGCTGGTTGTAGTAGCTCACCATCATCAGCCCGTTGAGCACCGCCACGCCCGAGAGCGCGATGAAGCCGACACCCGCGCTAATGCTGAAAGGCATGCCGCGGAGCCACA
>DATDAX010000335.1:0-2272 GCA_036525175.1 Terrimicrobiaceae bacterium | reverse complement strand
TGCAGAGGAAGCTCCAACAGGCGACGAATGATATCGAGACGGTGGGCACGAAGGCGCGTTCCATGCAGCGCAAGTTGCGCGAGGTCGAAAGCGTTTCCGTTGAAGACTCCAACGCCGTGTTCGGAATCACGAATGAGGAGGTTCACGAACCGGAGTTGCAAGAAGACCGCAACGAATCAAATGGCAGGGGCGTTCCGTTGATCGAGTAGCCCCCCAAGCCTTATTCCATGACCGCTTCGCGCAGTCCGGCCGGGGATGCTCCAAACTTCGGGGGAGCAAGAACTGCTGAGTTTGTAGACGGAGAAACAGTTGTCCGCGTGGAGAGCGGCGTCGAAGTTCGTTTTCCCGTTGCTCGTAACCCGCGGCTGGCGAAGGATAATCCTGGCAACTGAACAATATCGAGATTTCGCCATTTGGTCTCCATCGGCCTGACCTCGACGAGGATCTCTCCTTTCAGAGGCATGGCAGAGGGAGACTTCGGCCAGCACCAGAGGGGATAGTCGCCAACAAGGCGCGGCTAGCTGCTCCCTCGCTCGCCGAATCGAATCCGCGAGCGTTCGCGTGCCTTCTCTGCTTGAACCGCGCGATCTCTTGGAGGCGCAATCGTCTCAAGCGAGTCGATCAGCGCCCGCGCGACCTGCGAGACATCGCGCACGGCTTGGTCAAAAGCAGATTCATTGGCATGCGAGGGCTTGTTGAAGCCGCTTATTTTACGGACAAACTGAAGCGAAGCAGCGTGGATTTCCGCGTCCGTGGCGGGGGGCTCGAAATTGAAAAGAGGTCGAATATTCCGGCACATGCCCATAAACACGGTGCTGGCACGGCCAGTGTCAAGCGATCCGGTTAGGCGGGATGCGGCCTGCCGGTTCGGTGCAATTGTTGGATTGCGATTTTGACGCTCGACTTTTATTGGCCTCGTCCCTTTCTCCGTGCTCGTGTGCCGCTGCACTTTTGAGTTGCGAGAATGAAGAAACCAAAAATGAAAACTCACCCTTCCTTGCAGTACGATGAGTTCAAACAGGTCGGAAAAGACTTCGGTAGTCCGATGGAGGTTAAAGTCTACGACTCAAGCCACGCCGACTTCCGCGATCTTGAGGCGGAAAGCAACGAGGTTCTAGATTCTCTCGCGATAAAACCCGGCGATGTATTGATCGATTTTGGTTCGGGAACCGGCACCTTCGCGATTCAGGCAGCCCGACGCTGCGCCCAAGTGTACGCTGTCGACGTTTCGCAGGCGATGCTTGACTATGCGAAAGCCAAAGCGGCCGGGGCAGGGACGTCGAACATCTTCTTCTCCCACGGCGGATTTCTCACGTACGAGCATCCAGATCCGCCTGTCGATGCAATTGTCACGACCTTTGCATTCCACCACTTGCCAGACTTCTGGAAGGGAATTGCCTTAGCCCGCATGAATCAAATGCTGAAGCCTGGTGGCCAGCTTTATATGCATGATGTGATCGTCGAACAGGATCGCGCCCTTGAGAGCATCAAGGCGTTTATTGATAGGCAGGCCGCCGCGGGCGGCGATTTTCTAAGGAAAGACGCAGAGGGTCATTTTCGCGAGGAGCATTCCACCTATGACTGGATCATGGATGGCCTCTTGTCGCGCGCAGGATTCACGATAAAGAGAAAGACCATGCACGGCGGAGTGATCGGCAAATACTTGTGCGCCAGGAACTCAAGCAATCTCTAGCCAAAGCGCGCCCAGACTAATTTACCTCCGGGCCGCGCATTCCGAATTCGGCGACAGGCGTGCCGCCTTTTAGCCACTCGATCATATTCAGCACGAGATAGTTCCAATTCTGGAATCCGCGATTCAGAATGGGTTCGCCGTTGTCGGGTTGATAGTACTCATGAAGAGCCCCAAACCGTTCGAGATCGCGCCCGAAGAGCTGGACAGTTTTTGTCGCGAGCTCGTCGGCGTCATTGCGGAAGCCGTAGTTGAGCAGCCCACGCCAGACCATGTAGTTGGAAATTCCCCACACGGGTCCGAGCCAGGACGACGGGTTTCCTGTGCCGCGCACGTTATACATTTTCTCCATGCGCGAGAGCGTGCGAACGCCAAATGGCGCGTTGTATGTTCTCGTGTCGCGACAATGTTCGCTCACGATCCGCTCGGCTTGCTCGGCGCTCGCAATCCCGGCCCAGAGCGCAAGAAATCCGGACCAAACTCCTATGCGCTGGATAAGGCACGGCCAGTCGCGAGGCATCCCTTGGTGGAGGCCAAACGTGCGCTTGGATTCAACGGGCAGGAGGTTGAGGTCGACGCTGT
>DATDAX010000334.1:0-8436 GCA_036525175.1 Terrimicrobiaceae bacterium | reverse complement strand
AGCACAAGTCTCCGCCCGTAATTTGCTTGTCGCGGGGCATCTCGTGAGGCGCAAAGGCTGGCATTGGATCTTCCCCCTCGTCCCTTCGTCGCTTATGCGCACAGTATCAGCCGGCTCGCCGGCAAACCCCATCTACGGCCTGGGCTTCTGGCTAAACCGGCTTTCAACAGATAAGCATGCCATCGAGAGTGACGTCGAGGAAGCCATTTCGTCCGGCCGGCTGCCTTGGAATCGCCTGTGTCTGTCGAGAACCGCTCCTTCGGACACGATTGCAATGGTCGGCTCTCGCGGCCAGCGCGTTTACGTTTCGCCGTCGAAAAGACTTATCATTGTCCGCCTCGGGAACGGGACAGGCTTTCGGGATCCGGATTTTCTTCGGCAGTTCTTTCGGTAGAGACAGCCTGCGAAGTCGCTCATTGAATCGATGGCGCTGGCGCCGGAGTCTGCTGCTTGACGGCAAGAAGCAGGTTCGACTCGCCAAGCCGCCACTTGTAGCCGGTTCCAAAAGGTAGCGGCACCGCCGTTCTCGGCGTGGCAAAGGCCGCCTGAAGGTCGCTCTGATAGTACTTCGCAAAGATGTCCAGGGTCCCCGAATAGGTGCCGAACAACCAAAGGCGCCAGTTACCGTCACGGAAAAACCGAAAAGGAATCCCAGAATCATCCTGCAGAACTGAAACCGCATAATTAAGTAGGAACGAGCGAATGCGGGAGAAGTAGGATTCGTGGAGCAGATACGAAGCTGCCTTCAGGTAGACATTGCCGACGCCAAAACCGCCCGCCCATTTTAGTAGGGCGCCGTTCGATCGCAGCGCGTCGTCAGCCGCGTTTGCCTGGACGTAGAACAAGGTCTGAACTCCGTCACGTCCTCGACGCCGAAACTCGACTCGAACCCCTGGCAGGACCCCACGCGATACTGAAGCGGAATTCCCAAGCTCCTGAACAGCTCCGCCACCGCCCACCCCGATGTACTGCATAGAGACAACCTGGCCGCCAGCCAGCGCAATAAATGTATATATCAGCGGGAGCACTCCGCGAAATGCAGTGCGATCCAATTCGGCCTTCATATCCTTGGTAATGAAGTGCCCGTAGGAAAGGATCGCTTCCGCTGATTTCCTCAAGTTATCCAACCCCAGGGCTATTTCGTCCTGCGACAACACATTCGGCGCAACGATGGAACCCACCGACTCCAATCCGCCGAGGATGTAGACCGGCGCATCAGGAAATAGTGCCAGCACATTCACCGCATCCGGTCCCCCAAAGAAATAATACACAGGCAGGTTCATGGGAATGCGCGGCGCGAGTTCGGATGCGCTCCACGCTCGCATCTTTGAGAAGTAGTGCCGGTCGAAGTGCTGGGAAAGGCGCGCCAGTGAAGCGACATGGGCTTGATATGCCGGCGATCTTTGCAGCGGGAAAAGTGGCGATCCGTCCGGCAAGGGCACTCCGGCGAGGAAATTCGCGATATCTGACGCAGCGACTGACTGCACCGGCAGCGCACGGCGGACCTCCTGCCCACGCAAGGCCACGACAGACACCAAAAGAACCGCGGCAAGCAGGCGAAATTTCATCTGAGTATGTTGCGCCCACGGGCGACAAAATACAGTCCGATTCCAAGGAGCAACGTTGCGAGACCAGCGAATGCCTGCTCTGGCCGGTAAAGCGCGGTGTAAACCATGGCGAAAAGATTCAGTGCTAAAAACACAATCGGGGTCAACGGATATCCGAAGCAGCGAAACGGCCTGGGAAGGGACGGCCGGCGCCAACGTAGGACTATTACGCCGAGCACGGTCAGAAAACTGCACGCTAGGATCGAAAATTGGGCGTAGACGAGCACCGCCTCAAAAGTGGAGGTCGCAAGCATCACCAGCACCAGTATCGTCTGCACACCGATGGCCACCCGTGGAACACCCCCGGCAGACGTCCGGGCGAAAATTCGAAGCGCGGAGAAATCCTGCCCGACTGTTTGGGCCACGCGCGGACCCGCCCACGTCATTGCGCTGATCGCAGAGATCAAGCCCCCTCCGATCAATCCAGCCATGATGCGCCCGCCTTTTTCGCCGAGGAGATTGCGGGCGGCGATCTCCCCAACGGCGATTTTACCCGCGAACTCGCTCATTGGCCCGCTCGCAAGAAACACAGCGTTCAGTGCCACGTACAGAATCATCACCATGACTGTGGCCAGCATAAGCGCATACGGCACCGTGCGATGCGGTTCGCGCACTTCGCCAATGATGTACGCAGCTGCGTTCCAGCCGGAATAGGCGTACAGGACGAACATCAGCGAGACGGCAAATGGTCCGCTTACTATCAAGCCGAAATCTCCTTCGTGTGGCGAAAATGTCCATGACTCGCCAAGCCCAAATCCAATTCCGATAAAGGCAAGGATCAGCCCCACCTTCAACGACGTGATCACGACCTGGATGTTTCCGCTCGCTCGTACAGTGAGTGAATGCACCGCCGCAAGCAACAGGACCGCCGAGACGGAAACCCAGCCTGCAGAAAGCCCCGGCCAAGCGGCCGCAAAATACTTTCCCAACGCTATCGCCGAAAGAGCGATCGGCGCTGAGAACCCTACCGCGATCGAAATGAAGCCGCCCATGAAACCCATGGCCGGGTGGTAGATTTCCGACAGGAAGTTGTATTCGCCTCCGGAACGCGGCAACGCCGCCGCCAACTCCGCGTAGCTCAGCGCCCCGCAAAAGGCTACTACGCCTCCCAGTATCCACACCACCAGGATCAGAAAAGGAGACGGGATCGCCTGCACCTGGAACCCCAGGCTCGTGAAGACGCCCGTACCGATCATGTTGGCCATCGCCAACGCCGTGCAGGTGATGAGGCCGACTTTTCGAAAACCGCCCATGACCGTCACACTGACGGAAATCAGGACCCGGCCACAAGCCGCCAAATCATTCGAGATATTTCTTCAGCCTCGCCTTCAGCTCCGAGCGAGCTCTAAAGAGAATGCTCTTCACTGCCGGAACGCTCGTTTTCAGAACTTCTGCGATCTCCTCATACGGCATTCCTTCGAAACGGCGGAGCACGATGGCAAGGCGTTGGTTTTCCGGAAGACTCGCAATCGCAGCGTCGATCGCTTCCTGCAACTCGGCATCAAGCAGTTCTTCGCTCGGCGCCGGCGCCTCTTCGTCGACGAATTGATGCGGGATCCTATCCTCCTCATCCGCATCCATCGAAACCTGCTGCGTCCGTCGTCTTCGACGAAGTTCATTGAACACAAGATTGCGCGTAATCGTCATGAGCCATGTCGTAAATTTCGCCGATGGCTCATAACGCGCGGCAGACTTCCAGACGCGGACAAATACTTGCTGGCCAATATCCTCTGCATCCGCCGCACTTCCGAGCATCTTCGCCGCGGTGCCGACCACGCTGTGTTGATGCCGCAAAACGAGCGCCTCGAATGCCTCCAGATCCCCTTCCTTAACACGGAGCATCAGAGCCACATCATCCATACCTACGTCACCATCCGCGAGGCGGGGCGTTGGCTCCGGCCGATCCTGCGGAGAGGACGCTGCGCCTCCGGAAGCAAAGTTCACCCAGCATTAAACCACGAAAGGCGCAGGATGACTCAGAAAATCGACTTGGCGAACACATCAAGCGACGATTTGCTGGAGGTCTTCATGTATCAGCCCGTCGTCGCCAGTTACTGCAATACATTCCTCAAGCGTGAGATGAGGCACATCTACCGGCAGGTCACGGGATTGCGTGAATTTAGAACCTTCGTGATGACCAAATCGCGCGAGAACGCTGACATGTTTCCGTTCCCGGATATCGAAGTTCTCCCGCGCCCAAGAATCAACTTTCTACTGCGCTTCCAAAGGAAATATCTCAAGCGCATGGAACCGGTCTTTTATCGCGGAGAGTATGACCAACTCGAGGGTGTCTTGAGCCGCCGCGACGCTCAACTGCTCCACGTCTACTTCGGGCACACCGGCGTCCACCTCCTCCCTTTCATGCGACATTGGTCAAAGCCGGCGTTGGTCTCCTTCCACGGCATGGACATCATGCTGCGCAACGAAGAGCCCGGCTACAATGATCGGATGCGCAATCTCCTCAAGACAGTCCCCCTCGTGCTTGCGCGCAGCGAATCGCTCGCGGCCCGACTCGTGGAACTCGGCTGCGAACCTTCGAAGATCCGCATTAATCGAACGGGAGTACCGATGGAGGGATTCCCGTACCACGCGCATCCTCCACCTGCCGACGGTGCCTGGCGCATGATCCAAGCCTCGCGCTTCATCGAAAAGAAGGGCTTGGACGTCACCCTGAGGGCCTTTGCGGAATTTCGTAAAAGATACCCAAACGCCGAATTGATTCTCGCCGGAGAAGGTCCCCTCGAGAACCAGATCAAGGATCTTGCGCGGCGTCTTGGGGTTGCCGGGTACGTACGTTACCCAGGTTTTCTCGGCCAGCAGGAACTCGCAGCCGCATACCGCTCGGCCCACCTCTTTCTGCATCCCAGCCAGACAACGAAGGCGGGAGATCAGGAAGGCGTCCCCAATGCGATGCTGGAAGCCATGGCGAGCGGCCTCCCCGTAATAGCCACGCTGCATGGCGGCATTCCGGAAGCGGTGCACTCCGGACGCGACGGTCTGCTCGTTCCCGAGCGTAACAGCTCCGCGCTCACCGACGCGCTTCTCGAAATCGCCGACAATCCCGACACGTATCGGCGCTTCTCGCGGAACGCCTCCGAGTCGGTCCGCGAAGATTTTGAACAGAGCCGCTCGATTGCGCGGCTCGAGGGCTTCTATCGCGAGTTGGTCAATTGAGTCGCACGAAAAGCAATGCGTAAAATGGACGCGAATCCGCAACGAACTTGATCTGAAATTCCGTCGGCGGATAGACGCGGAGATCATTCTCAATACGCTGATAAGCGTTCATGCCTGCGGCGCGCGATTCCATCGCGCGCGCGTAATCCATGTCGTCCGTAACAAGCCGCAGGGATCCGTGGACTTTAAGGATGCGCAGGACCTCGCCCAGAAATTCCTCGCTGACGATCCGGCGGACCTCATGACGCCTCTTGGGCCACGGGTCCGGGAAGAGAACGTGCACGCAATCTGCACATGCGTCTGGCAGACGGGTAGCGATGTCGAGTCCATCGCCATGCAGAACGGCAGCGTTCCCAAGGCCAAGCCGCGCAATTTTTCTCCTGGCCCTCTCCACACGCTCGCGCTGGCGCTCCAGCCCAAGAAAATTCGAGATTGGGTACCGCCGTGCCATCTCCACAAGAAATCGTCCCTTGTGACAACCCACGTCAATCTCAAGGGGTGGGGAACCGATTCCCTGCCAGCCGGCAGGAAGCAAATTAGGCTGCGCTTCTGCGGAAGAATGCGTCAATGATATCCGCTCTGCGCGTCGCAAATGCTCCATGCTCGGTGAGAATCTCGCAAAGTGAAGCAGATGTCTTATCCACGCTGAACATCTCGCGGCACCGCGAGCGCCCTTTCATTCCCATCGTGCGTGCGAGCTCCGGATCGTCCGCCAGACAAGCCATCCGGCGCGCCAGCGCGGCGGAGTCTTTCTCGGGAACGATGAATCCTGTCTCCCCGTCCACGACCATCTCGGACACCGCCGCGACATCGGTGGAAATCACAGGGAGTCCTGCCGCCATGGCCTCCATGATCACGGTGGGAAGATTGTCCATCGCCCCGTCGTCGGCTCTCGCACAGGCCAGGACAAACATTCGCGAGCGTTCGAGGAGTCGCTTGATTTCCCCTTCCGGCTTCGGACCTGTGACGAGGACACGGTTCTGCACTCCAAGCAATGCCGCCTGCTCCTTCAAACTCTCCTCCAGCGGCCCGTTTCCAATGATCTGGCACTCGAAGTCCCTTAGGTCGAGGCGCGAGCACGCCTCGACAAGAGTGCAAAATCCCTTCTTCGCAATGTATCGGCCCACGCTAACTATCAATGGGCGGCCATCGGGAAACGAACTCGTCGGAAAACGATCCGTCTCGATGCCATTAAATACCCGGCGGAACTTGTCTCTCTGGGCCGGAAATTGGTCTCGCAAGTAACGCAGGCTGAACTCGCTCACAGTAACAACCACCGCGGCCGCACCGAAAATCTGTTCCAAACGCTCCCTCGGTTCATCACGGAAAATATCGTTCGCATGCGCGGTCACGCTGAAATCGACACCGAACAGCCTCTTCAGCCAAAACGCGGTTCGTGCCGCACTCCCTGCAAAATGAACATGGACGTGTCGTATACCTGCCTCCCGAAGCATTGGCCCCAGCCATAGCGCTTCATAGATGCGACGCTTCTGTTCCTCGCATCCCCACAGCGCCCGCAAACTCTCCAACGCCCTGCGGGCAGATCGGCGGAAACTTGTGTCTGTTGCCAGGATGGTATCAAACTTCTCAGGAAGAAAATAGATGGGGCCGATGTCAAAAAAACAGTCCTGGACCGGCTCACCCGCGGGCTTGTGAATGGAAAAGACAGGGAACTCAAGTCCCCTCCCGTGCATCGCCTCTACTTCCCGAACACAAAACGTCTGGCTGAAGGAAGGGAAACGCTCGAAGAGATACGCGAAACCAAGGGGAGCGGAAATTCTCGCCGGCATGGTTGCTAAGCGGCGTCCTTATCTTGCCGCTTACGGACCAGCGGCGTGCGCTTGCCCTCAACCACCGCACGATTGATCGTGACCTCCGCAATATCGTCACGACCCGGAGAATCGAACATCACGTCGAGCATGATGCGCTCGAGCAGCGCCCGCAGAGCACGCGCGCCAGTCCCCTTGCGAACAGCCTCGACCGCCAAGGCCCGCAGAGCATCCTTCGTAAAGGTCAATCCCACGCCATCCATCGCCATGAGCTTCGCGTACTGCTTGACCATCGCGTTCTTCGGATCCGTGAGAATCATGAGCAACTCGTCCTCGGACAATGCATCGAGCGTGCTTACGACGGGCAAACGTCCGATGAATTCCGGAATCAATCCGAACGCCAGCAAATCCTCGGGCTCTACGCAGTGAATCGCATCCCGCGCGACGGCATCGGAATCGCGAAGATCGCGAACATGGAATCCCATCGTCGTCCCTCCGAGCCTGCGCTGAACAATCTTCTCAAGGCCAACAAAGGCGCCCCCGCAAATGAAAAGAATTTTTTCGGTATTTACCTGGATATATTCCTGGTGGGGATGTTTCCGGCCACCCTGCGGGGGCACATTGCATACTGTGCCCTCGAGAATTTTCAAAAGGGCTTGCTGCACACCTTCTCCGGAAACGTCGCGCGTGATACTGACGTTTTCCGTCTTGCGACCGATCTTGTCGATCTCGTCGATGTACACAATGCCCATCTCGGTGCGCTTGACGTCGTAGTCGGCATTTTGAAGAAGCCTCAAAACGATGTTCTCCACATCCTCGCCGACGTAACCGGCTTCGGTGATAGTGGTCGCATCTGCGATGCAAAATGGGACATCAAGGATCCGCGCCAGAGTCCGGGCCAGCAGCGTCTTGCCGGAACCGGTGGGCCCGATCAGTAGAATGTTGCTTTTCTCAATTTCAATCTCGGCGAGCGGACCAAGCTGGTGAACCGCGCCGTCGAACGACGCACCGTCTTGCAGGATGCGCTTGTAGTGATTGTGCACCGCAACCGAGAGGACCTTCTTGGCTTTCTGCTGGCCGATGACATGCTGGTCGAGTTCACGCATGATCTCCGCGGGCTTCGGCACACGGATGGTGGTTTTTTGCTTCCGCGCCTCGTCGTTGAGTTCCTTGTCAAGAATCCCTTTGCAGACGGTAATGCAGCTATCACAAATGTAGACACCAGGCCCGGCGATAAGCTTGCGCACCTCCGCGTGGCTTTTGCCACAGAAGGAGCACATTGTGAGATTGCTCGCTCGAGCCATGAAACCAACTTACTCCGAAGGCTTCTCCACGGGAAGCTCTTTAATCTCCTTGCGCGATTTCACGACTTCATCGACGAGCCCGTAGTCTTTGGCCTCCTGCGCGCTCATGTAATAGTCGCGATCCGCATCCTTTGTAACCTGCTCCACGGACCTACCGGTGTGTAGCGAGAGAATGTGGTTGAGGCGTTTCTTGAGCTTGAACATGAACTCGACCTGCCTCTCGACATCGCTGGCCTGACCTTGCGCGCCTCCTGAGACCTGGTGGATCATAATATCGGAGTTCGGCAGCGCGTAACGTTTTCCCTTCGTTCCCGCGCTCAGCAGCACAGCTGCCATGCTTGCTGCGATGCCCATGCAGTACGTATTCACATCGCAGGTTACAAACTGCATCGTGTCGTAGACGGCAAGTCCCGCCGTAACCGAGCCACCTGGCGAGTTAATATAGATGTTGATGTCCTTCTTGGCGTCCTCCATCTGAAGAAAGAGCATCTGCGCGACCACGAGGTTGGCGACATGGTCATCGATAGGCGTGCCAATGAAGATGATGCGATCCTTCAGCAGCCGGGAATAGATGTCGAAGGC
>DATDAX010000333.1:0-8531 GCA_036525175.1 Terrimicrobiaceae bacterium | reverse complement strand
GAGAGTTTCATCACATCGCGCAAAAAGCTGCCCATGACCCGGGTGGCTTCGGATGTCGCCGTGCCGGGTGTCTTGGTTTTCACCTCGTAGCTGGCATATCCGAGCTCGCCGCCTTCGTGTATTGAGCCTGGGGTCTCCGGTGCCACGTGGCTCGGGATGCCGCCGGGAAATGAGAATTGTTCGAACAATTTCTCCATCCCTTCTTCATCCTGGGAGATGTTCGGATAAACTTCACTGTAGGTGCCCTCTAGCCACGTGTTTGCTACGATACCCGGGCCGCCGTGTCCCGGGCTGGTGACGAAAATGACGCTGAGGTCGTGTTCTGTGATGATACGGTTGAGGTGAGCGTAAACGAAGTCCAGCCCGGGCGTAGTGCCCCAATGGCCGAGCAGTCGTGGTTTCACATGCTCGCGCTTGAGGGGCTTTTTTAATAGCGCGTTGTCGAGGAGATAGATCTGACCGACGGATAGATCGTTGGCGGCGCGCCAGTAGGCGTCAATCTTGGCAAGTACATCCGGCGCCAGTCGGTCCCGGGATGCGGTGCTCGCCGTTCGCTTCGCATTGCGCACGGTTCGATTCGCCTGCGCGGGTATCCCTTGTCGCTTTTTCATCGCTGTGACTCAAAAGGCTGAATCACGCGGTGCAAATTTGAGAGCATTTGCGCCCCTGACGAGCTGATGGGTGCGCTCCAGATTGCGGGTCCGCGGCGGCGATAGCCCGGATTGTTAGTGATTGAACTGACTGAGCCCGCTTTCGCCTTTGCGCCAGCTGAGCACGATGCCAAATCTTCCGTCTCCGAGCAGGACAGGGCGCGTCGCCGTCATGTCCATGTCGAGCCGGCCCGTCGCCTCGACGCCTTCGAGAAAGAAGTCGGCGTCCCTGTGTGAGGAAAAGGTATGGATTTCGACGTTTGACTCGATTTCATCCCCATCGAGCGCATAGAAGTCCGGAAGCTGCTCAAGAGAGTATTGCCCTTTGCCATTGGAATAGAGTTCAGCGCTCATGGCATGGTTCTAAACGGTCGGAACGCGTGGAATCAATGCTCGCATCGGAATCTATGGTCCTGCGGAATATTGAAAGAGCTCGGGCTGCGCGACCGGCGAGAAGCTGAACCGATGCAACGGGCTGGGGCCGTGCTCGCGCAATGCCGTGAGGTGCTCCGGAGTGGCGTAACCCTTGTGTCGCCGAAAGCCGTACTGCGGATAGAGCACATCCAGCTTGTCCATAATCCTGTCACGGGTGACTTTCGCGATGACGCTCGCCGCCGCGATTGAAAGACTCAGTCCGTCACCCCGGATCACAGCAGTTTGGGGAGAGGGAAAGTTGGGGACCGGCAGACCGTCGATTAGTACATGCTCGGGTCGCGAGGGCAAACACGCTATTGCCTCGCGCATAGCCCTGTGCGTGGCGCGCAAGATATTGAGCGTATCAATTGTTGTGACGGTCTGGACAGATACTGCCCAATGGACATAGGAGGCGTTGACGATTCTTTCGAACATTTCCGCCCGAAACTCGGGCGTCAGCTTCTTGGAGTCATTCAGACCGTTGAACCGCCGGTGCTCGAGGAAGACAACCGCCGCGGCGACGACGGGGCCGGCCAACGGGCCGCGACCGGCTTCATCGATGCCAGCGATAAGAAGAATGCCCCGCTTCTGGAGAGCGCGCTCGTGCCCGAATGAGCAGGGCATTGCAGAAGGAAACTAGGCGGCCTTCTCTTGTGATCTCTCCTTCACCGCTGTGGCAGATTTCCCTTTCCGCTTGCGGAGATAATTCAGCTTTGCGCGACGGACGTCGCCCTTCCGCTCAATCTCGATCTTGGCGATGCGCGGAGAGTTCACCGGAAAGACGCGCTCCACGCCTTCCCCGTAGCTGACCCTGCGAACGGTAAAGTTTGCGTTCACCCCGGTCCCTTTGCGGCCAATGACAATTCCGCTGTAGACCTGTATCCGTTCCTTGTCACCTTCGATGACACGGGTATGCACCCGCACGGTGTCGCCTACTCGAAATTGCGGGACATCCTTCTTGAGCTGTTCGCTCTCAATTTTTTCGATGATGCTCATGGCCGTAGAAAATGTGGAACTTGCCAGCGTTGCGCAAGTCGTGCCGTCTGGCAAGTCTCGTTTTAGCTGATGAGTGTCACGCGGCCCGTTTCGAGACTGTAGACGCCTCCAACCACCTTCAACTTCCCATCTTGCACCGCCTTGCTCAGGATAGGGCCGGCCGTTTTCAGCTTTTCCACGTTGAGCACGACATTTTGTTTGATCGCATTGTCCAGCAGGTCACCGGGCTGACCCTGTGCGGCCTTGACCGCTGGCCGGATGGCCTTGATGAGCGAGGGAATGTGCCCGGGGAACTCTTCGCCATGCGTAACCGCTTTCATGGCGGACTTGACTGCTCCGCACATTTCGTGACCCAGAACGAGGATGAGCGGCGTGCCCAGCACCGCGACGGCATATTCCAGACTGGCGACCGAATTGACGTCGGCGAAGTTGCCGGCTACGCGGCACACGAATACGTCTCCACGGCCACAGTCAAAGGCGTATTCAGGAGCCACGCGTGAATCTGCGCATCCGAGAATTGCCGCGAAAGGATTCTGGCCCATCGCGAGGGCGGGGCGCTCGGCCAGGAAATCATGCGGTTTCATGGTGCCCTTCACGTATCGATTATTCCCTTTCATGAGGCGGTCAACGGCCTCGTTCGGCGTAAGCACGTTGTGAGGTTTCGGAGGCGCGACGACCTCTGCAGCTTGAGAGCGGCCGAGAAGGCCGAAGCCCAGCGCAGCACCACTCGCGAGCTTAAGAAGGTTCCGGCGAGTCAGACTGGATGAACGATTTGCCGACGGGTCATCACATTGTGTGCACATGAATCGCGATTCTGAGGTCCCCGCCCTCAAATAGCAAGCCACGGCGCTCTCGATCTGCGATCAGTTGACGCGAAAGAATAGTTGCCATCGGTCGTCCCTCGAAAATGGACCAGCTGATTATCTGATTGATTTCCGATGGAGGGTGCCCGAACTTCGCAAGGTTCCGGCCGAATTCTCCCATGAAACTTAGCTTGCGTACAAAGCTGGTGGCCGTCTTGGTCGTGGCTCCGGTCCTGCTGTTGCTTGTGGCGATTGGAGTTATTTGGACCCTGGATTATCGGCAGCGCGTCGCCGAGCAAGGGGGGATGTTTCGCAGCGAGTCCATACAGGTCAGTCGCAGTCTCCGTTTGGCCGTAGAGCGCAGCATCGGCAGTCTCAATGACCTTTTGTCCCTTGGCGGCGTGGCGGCATTGCTGGAATCCGAGGAGGATCCTCAGCTCGATCTATCCTCTGAAGCTTGGAAGGTTCGTATGCGGCAGATCGATTCCGTATGGCCTTCCCTGCGGCTCGACAGCCCGCAAGTTCAATCCGTGCTGAACAATCCGCTCGCCGCGAGGCTACGCGATTTCGGGCGAAAAAACTGGATCTTTGCGGAGGTGATTGTGGCGGGTCGGGGGGGCAAGCTGGTTTCGGCAACCTCCCGACCGTCAGATTACGATCAATCGGACGAGACATGGTGGCGCGAGGGGATGCGTTTGAGCCGTGGTCAGGCGTTCCTCGAGGGATTCCACTACGACGAGAGCGCCGGCGTGCTTGCACTGGACATTGCGCTGCCGATCGTCCCCGATGCGTCCGGCGCGGCTATTGGCGTCTTAAAGGCTGTGGTCAATGTCTCAACGCTCCTGGCCTCGGTGACGGTTCTATCGATGGCAAACGATGCTCAGGCCGAGGTCATCGGCAAGGATGGCACTGTGTTGCTGCAATTGTCCGACAAGAGTTTTGTTCCTACTGGGAATAAGATCTCAGCCGAGGCCGTGAGCCACTTGCAGCCGGACTCGCCAGGCTGGTTTATAGGCCCCTTGAACGGAAACGCGAAGAGCATGGTGGGTTTTTCATCCGTCGCGATATTGGGGCTATTCGGTTTGGACCAACAGATTTACGGCGATCCATTGTATGTGATTGTGCATTCGCCCGCGTCGACCATTCTGGCCCCGTTGCGTCATCGCGCAGCCGTGCTGGCGATTGCGGGAACGCTGATCATTCTTGCATGCCTTGGTCTCGTGATCTATCTGGCGGAAAGGATGATCCTCGCTCCGCTCAAAACGTTGAGCGGAGCCGCTGAGGCGATGGCCGCGACCGTCATTCCGTCACGAAAGAGCGCGCGAACCGGAAAGGAAATTCTGGACCCCGAAACCGCTCTGGCGGGCGTGGATGCGATCAAGACCGGGGACGAGATGGAGGCATTTGCCCAGGATTTTTCCGCGATGTCCGCGAAACTGCTTCGATATCAGGAGGACCTTAAGACGGAGCTCGCCGCGAAGACCGCCGAGATACAAAGCGATCTGGATATGGCGCGGGATTTTCAGCAGGCCTTTCTGCCACGCGATTATCCGCGCGTGCCAACTCATGTGGATGAGGGAAGGTTCACCCTCAATTTCCATCATATCTATCGGGCTGCCATGTCGGTGAGCGGGGATTTCTTCGATGTGATAAAGCTCAACGACCATTGTGCCGGGGTGCTCATTGCGGACGTCATGGGTCATGGCACCCGTTCGGCTCTTGTCACTGCAATTCTCCGGACTCTGCTTCACGGATTGGCGCGAACAGGTGAGGATCCCGGTCTTTTCCTCTCGCTGCTCAACCATCACTTCCATGACACGATGAAGCGCACAGATCAGGTGATATTCGTCTCCGCGTGCTTCGTTGTGTTTGATACCCGGCATGGTACGGTACGATGCGCTTCTGCGGGCCATCCGAGTCCGTTGATGGCCAACCGCCGCACGGGTGAGGTTCAGCCGGTCTACAAAGATCTCAAGAAGAATCCGGCCCTTGGTCTTCTTCCCGAGGCATCCTATCAGGTATTCTGCAACGAGCTTAGGGAACACGACATTTACCTCCTCTTCACAGATGGGGTCGAAGAAGCGATGAACGAGAAGGATGAGTATTACGGAATGGAACGCTTGCAGCGTGCGATGAGCGGAAACCTCAATCTCGACATCGGTGGTCTCACGGAAGCTATCGTCGACGATATCTTGAAGTTCTCCGGCAATCAGGCCCTCGCGGACGACCTTTGCCTTGTTACAGCTGAGGCCGTGCTGAACGAGCCTGCGCGATCAGGCTCCCCTCAGACGCCGCCCCGGGAGTTCAGGCGTGCGGCAGGCTCGTGAGCGTCCGAAGAGGGCGATCGGCAGCTGTCGACATGAAACCTATCTGAATGTGCTTCGCGCCGCCGGTCCACCTTGGAGGTGCGGAATAGCTCTTGCACTTGACGTGCGAGGGACCCATCATGCCGCCTCAAGGCCAGGCTCGTCGTTATGAGCCGGGGGTGTAGAAATCTTCGAAACCGGGGCAATATGGAATCCTACGAATTTGATTTGGTATGCATAGGCAGCGGGCCAGCGGGCCAGCGTGCGGCGATTCAAGCGGCTAAGCTTGGCAAGCGTGTCGCTGTTGTCGAGAAGCAGACATGCATCGGAGGGGTGTGCATCGAGACAGGCACCATCCCTTCCAAAACCTTTCGCGAGGCTGTGAGGCGTCTCTATTCCCAGGCAAACTTCGGGCAGACCGGGGATACTCCACGCCGTCAGCGGCCCACGATGGGGCAGTTGCTGGCGCAGGTGGGTCGTGTCATCCAACGCGAGTCGGAAGTTGTGCAGGATGCTCTTTCCCGCAACGACGTTCAGGTCCTCCGCGGGCGCGCAAAGTTCGAAGGCCCCCATACCCTCCTTGTCGATGGAATTGCCAGCCACCGCCGGATTACAACCGACAAAGTGTTGATCGCAGTGGGGACGCGTCCCACGGATCCGCGTGGCATCAAACCGGATGGTCGTGTTGTCATCACGTCGGACACGCTTCTTCAACTCGAGAAGTTGCCGCGCAAGGTCGCTGTTGTGGGCGCAGGCGTCATCGGGATAGAGTACGCTTCGATGTTCGCGGCGCTGGGTGTCCATGTCACCGTCATCGACAAACGGCCGCGGCCGCTGGAGTTTCTCGACTGCGAGATCACCGATGAATTGGTGCATCAAATGCGCAAATGCGACGTCACATTTCGGTGTGGCGACGGAGTCGAGAGCATGGAGATCATCGAGGATGTCGCGCGCGAAGGTTTGATCGAACTTGAGTCTGGCAAGCACATGGTTGCCGATTTGATTTTGTTTTCGGTTGGACGCGTTGGGGCGACTGATACGCTTCAACTCGAAGCCGCCGGCCTCAAGGCGGACGAACGCGGTCGGCTGAAGGTGAATGACTACTACCAGACCGAGGTGCCGCATGTGTATGCAGCGGGCGATGTGATCGGGTATCCGGCCCTTGCGGCAACTTCCAGCGAGCAGGGACGGCTGGCGGCCTGCCACATGTTTGACTTGCTCGCGCAACCTATGGGCAAGCATTTCCCGATCGGGATCTATTCCATTCCCGAGATCTCGATGGTGGGACAAACCGAGGAGGAACTGACCAACCAAAAGGTGCCATACGAGACCGGCATTGCCAGGTTCAACGAAATCGCTCGCGGACAGATTTCCGGCGATGATTCCGGCATGTTCAAGATGATCTTTGGTCGTGAGGACGGGAAGCTTCTTGGCGTCCATTGCATCGGTTCGGGCGCCACCGAGCTCATACACGTTGGGCAGGCCGTTATTGGCTTGGGTGGGGGACTCGACTATTTCCTTAACACGGTCTTCAATTACCCCACACTGGCAGAGTGTTACAAGGTCGCCGCTTACAACGCAGCTAACAAGATCAACTACGTTCGCCGCATCAAGGCGCTCAAGAAAAAGCAAGCGTCTGCAAAGGTGACTGCCAAGGCAGCTTGAGTCTTTAGGGAAGAAAGTCGCCTAAACGGAGGGGCTTTGTGACTCGGCCAATTCGGAAATTTCTTTTGGCATTTGCACTAATGGTAGACGGTGAGTAAATGCCAAGAGACACCAAAGCATTGGAAGCCAGTGTAAATGACACCGCGCGGACCATCGATTCAACGATGGCCGTGTTTCTCGACTTGGAGAACATCGCTCTGGGAGCAAGGACGGCGCAGTTCCCCCCATTTAACATCAAGCTTGTCCTCGAGCGGTTGCTGCTTCGCGGGCATATTGTGGTCAAAAAGGCGTATTGCGATTTCGACCGTTACAAGGAATTCAAGAAGGACCTCCACGAGGCGGCATTTGAATTGATTGAAATCCCTCACGTGCGGCTTTCGGGCAAGAATTCCGCCGACATCCGCATGGTTGTCGACGCATTGGACCTTTGCTACACGAAGCAGCATTTGGACACCTTTGTGATTCTCAGCGGCGATTCTGATTTCTCGCCGCTGGTGAGCAAGTTGCGCGAAAATGCGAAGACGGTCATCGGTGTGGGAGTGAAGAGTTCGAGTTCCGATCTGTTTATCAATAACTGCGATCAGTTCTTGTACTACGACGATCTGGTACGCGAAGAACGCGAGCGCAAGCGGGTTCGCTCCACACGCAAGACGGGCTCAACGCTGAAGGATGCGTCCGCCAGCCCGGATGCGGGACCGACGCGTGAGCAGGCTCTGGACGCCTTGGTCGCCACCCTTGCGGCTCTGGAAGAGGAGCGCGGCGAGGACCCGATCTGGGGCTCTATGATCAAGCCCGCGCTTAAGCGGCGCAATCCCGGCTTTAATGAGCGGGCGCACGGGTTTTCATCATTCAACGATCTGCTGAAGACCGCGGAGAAGCTCGGGCTGCTCAAGCTCGAGACGGAAGGGAAGTCGCGAAACTTTAGCGTTCGTTCCATTCAGCGCGAAGTGTAGCGGCGACGTCCCCATCGCCGACCGCGAAGGTTTTTTCATTAGGGCGACCCTGTTGAGGCTCGAAGGTGGCAGCATTCAGAATAGCTTTTTCCAAGCCGATGACAGCCCAAGAAGAGTCTTGTTCCTCCTGATCATGAATTTGTTCCATAATGACAGGAACATTGGAAGGATTCCGTAAGACTCGTTATCTCTGTGATGGGCGAGGAAGGTAAACCGTTCACGGTGCACAAGGAAAAGACGCACTAAGTTCGGTCCTCCGAGGTTTTCAAGGCGTCCTTGACGATGTCCGCGATGGCTGGGGGAAGCGCAATGCCTGCGGCGGCCTTTCGCGCTGCCGGGCTCATCTTGCGCCATGTTTTTACGACGATCGTGACGAATTTTTCGCGGGGGTACTCTGCGTGCTGGGCTGCAAAATCTGAGATCTCATTTTCGAGAAAGACAAGGCATGCTGCGTCCTCGAGAAGTTGTGTGTTGGGGTTGGTCTGCAGCCCGGTCTTGGAAATCCAGGTTGCCGCGTCTTCGGCCTCATCTGAGGCGACTCCGGCTTCGAGGAGCAATTCACGGGCGCGCTCTGCCTGCTTTCCGTAGAGAAACTTTCGCCAGGCGAGATAACCGACCCTGCCTGCGGGATACGAATTTCGAGGAACGCTCCAGCGTTCGAGATGCTGGCACCGCGCCGCGAGGAGCAGCAGCTCGGAGGCATCCGGAGCGAGGTGCCGAAGCCATATTTCCATCCTGTCCGCA
>DATDAX010000332.1:0-3130 GCA_036525175.1 Terrimicrobiaceae bacterium | reverse complement strand
AGTTCTTCGGAAGTTATTCACAGAGAGGCAAACCCCTTCGCAGCAATCCGATATCTATAACATCATATAATATATGTCATATATATTAGAGGAATGTGATTTGATCGCCTGGTGCGCCATTTTTGCTCTGCTCCGTAGTCGCCTCGTATGGTATGCATTGAGCGGTTGTGTCCTGGAAAATATCCGACGTCATCGATTTCGAATGGTTTCTCGCCGAGGATGGCGATGTCGACGACGCGGCATTGCGAGTTCGCGATGGCGAAATTTTTGCGAGGATTTCGACTTCGCAGCCGCCGCCGAAGGATCGCAAGGATGTTCTTCGGGCGTGGCTTGAGGCTCGAAGGAGCGAGACTTCCGAGACGCCGCCGGGCGAATACTTTCTAACGGCGTGGCAGTTGCTCAGCACGCTTTCTGCGCTGGCCGGCGCAGCCATCGGAATGAGTGTCGCAACGGCAGTCTTGCTGGCCTACACTGGCGACGAACCGGTAAACGTTGCCTGGTTTTTTGCCTGCACAGTCGGCATTCAATGGCTGATCCTGGCTGTCGCGTTGCTGATCTGGCTGCTGAGACGCACGACGCACCTCTTTGAAGACTTTCATCCCCTGCGCAGGCTGCTTTCCGGGTTACTTTGGTCCTTGAGCACCGCCTTGCATCAACTCCCCGGCGAGCGGCGTGAAAGGATGCGTGCGAGACTTATGAGCATTCGGCGAAAGGGTGAAGTATTCCAGCTCATGGTCTGGCCGCTTTTGATGGTCACCCAGATTTTTGGTGTTTTTTTTAACGTCGGCGTCCTTATTGCTCTTTTGCTGCCTTTGGGAAGAGATGTCGCCTTTGGCTGGCAGTCCACACTGAAGACGAGCCCGGAAACCGCTTACCGACTGGTTTCCTCGATAGCTGCTCCGTGGTCATTTCTTCCGAACGCCCATCCAACGCACGACGACGTCGTACAAAGCCGGTTCTCATACAGCGAGGGAATAAAGTCCTTGTCTTTGCCGGCAATGACTTCGTGGTGGCCCTTTCTTTTCTACGCCACGCTTTTTTACGGTTTTCTCGTGCGGTTGCTTCTGTTGATTTGGTGCGGAGTGAGCTTGCGCGCGGCATTGCGCGGCTTCTCCTTCAACCATGCAGGACACAACGCCCTGTTTCGCAGACTCACTGGACCGCTCATTCAAGGACGTTCGGATACGATCAGGCTCGAGGTGCCGGAATCCTTTCCGTCGATTGACCACAAAACCAGCGGTTCCTGTCTCGCCTTGATTGCAAGCGAGCTTGAAATTGACCAGGACGAGGCTGAATCGGAATTGGCTGGCAGGCTCGGCTGGCAATTGTCCAAGCCGTTTTTGTCTGTTCGGGTTGACGATCCCGGCGGCAACGCGGCTGTGCTCGATCGAATTGCCCTTGAGGCTCCCTCCCTTGCCGGAGTCGCGATACTGATCGGCGCGCGACGCGCTCCGATTCGGGCGATTGCATTGGTTCTACGCAAGATCGCGGAAGCCGCAGGCGCAAATATCGAGGTTCTCGTCGTCCTGGTGCGCAGTGGCAAGGAAAGCCCCGAGGAAAACGCGCTTAGGGAGGAATTGAGCACGTGGCGCAATTTTCTAGCAATTCACGACCTTCGCGTAGGTCTGGAAGGCTGGCCGCGATGAGCGAGACCGTTCCCACCTTCGCCATTGTTGGAGCCGTGAACCACGGAAAGTCGTCTGTGGTCTCGACGCTGGCAGAGAACGATCAAGTGCGGATAAGCTCGATGCCGGGCGAAACCGTGGCATGCCAGCGATTCTGGCTTCGTGATCTGTTTGCCTTCTACGATACGCCCGGGTTCCAGAATGCCATCGAAGCCCTGCGCGAGTTGCAGCCGGCCGCGCGCGCGCGGGAACCTTTGGCAGTCTTTCGGGACTTCCTTGTGCGCCACGGTGGCGGGCAGGACTTTGAGGCCGAATGCCGGCTTCTCGAACCCATCGTCAACGAGGATGCGGGCATCGTTTATGTTGTCGATGGATCTGAGCCACTCCTCGAGATCCACATCGCGGAGATGGAAATCCTGCGGCTCACCGGTCAGCCCCGTCTCGCAATCATCAACCGGACGAAATCGGAGGATCACTTGGAGGAGTGGCGGAGGCGGCTTGGTTTGCACTTCAATGCGGTGCGCGAATTCAATGCGCATCACGCGACCTTCGCAGATCGCGTTGAACTGCTCGAGACGCTGGCTGGCATCGAGCAGCGATGGAAACCCCGGCTCATGGACGCCGTCGCAATTTTCCGCGAAGAGTGGGAAAAACGGCTCGATGACTGCGCGGACATCATCGGCGGGCTCCTCGAGGACGCGCTGACACATAGCGAGACCGCAGCGGGCTCCGAACTCACGTCGCGACAAAAGGTCATCAGCGAGAAGCTCAAAGCGCAGTTCATGCGCTCGGTTAGCGAACGAGAGGCGCAAGCTCACCGCGATCTCATTCTGCTCTTCGAGCATCACCGCGTGAAAGCGGCGCATTCCATCGACCACGTCATCGACTCGGGCTTGTTCAGCGAGGAAACCTGGCGTCTTTTCGGGTTGAACGAGAGGCAGCTTGTCGTCGCAGGAACTATCGGCGGCGCGGCGGCAGGTGCGCTCTTCGACCTTGCCACCGCCGGGCATTCCATCGGCCTGCCGACGGTCCTAGGCGCTGCAGGCGGAGCAGTCGGCAGTTTTCTCATGGGCAAGAAGCGCCCCGAATTCAAGGCAAAGTTGCCCGGGGCGTTTCCTTTTGGCGCAGGCAGGCAGTTGCAACTCAGCGGCAGGACGCTTTCGGTGGGGCCATGCCAGGCGGTGAACTTCCCATGGATAATCCTCGACCGCGCGTTCGGGGTCTTCTGTTACCTGCTCGGCCGCACGCATGCGCGCCGCGACGAGGCCACGCTCGGGGCGTCGCAACTCAAGGAAGTGCTCGATCAGTACCGCGCGAATTCAGCGCATTGGAGCGATGAGAATCGCAAGGCGTGCGAAAGGATTTTCGCCGCCATCCGGCGCAACAAATCCACAGCTCAGCACCGCGATACTCTGCGCCTCATCATCCGAGACCAACTGGCCGCACTGAGTATGCTACAGCCCACCAGGGCGGAGACTCATTATGCGAAGCCGTAACCCCTGATC
>DATDAX010000331.1:0-7251 GCA_036525175.1 Terrimicrobiaceae bacterium | reverse complement strand
CTCGTCGAAGCGTCTCTGCTGCAGCAGGACTTGAACGACGATCTCGCCTGCATAGTATGTGCCGCGTCCGGCATCCCACTCGATGGAAAGCTCCTTCAACAGGTCCTCAGTTGAGCCGGATCTTTCCGCGAGCTCCTTGCGGAGAACATAATACTCCGGCAGCAGAGAGGGGTTGCGCGTCGCGATGCGATTGAGGCGGGCAAGCAGCAGGGCTCGGAAGTTATCAGGCAGATTCTGCTGAACGATCAGGAAGTTTCGAGCGGCGCGGAACCGCTCGTCCAAAGGCGCACTTGGATTTTCGATCTCGAGCAAAGCCTTCTTCCAGTCGCGTTCGGAGGCCTGATTTCTCGCGTCGGGCGAGGATTCTTCTCCGAGCGACGCCTCGGCAGCTCGGATGCGCGACTCATCACCTGCCAGGTTGGCCATTTCGCGGAGTTTGGCGGCTGCCGGCTTTCGCCGGGGCGGGCCGCTGCGGACGTCGCGCTCGAGCAACGCAAACGCGTCCCTCTCTCGTCCCAATGCGGCATAGAGCTCTGACATTGGGATGGTGAACTCGGGTGAGGCAGCCAGAAACGGGCTTTTTTCCAGTTCCGCCAGGGCGTCGCGCTGGCGCCCTACTTTGCATAGGGTTTGAACGTGACGAAGAAGGAGTGCTTTGCTTAGCGGTCCCTCACGGCCGAGACGCTCCAGAATTGCAAGGGAACGTTCATGCTCGCCATCATTCTCGAGCATGGCGGCCAGCCGAAGGCCTGCGGTTTGAACGATAGCTCGTCCCAGGCCGGGGTACTCCTCTGCGAGAAGGCGTTCAAAGAAGGCCGTGCCAGCCTCTTGAAGAAGGCGAGCCTGGATAAGATTCAACATTCCCGAGCGGATCCCTTCGTTGCGCGGGTTCCGGTCGCACAGGCTCTTGTAAACGACTGCAGCAGCCTTGGCGCGTCCGGAATGTTGAAGCCGGACCACCGCATCCAGGAGTTCGCGATCGGATGCGCCCCGGGCGAGCCATTCATTAAGAAGGTAAGGAACGTCATCTCCGTCAGCCGAAACGAGCTGATTAAGTATGAAACGGCCGGTGGTCGCATCGCGGAAATTCTCTCCCCGCAAGCTGAGCAGTGCGGAGTCTCTGGCGAGATCGCTTCGATAGAGATCCCTCGCGAGTCGATGCAGGTTCCACTCCTCGAGCTGATTGCCGCCTTGCTGAACGATTTCCGACCAGCTTTCGTCGTCTGAACTTCTGAGATTGAGGAACACTTCGGCAAGTCTTTCGGCGGCGCCAGAATCGTCTCCTTTGAGACTGCCGATCAGCGCTGCAGCTGCACTTACGCATCGGGAATGTTTGGACGCTTCCAAACGGGAAGTTACGTCCCCTTCAAAGGCGGCTCGTTGGTCTTCCGGGGTAAGCAACCAGCGCGCGCGCAGGGCCGCAAACAAGGGATCGCCAAACGATACTGTCGAAGGGGCGCAAGCGATCGCTTTATCCAGACGGGTGATAGCTTCGTCTGGCTCGCACAGTGCAATCCACCAGCGTGCCAGTTCGATCCATGCAGGGCACGCTTGGGAGGCAGGTAATGCGTCGGGTACGGTTTCGCCCAATGCGCAAGCTGCACGCAAGAGATTCCTGTTTGCCAATGACTCGGCAGCGTGCCAGCGCGGTAAGGCTGGGGCATCCGCGAACAGTCGAGCGAGAAACTCGCTTGACGGTCGCCAGCTTGTCTCAAGCATCCGCGAAAGCGCGGCGAGTATGTTTTCCCATCTGGACCGGCCCTTTTCGGGATCGGATGCCCAGCGCTGCAGTATTTTCTCTTCCTCCTCTTCCATGGCAAGAGCGGCGAAGCCTTGCTCGAGAGCAGCGCTGTTACTCTCGGAGAGCGTCAACCGTTCGATCTCAAGGAACGAAGCCGCTCGCTCTCCCGAATAGTAGGCAGCCCAAATCCTCTCAGTCGGCTCCGAGAAATCGTCAATCCATTTTTGCTTTCGCGGGCTGTGGGCGAGAAGCCGGCCGACTTCACGTATCGCCTGAAGTCTGCAGCCTTGCCCGTCTGCATCTGTAGCGACTTTCCACTGCACTGGTCGTGGTCCGGTGGGGCGGACCGTGGGCGAGGGGGCGCGCAGAATCCTTTCCGGAAGAGGTATACAATCCTTGTAAGATTCGGGTTGCGGTCTCGTTTCGCGCAGCAGCATCTCGAGGTCCGTCAGGGCCTGCGAGCGGTCACCGCGATCCAGGGCAAATCTTCCCAGCCGCAGGAACACCTGAGGGGCACAACCGCTAAAGCGTGCTGCGGCGCGATACGAACTCTCTGCGCGGTCATTGTTTCCAACGCGTTCAAAGAAGTCCCCGGCCGCGGAAAGCACCTGCGGATCGCGCGCATGGCGAGCCGCCAGAGCCTGCCAGATATTCTCCGCTTCCTCGCGTTTTCCCGAGCGTTCTAGGAACTCTGCATACCGGATGGATGGCAGGGCGTTCTGTATTCCAACAAGGAAGACAATTCGTCGGGCGAGGTGAGCCGCCTCGTCCCAGTCGGCCGTCTTCTCCGCCAGTTTTATCAATCGTTCCAATTCCTCGACGGAATCTTCGCTTTCTCTCGTTACCGCGGCCTTCAAAACGCGCAGGGCCTCTTCTTCATTGCCTTCGGCAGTGAGGAGGGACGCCAGGCACTCCTGCCAAAGACGCTCGTCCGAGGAGGATCGGGTCCGACGGTCGATTCGCGCCCGCCAGTCCGCCGCGACATCGTGCTCGACAGCAAAGGAACCCGCTTCATCCAGCAATTCCTTGCGCGCTGGAGTGCTTCCTTCGGAGGCGCAGGCTTCTTCGAGAAAATCCAGTGCTCGGGTGAAGAGTTGAAGGCGCGTCGCAGCGTTCAGGATTGGTGTGCGGAGCGACCGCCTGGCATTCGGTGGAGCGATTCGGTACGCGCGCTGCCAGGTTTCAAATGCCTCGAACCAGTTTCCGCTCATCTGCTGGGCCAGCGCCACGTCGGCGACAGCCTGCCAATCCTTGGACTGATGCGCCAGGGTCTGGAAAATTCGCAATGCGTCTTCCGTATTGCCGCGATCGAGTTCGAGATGACCAATGCGTCGCTGGATTTCCGCGTCGCGCTCGGGCGCGAGTTCGGCCAGGCGCCTAAAGGCTTCGACCGCTGAGACGGCATCGCCCGAATCGGCGAGCTGCACCGCAAAGGCTTCTTGCAATGTCGTTGACTGCGGGATGGCGTCCAGTCCCCTTTGCAGGGCGCTGGCGGGTCCTGATCGAACGTCCGCCCAGCGCAGCCAGCGCGCCAGTCTCAGCCAGAGAGCTTCGTTGCTGCCTTGTTGAGCCTCTGCGTCCAAGGACTCTATCATTTCTCGGACAGCCGGCTTCACCGACTTGTCGCGTTCCTCCGGTGGGGTGTCCTTTCCGGATTGCAGCGCCAGGAAAAGGCGGCGGTCCAAGTCTTCGCGCGGCGGCGAATTATTCGTGCTTTCGGTGGCCTTGCGCAAAACTTCGACCATCGCATCTGTCTGGCCGTCTGCTTGAAGAAGATCCGCGAGGTGAAGAGAGTAATCGGGGCGGGAAGGATCTTTCTCGAAGGCCTTGCGCGCCCAACGCAGTTCCTCCTCCCTCGTGCCGGAGCCTTTGAGGAGTTCGGAAAAGCGGAACGCCGCGGCTGCAGCTTCCTTGGGGTCTAGCCGGGAACTTTCAAAGCGTGAGAGGCAATCGGCCGCTTCGGCATCGCGTCGTTGGTCGAGATAAAGGACTGCAAGGTCACAGGCAGCCTGAAGATCATCAGGACGAGCGAGAAACGCTGCGGACAGCCTGCGTTCGAGCGGGGCGGCGAGCCGCATGCGTTTGTAGAACTCGATAGCGCGTGCCTCCGCCGCGCCGTCGTCGCGGTGAGCAGCGAGATAACCTTCGATACGCTTCTCCGCGTCAGCCTCCTGCTCCATGAGAGCGCTTGCTTCCGCCCTGAGAAAGATGACGTCCCCATCGTCCGGCCTCATGACGAGCACTTTGTCGAACCTGCCAGCTGCAGATTCCGTGTTTCCCAAAGAAAGTTCGAGAGCTGCGACTTCACAGGCGAGGCGAACGTCTTTTGGAAGGAGCGTCGCCGCCCGGGTCAGCCAGTCGCGCCGCTGCAAGTCGTCGCCTCGGAACTCGTAGAGCTTCGCCATGCGCAGGGCGGGCTGAGGGTTGCGAGGATTCTTTTCGGCTTCGGCGCGCCATTTTGTTTCGAGCTCATCGAGCGAATGATTTCTATCGTGCAGATTCAGGAGGCGGCGGCGCGCGGAATCCAGCTGCCAGTGGCCCGGCCCCATCAGGCCCAGCAAGGCCTCCTGCGCGGCGATGGCTTCAGTGATTTTGCCGGCCGTTTCAAGTCGCATCGAAATCTCGCCCCATGCGCTGAACCGTTCGGCCGGCGAACCGCGCTCCGCGATGACCTGCAAGTGGGTCACGGCCTCTTGCCAATCGCCGGCTCGAGCGCTCGATCCGGCAACTCGTTTTCGCAGCGCGAGGTCCCCCGGGTCAAGGGTCACGGCCTGCTTCCACGCGGTCTGTGCTTTGTCGGGTTCGCCTGCCTTCTGCAAGAGCTCGCCGAGGCGGACAAGAAGAGCGGGGCTCCGATGCGTGGTCGATGCCTTTTCGAGAAGTTCCGCTGCCGCGTGGATATTACCCTCCTCCTCAAGCATTCCGGCAAGGATTTCGGTCGCCGGAATGCTTCCAGACCGTGCCGCTTCTTCAAGAACACTCTTCGCCTCAGCTGACCGCCCTGCGCGTTCCAAGACCCGAGCATAGAGCACCGGCGCTTGACCTGCCTGTTGTTCGCAGGCCGCGACCAGCGCGTCGACTTCGCCGGCTTCGGCATGGATCTTCCACAGACGATCGAAGGCGGTCTGCTGCATCGGGTTTGCGATGAGAATGGCAAGATAGCGATCCGCGAGCTTTTGAGACTGGACGTCCAAAGCCCACGCGGCGCCCTGCATGCCAAAGCAAAGACAGAATGCGAAAAGGCGCCTCTTCATCGCGCAAAAGCTAGCGGAAATGACAGTCACGGCAACTGGGAGACGAAATCGCCCTTCCGTCTCACTTCGAAATGATTTCTCGAGAGACATTGTCCCTTTTTTCGGGACGGTCGGCTACTTGTCCAGGAGAGCCGGCGTTTGGATGGTTCGATAGCCCTCGGGCACCGTGAATTCAGAATCGGCAATTGGATCTTCGCTGAGCGCCACAACCGTTATGGTGGTCCTTCCCGATGCGGGCGTGTCGATTATCATTCGGATGGGAAATCCCGGAACCTGGGACTTTATCAGGAATCCCTTGAACAGATCCGTTTCTCCCGCAAGGGTCGACAGCTGGGCCATGAGTTTTTCTGCCTCGGGGAGGTCCTTGGTGATCCAGACATACACATCCGCCTGGTTCGACTTGATTTCATATTCCTCGCAGGCGTAGCCACTGATCGTTTCTTTCCTGCCAGTGGGCCTGGGCGCTCCAAGGTTCTTGGTGTTCTCGGCACTATCGGCGGAAAGCGTCTGACGCATGCTTTTCATGGAGGCACCAGGGATCGTCATCGTGATTTTCTGCTGATGCACGAGCGAGGTGACGTCGCCGGTCTTCAGATCGACGATAGAAGAAATTTGAGGGTGATCCACACGCATTCTCTGCGCTTTCAGCCTAACGGTCATCGTCATGCTATTGCGGTGCTGCGAGCCCTCCTGCTTGATCTGCTGGGTCATCGTAAGATCGGCGCGCGCTCCCGCCGCAAATACTGCCGCGAGGAGCACAGGAAAGATTCGCTTTACGAGACCCCTCAACGAGAAAGATCTGCCTGTGTCAGGATTTTGAAGCCGCCGCCTCGAAGGACCGAACTCGAACATTCGCTGTCATCGACATGCATGACGAGGACGGCGCGTCCGCGCGGGCGGACGAGGAGAGGATAGCTGAAGATGATGTTCACCTCAGCCATAAGCAAAGCGGAAAGGACCTTCGTGAGGTCTGCAGCGCCCTCTGGCAACTCAACCACAAGCACTTCGCATTCGCTAAAGGCGATATCGTGCCTATGGAAGAGCTCGGTCACGTGCTCCGGATCGCTCACTATCATGCGGCCGATGGAAGATTCCGAGGAGTCCTGAATGCTCAAGGCAAGCGCCACGATGTTGTGTTCGTTCAGCAACTTGATGACTTCAAGCAATGCGCCGACCTTGTTCTGAAGAAATACGGAAAACTGCCGCACCTGTGGGCTGTCGAGTCTTTCAGTAGTCCGTGTCGCCGACATCGTTGTAGAACGTCCCAAACAAGTTGGCACTATTTATAGGAATACAAAAGGCAGAACTGTGCCTTGTCGCCTTCGATCAAGGCCAATTTCACGTAGTATCGACCGCTCACCTCCGGAAGGAAACCCGCCGCGGCGACCTGTCCGTCCTCGTAGGTCTGAAAGTCCACGGGTTTTCCCTTCTCGTTGAAAACGCTTACAGCGATCTTTCGTCCTGGCGGGTTGATCGCGGCGGAGAACCAATATTCGTTGCCCGAAAAGAGATTCACCTCCAAAAATTGAGGACGATTCTGTTCGATTTCGCCGGGCCAATAGCCGTCGCGAATCTTGTAGCCGTCATTGCTGAAGGCGCCGGCGAGTTCCAGGGCCTTGCTTCGCGCGCTGACATCAGATTCCGTGGCCGCCGGGGAAGGCGACGGATTCTCTTGGGCGTAAACTCCGGCCGACACGGCCGCGGCGACAAGGATTTGCATGAGGCGAGTCATGATTCCAATTGCGCGACGTGGCATTTGTTGGTCTCCGGCGGGCATCCCTACTGCCCGGTGGCGATTGCATTTGCAACCGATGACATCGCAGTGTGGAGTTCGGTGACGTTTTCCTTCGAGGGCGTCTCAGCGTTGACGAATCCCAGGGATTTTTCGAGCGTGACGCGCAGCCTGGCAATCAACGGGTCATCCCGCATTGCCTGAGGGAGCGAGTTAATCTGTTCCAAGAGATACGCGATGATGGCTGGCTGGCGCAAGAGGCGGGCAGACTCCGGCGTATAGGATCGCTCGATGAGTCCGCTTGTGAGTTCCGTTCCGCGCACCCATGCCCCAAGGCTTACGAGCGTCACCAGATTGCTGTCCTTTTGCTCGAACATGTCGAGTTTGACTTCGTTTTGGGTCGCTTCCAGCTCCTCGCGCAACGCATTCCAATCGTTATTCTCCGCGAAATCGTTGATGCTATTACCTCGACCGAGGACGCTTTGACTGACGTTCAGCTTCTTTGCGAGATTGATGATTTCCTT
>DATDAX010000330.1:0-12468 GCA_036525175.1 Terrimicrobiaceae bacterium | reverse complement strand
CATCGACGACAACTTCTTTGAGCTTGGCGGCCACTCGTTGCTGGCCATGCAGCTTGCCAGCCGCGTGCGCAGCACCCTTGGAGCGGAACTCGAAGTCCGCGTGGTCTTTGAGGCCCCCACTGTGGCCGGGCTGGCCTCGCGCCTGGGCCAATCGGCCCTGGCACGGTCTCCGATTGTCCGCATGGAACGTCCCGACCGCCTGCCCTTGTCGTTCGCGCAGGAGCGTCTCTGGTTTCTTAATCGGCTTGAGGGCTCACACACCGAGTACAACATGCCCGAGGCCCTGCATCTTGAGGGAGAGTTGGACCTTCCGGCGCTTGAGCAAGCCATTCACACACTGGTTGAGCGACATGAAACCCTGCGCACTCGATTTCCCGACAACGATGGCGAGCCCTTCCAGATTATCGAGTCGGCGTTGCCGATACCCCTCCCGGTGGAAGATCTGAGCGGGCTCGAGGGAAGCGAGCGCCAGGGAAAAATCAAATCGGCGAGGCAGCGAGAGGCGCAGGAGTCTTTCGATCTGAGCCAGGGTCCCCTGCTGCGGATAAGACTGCTTAAGCTCGGACCGTGCGACCACGTCCTGCTTTGGACTTGCCATCACATTATCTCGGATGGTTGGTCGATAGGTGTCTTCAATCACGAATTTTCGGCTCTCTATGCCGCCTTCCATGAGAGGCGGCCGGCAAACCTACCCGATCTTCCAGTCCAGTATGCAGATTATGTGCTCTGGCAACGGCGCAATGTAGACGGTGGAGAACTGGAGCGACTGCTGAACTACTGGCGCACCCAATTAGGCGATTTGCCGGCTCTCGAGTTACCCGCTGATCGACCGCGTCCCTCATCGCAGGATTTCCAAGGAGGTCTTCAAACTCTTGCTCTGCCAAAAGCCCTCTGCAAGGATCTCCAGCGTTTGGCTAGGGGGGAGGGCGCTACCATGGCGATGGTGCTTTTGGCTGCATTCGAACTGCTGCTTGGACGGCTAAGCGGCCAGGATGATGTCGCCGTGGGTCTTCCAATCGCCGGTCGCAGCAACGTCGAATCCGAAAGGCTTATCGGCCTCTTTCTCAATACCCTGGTATTGCGCGCGAAACTCGATGGGGGTCTTACGTTTCGACAATTGCTTGCACAAGTCCGCAAGTCGTCTCTGGAAGCCTACGCCCATCAGGACATGCCCTTCGAGAAACTGGTCGAGGTCCTTAATCCTGAGCGAGTTTTTAATCGACACCCCTTGTTTGAGGTTCTGTTCAACTATCTCAATGTCTCGCGGGTGCCGCTGGACCTCCCGGGGCTATCCATCGAACACCTGAGGCTGGGAGCCGTTCAAGCAAAGTTTCCGATGACGCTTTACGTCAAGGACGCGCCAGAGGGCATCCATCTAAACTTGATGTACCAAAGCTCCCTCTTTTCCGCCGAGCGAGTTGCACATTTTTTGGATCAATTCGAGCTCATAGCGGTACAGGTTGCCGAGGACCCGGACCGGCCAATTCAATCCTACTCGCTTGTCACGGATACGGCGCGCCGCGTGCTGCCCGACCCAACGATTTCGCTTGCAGAGCCGGATCAGATCCCGGTCACATCCCGGTTCCTGTCGATCGCGAAACGCAATCCCAACAACATCGCGCTTCGCCATGAGGGCCGGGAATGGACCTACCAAGAATTGGCGACGTCCGCCAAGGAAATCGCCGCACGGTTAACCAGCCGTGGAGTCCAGCCCAAAGAGGTGGTTGCCATCAGCGGGCAACGCTCCTTCGGTTTTATTTGCGGGATGGTCGGGGTGTTGCTCGCGCGCGGCGTTCTACTGACGCTGGATTCGTCGCTGCCCCGTGCGCGGCGAGACCTCATGCTCCATTGCGCCTCGGGCAGGCATTGGCTTTCGATCTGTGACCTGAACGGCTCCAATGAGCAGGGGAGCGAGGCTTTTCGTGCGCTGCCGGTCACCAGGATCTCGTGCGAGGGCACCTGCGTCGACGCGCCCGGGCGGGTGCTCTCTGCCGGAACGAGCGTCAGCGTTGTCGAAGCCAAGGATCCAGCGTACGTCTTCTTCACTTCCGGCACCACCGGCGTTCCAAAGGGAATCCTTGGAACGCACAAAGCTCTTAGCCATTTCCTCCAATGGGAAGAGCAGACCTTGGGCATCACCTCGAACGATCGTGTCGCTCAGCTTACGGGACTTTCTTTCGATGTCGTACTGCGCGACATCTTCTTGCCGTTAAGCACCGGCGCCACGCTTTGCCTGCCTGACAGGGAATCGGTCCCCTATGGGAACGAAGTGGTTCCCTGGGTGCGCCGTGAGCAAATCACCATCCTGCACACGATCCCCTCCCTGGCGACGGCGTGGCTTGACAGCTTGGAATCCAGTGCAGGATTGCCAGACCTTCGTTGGGCGCTTATGGCCGGTGAACCGCTAATGGACACGCTCGTCCGCCGCTGGCGCGAAAAAATGGGGATGACACATGGAATCCTGAACCTCTACGGCCCAACAGAAACAACCCTCGCAAAATGCGCCTACCGAGTGCCCGCGGCGCCGGGTGCGGGCGTGCAACCCATTGGCGAGCCCCTCCCGGACGCTCAGGCCCTCATCATCAACACGGCTAATCAGCTCTGCGGAATTGGCGAGCCGGGCGAGATTGTGATTCGGACTCCTTTCCGGACTCTCGGTTATATTAATGCGGCTCAAGAAGGCCGTACGGCCTTTATACCGAATCCCTTTGGAACCGACCCGCACGACTTGGTATATCGTACCGGCGATTGCGGCTGCTATGGCAACACGGGCTTGCTCCGTATCTCCGGCCGGCTGGACGATCAGGTCAAAATCCGCGGCAATCGGGTTGAGCCTGCAGAAGTCGCAGCCCTGCTCGCGCAATATCCCGAAGTGCAGGAATGCGCGGTCGTGTCACGCGAAGATAGCAGCAACGAGAAGATTCTGGTTGCCTATTTGGTGCGAAAGCCGAAGCGCACCGGCATTAGTCTTGTCGCCCTGCGCGAGTTTCTTAAGCAGAGGCTGCCCGACTACATGACGCCGGCGGGTTTTGTAGAGCTCGACAAGCTTCCGTTGACTCCCAACGGCAAGCTCGATCGCAACGCCTTGCCGGCTCCTGACATCATGCGTCTGCAGGGAACGAAGGGCTATGTGGCACCTCGCGATCCCACCGAGAGGGCCTTGGCTAAGCTTTGGAGCGATCTGCTCAAGCTCGACAAAGTTGGTGTTCGCGATGACTTTTTCGAATTGGGAGGGCATTCCCTCATTGCGGCGCGTCTCGTTTCGCAAATACGGAAGGAATTCGACGTTGAGATTTCGTTGCGCTCGATATTCGAGAACGCGACGGTCGAACGCATCGCCGTCCGAATCGCAGAAAAGCGGGCCGACTTTATTGACTCCCAAGACGTCGAGCACATGCTCAGAGACTTGGAATCGCTTCCGGAAGAAACGGCCGAACGCCAACTCGTCGAGATGGAACGAGAACCTGAAAAGAATGACCCGTGACCCCTCTTTTCCTCTGGACCTCAATAGGGCATCTGCCAGCGGTTGACGAGTCGCCGTTTTCTCGAGGGTGCGCTTCCGGCATTCTTCTCAGTTGGCGTGATCCAATGCACCAGTCAGGAAGGCACAATCTAACAAGGCAGCCAGCAGTTGCCTTACGATTTGATTCATACACGTCAGCGACGACGTGCAAGGACTTCCTATTAAGCTCGTAGGCTTTCAACATTTTGCGGCTGAAGCCGCGTGATCTATTGTTCCACCTTGGTTCAGGGCAAGCAAATCAGGAGGGGCAAAAGTGGTTCCCATGGCACGTAGGATGGATTGGAGTTGTAATTTTTGCCCACAAGGATATTTCCCGAACAGGCTCCTAGGTCTCGCTGTAGAGGCAGACAAAAAGGAACCGTCATCTCTTGATTTGCGTTGGAAAACCACCCATCAGCGCGTTGCCGCAAGTGCATCTCCGCCTTCTACATCATCGTCTCCATTGATCTCCTTCTGTACATAAACTTACGACAGATGGCGGATGGGCAGGGATTCGAACCCTGGGTTCCGGTTAAGGAACACACGCTTTCCAAGCGTGCGCAATCGACCACTCTGCCACCCATCCAGTTTCAAGGACGCTACATAGTCTGTCATCCGGCGATTGGCAACTCATGGTTGTCGGCGCCGAAACAACCTTTCTTGCCACTGCTGATGAACTTTTTATCATTCGCGCGTTGGCCGAGAGAGGACACGTGTTTGAGTATGCTTGCAGACAATTTTACGAGGCGGGTTTTTTGCGTCTACTGATATGGAATCTGTGACGGCGATCCTCGTAGCGCTCTCGCTCATTTTTCGATTCTTGGGGTGGTCGCGGACCGCCGGCGCCCTTTTTGCAGTTTCGCTCGTCTTTGTGGCCGCTTTGCTGCGATTCCACGCGACCGATTCGCTCAACCTGAACTTCTGAGCGTGCTAAGATACTTCGCCGGACACTGGACGAATCTGGTTGCGGTCGGCCAGCTTGTGGCCGTGTGCGGGGTACTCCTGGGAAGTTTGACTTATCAATTTGTGCTCGGCGAACTGCCATGTCCGCTATGCGTCATCCAGCGGATGGCGTTCCTGCTGGCATGTGTCGGACCGATCGGGATTTTGCTGCGGGCAGCAGAGGGGAGAAGCGACGGTGGGTTTCTAGCCCGTGGATTTGGAATGACGATTCTAGCGTCCTTGGTAGGTGCTGCGGCCTCAATCCGACAAATCTTGTTGCATATTGTCCCGCCCGATCCGGGTTACGGTCCGCCGGTTCTTGGGTTACACCTCTACTCCTGGGCGCTTGTGGTTTTCGGATGCCTGATTGCCTCCAGTGCGATTGGTCTTATTGCCCTGCAGGATTATCCAGACGCCCCGCCCCGAATTCCGGTTTATCTTCTCTGCGGGTCGGTCGTGGCAATCGGAATAACGATCGCTTTGGCAACGTTTTTTATGCAAGGCTTTAACCCGCTGTTACCTCCCGATCCCGCGCGTTACGAACTCCTGCACACCTTCGAAAGGTGACGCGAAAAAAATGAAAGTCTGCCGCGAAGTTGAGCGCGGGCGTTATCACTGTATGCTCTCGCCGGCGAGGCCGAACGCTTCGTGGGCCAGGTTGGCGGCTTCGACGAGCCTCGCCTCGTCGATGATCACTGCGATCTTGATTTCAGAAGTTGAAATCATCTGGATGTTGACACCGCCCCTTCCGAGGGCCTCAAAGAGCCGCGCTGCGACACCGGAGTGTGAGCGCATGCCGATTCCCACGACGCTAAGCTTGGCGATGCCATCAGGTTTGACGATGAGACCCGCCCCAATGTCCTTGATGATGGGGTCGAGCACGTGACCCACCTTTTCGAGTTCGTCACGGTTCATCGTAAACGAAATGTCCGTAGCCCCGCTGACGGAGACATTTTGCACGATGACGTCGATAATCACATTCGCCTCTGCCAGGGCGGTGAATATGCGTGACGCGACACCTGGGCGGTCCGGCACGTTGCTAATGGTAACCTTGGCCTGGTTGCGTTCCACCGAGACGCCGCGCACAACGACGTTCTCCAATCCGGGCGTTTCTTCTTTCACTATGGTTCCTCTGTTCGTGTTAAAGCTGCTGCGCACCTCGAAGGGCACTTTGAATTTTTTGGCGAACTCGACGGAGCGGGACTGCATGACTTTCGAGCCCGAAGCGGCCATTTCAAGCAGTTCGTCGTACGTGATCACATCGATTTTTCTTGCTGAGGGGACAAGACGAGGGTCGCACGAGTAAACGCCGTCCACATCGGTGTAGATCTCGCAATTGTCCGCCTTTAGAGCGGCTGCGATTGCAATGGCGGTGAGGTCGCTTCCACCGCGGCCGAGCGTGGTAATCTGGCCCTGCAACGTCTGGCCTTGAAAACCTGCGACGATGCAGATGAATCCATCGGCCAGGTATCGGCGGATCTGTCGCGGAGAAATATTGGCGATTTTTGCCTTTGTGTGCAGGCCGTCGGTAAGGATTCCTGCCTGTGCGCCCGTGAGCGAGACTGCTTTCCCACCCATCGCGTTGAGGGTCATTGCGGTGAGGGCGATCGTTGTTTGTTCGCCGGTCGCGAGAAGGACGTCGAGTTCGCGTTCGGTCGGGTGGGGTGCCAACTGTCGGGCGAGCTTTATGAGGTTGTCGGTGACCCCCGACATGGCGGAAACGACGACCACTACGGAGTTGCCAGCCTGCTGGGTTTCGAGCACACGCCGGGCGACATTCTGAATGCGATCGGGAGTGCCAACCGAGGTTCCTCCGTACTTTTGGACAACAAGGGGCATGGGTCGTTGAAGCGATGGTTGATGGTGATCGGTAAATTCAGGCGTTCTCGAGGACGCGACGAATGGCCACAAGATCGGCCTCGGCCTCGATAGGATGATAATCGCCGGTGGTCATCGCGGCGTCGGGGTCTTTCAGGCCATGCCCGGTGACGGTGAGGACTATCCTGCGAGCACCGGTTTTTCCAAGCTGGAAGAGGCCTGCGACGGAAGCCGCGCTGGCGGGTTCAACGAAAATTCCTTCACTTTTTGCAAGCCATCTTTGTGCAGCAAGGATGTCTTCGTCACTGACTATGCCGATCGCGCCGTGGCTTTCTGCGACGGCCAAATTTGCTGTTTGCCAGCTTGCGGGATTCCCGATGCGGATCGCTGTCGCGACTGTGCTTGGGGACTCGATGATGCGGTTGTGAAAGATCGGTGCCGAGCCGGAAGCCTGAAAGCCCATCATGCGCGGAAGTATCTTTGCTCGCCCTCGCTCGAAAAACTCGCGGTAACCCTTCCAATACGCGGTGATATTGCCGGCGTTTCCGACAGGAAGGATATGGAGATCCGGAGCCTCTTCGAGCTCCTCAATGATCTCGAAGGCAGCGGTCTTTTGCCCCTCAATGCGGTCGGGATTGATCGAATTGACGATGGCGATGCCATCGAGTCCGCCGAGTTCGCGTACGAGCCGCAGGGCGTCGTCGAAGTTTCCTCGCACGGCGATCACCTTGGCTCCATAGAGGTAGGCTTGCACGAGTTTGCCACTGGCGATCTTCCCGGCCGGCAGGAGCACCGCACAAAGAATGCCAGCGCGAGCGGCGTAGGCTGCCGCGGCTGCCGAGGTGTTGCCGGTGGAAGCGCAGATCACCGTACGCGCACCGCGCTCGAGGGCTTTCGAGAGAGCGACTGTCATGCCGCGGTCTTTGAAGGAGCCCGTCGGGTTGAGGCCCTCGTATTTGACGAAGACTTCGGCTTCGGCTCGCTCGCTGAGGCGAGGCGAATGGATGAGCGGGGTCGATCCCTCGTTGAGCGAAATGATCGGCGTGGCTTCCGTTATCGGAAGATACTGCCGAAATCGGCTAATGACGCCGCGATCGTGAAGCGGTGGCATGGGGTGCTTGCGTTTCTCCGGCGTTAAAAGTTCACGGAGCTCCGCGTTCTCGTGCGCGAAAGGAAGGTGCGGCGAGAACTGGCTACGATAGCGATAGTCATTTCGGCCATGTTCAAGAGAACGATTCGACATGAAGGAGTGCCGGCGTGTCCTTTACGCAAGCAAGTAACGAGATTTTTTCCACGGCGGCCCGCATTGCACCGAAGGATGCATCATGAATCATCAAGACAAGCACTGCGGATCCTTCGCGGTGACTCTCGGGCTGAATGACAGAAAGAATTCCGATCCCCGCTTCACCGAGGGCACCCGCGATCTGCGCAAGCACGCCCGGCCGATCCTCAACAGACAGGCGCAGGTAGTACTTGGAAATCGCCTCACCGGCGGGCTGGCATTTTCCATAGAGGTCGTGCGACGTGAAACCATAGCAGAATCTTGAGCTTTCGAGTCCTATGGAAGCTTCGGCGAGGTCGCCAAGGACCGAACTTGATGTGGGATCCTGACCCGCACCGCGACCATAGAAGAGGGTCTCGCCAACGATGTCACCGCGAACTGCTATGGCATTGTATACTCCGTTGACGGAGGCGAGGACGTGGCTCTTCGGGATCAGGGTGGGGCAGACCCGGACTTCGATGGCATTGCCGGCGGCCGCCTTGATGGTTGCCAGCAACTTGATCCTGTAGCCCAATTCGTCCGCGAATCGAATATCGGAGGCCGTGAGTTGGTCGATGCCTGAGACGAAGATCTTCGTCGGATCGAGCCAGAAGCCGTAGGCGAGAGAGGCCAGGATGATGGCCTTGTGCGCGGCGTCCCAGCCATTGATGTCGAGGGACGGGTCTGCTTCCGCGTAACCAAGCTGCTGGGCTTCGGCGAGTGCCGGAACGAAATCCATTCCCGTGTCGGTCATCCTGGTAAGGATGTAATTGCTCGTTCCATTGAGTATGCCATGAATACTCTCGAACCGGTTGCCTACGAACGATTCGCGCAGCACTTTGATGATCGGAATTCCTCCCGCGACGGCGGCTTCGTAGAACACAGGAATCTTGCGCTCACGGGCAAGATGGAAAATCTCCTGCCCATGCTCCGCCAGTAGAGCCTTGTTACCGGTCACAACGGTTTTCCCTGCATTGATCGCTTTTTTCACGAACGCAAGGGGAGTTTCGATTCCTCCCATCAATTCGACAACGATGCGGATATTCGGATCGGAGATCAAATCGTCGGCGTTTGAAGTGAAGAGACCCGCGGGAACGGCGATAGCGCGTGGCTTTTTAAGGTCGCGAACCGCAATGCGCAGGATTTCAAAGCGCGCGCCGAGACGCTGCGCGATCAGATTGCCGTTGGCCATGAGGTTCTTGTAAACCCCGGCGCCGACGGTACCGAAGCCTGCGAGGCCTATGCCAATGGGTTGACTCATATCGAGCGGGGTAGTATCCGCGCCGCGCGGGAATTACCAAATGAAATTTGCGGCAATGTTCGCTCGCTTCGGAGAATTCGTCCCCTGCGCTGGTCGAATCCGGGAAACCACAAGCAGCGCAGGTCCGCTTCGCGGGCTGCTCTTGACGATCAGACGCCTTCGGCGGACGATCATGAGCCGCCTTTTGCCAACGCGTACTTGATTCATGCGCGGCGGGGCGGTGAAATTGACTCGACTAAAATGCTCTAGACCAACCGTCGGAAAGCGGTAGGCTCGCCGACTCCAAAATTGCCATGAAACACCGAATTGAAAGGGTGTGTGAAGTTCTCAAGCGTGAGCTGGGGCAGATCATCCTTCGAGAACTGACGTTTCCGACCCCGCTGGTAACCATCAGTGGCGTGGACGTGACGCCTGATCTCAAGCAGGCGCACGTCTACGTGAGCGCCCTCGGCACCGATACGCAGCGGGAAACTGTGCTCTCTATTCTCGAGCAAAACCGCCGGTTGCTTCAAGCGGAGGTTTCAAAGCGTGTCGTGCTCAAGCACACCCCGCACCTGAACTTCAAGCTCGATGACTCGATCGCGCGCGGATCTCGGGTCTTGAATATTCTGGACGATTTGGGGTTGGACGAGACCAAATGAACGCTTCCTTTTCCGAAATTGCGGAGTCCATCGGGAATGGGCAGAACATCCTCGTGGCGAGCCATGTGCGCCCGGATGGCGATGCGCTCGGCTCGACCATTGCCTTTGCGCTGTGGCTCCAGTCAGTCGGCAAGACAGTCACCGCCTGGAACGAACACGGTGTCACACAAAAGTACCGCTATCTGCCGCGTCACGAGTTGATTTCCGAACCGGACACCGTTCCGCGCTCCTTTGATGTGATCGTAGCCTTGGACAATTCTGTGAAGAACCGACTTGGAACGGTCCTCGAAGGTGTCTCCTTGGCGCAGACACTGATCAACATCGATCACCATGTCAGCAACGAATGTTACGGTGATTTGAACTATGTCGATCCGACTTCTCCCGCGACCGGACAGATCATCTACGAGTTTTTTCGGGCAATTGAAGCACCGTTGTCTCCTGAAATTGCGGCAAACCTTTTTGCCGCCATTTCGACGGACACCGGTTCGTTTCAGTATCCAGGAACGGATGAACGAACCTTCGAGGCTGCGGCTGCGCTTGTCGCGGCAGGAGTGGACGTCGGATCTCTCTCGCGAAAGATGTATGACAACCAGCCGCGCCGCAGGCTCGATCTCCTTCGTCACGCGCTCAACGAAGCTCGCTTTTCCTGCGATGGACACCTTGCCAGTTTTTCGCTCTCACTCTCGGCGGTCGACCAGTTGGGGGTATTGCCGGAGGACAACGAGGGCATCATTGATCACCTGCGTTCTGTCGAGGGAGTCGTTGCCGCGATTTTCTTTGAGGAACTGCCCGAAGGCAGAGTTCGGATAAGCGCGCGCTCGAAAGATCCGCGCGTGGACGTTTGTGAAATCTGCAAAGTCTTCGGCGGAGGCGGACACCCGCTTGCTTCAGGGGCACGCGTGCGTGGAACGATTGCAGAGGTAGAGGAGAAGTTTCTGGAAGCTGTCTGCCATGAGATCCGTAATCGAAACTGACGGCGTATTGCTTGTAGACAAGGCGCAGCGTATGACGTCACACGACGTCGTTGCGATTGCGCGCCGCGCATTGGCCACAAAGAAGGTGGGTCACTGTGGAACGCTCGATCCGCTGGCCACCGGGCTCCTTTTAATTACGATTGGTCGCGGCACCAAGATCCAGGACTTGCTCATGAGCGAAGACAAGGAATACGTCGGCACGATACGGCTGGGTGAGGTGACTGACAGCCAGGATGCCGACGGCCAGGTCATTGAGAAACATCCGGTGCCCGAGTTGACACGGGAGCAGATCCAGCAGGCTTTCGACAAATTCAAGGGCGACTTTTATCAGACGCCACCAATGATCAGCGCCATCAAGAAGAACGGAGTGCCTCTCTACAAGCTGGCGCGTCAAGGCAAACAGATCGAGCGCGAGCCTCGCTTCGTGCGCGTCTACGCGCAGGAGATCAGGGATATTCGCCTGCCGGATATTGATTTTCTGGTCGTTTGCAGCAAAGGATTCTATGTCCGGACCTATGCCAACGACATCGGACACGAACTGGGCTGCGGCGCACACCTGCGCGCCCTCCGACGTACGAAGTCCGGGCGATTTAGCGTGGATAACGCGGTAAGCGTTGACGAGTTGAAGACGCTTCCCCGCGAGCAACTCGTGAATCGCATCCTGAGCCTGCCCACGGTCTCCCGGCTTCGCGGCGCTTGAAATGAGGCCGGAGTGAAAATGAGTTCAAACGAGTCTCGAGCAGATGCCATGAAGGTTTTTGATTCACTCACGGAACTCGCGGCGATTCCCGGACCGCTTTGCGTGGCGATCGGGGTCTTCGACGGCGTGCACCTTGGCCATCAGTCCCTGATCCGTCGGGCAATGACAGAGGCGGATGAGATGCGAGGGTCGGCGGTTGTTCTCACATTTCATCCTCATCCTGCCCGCGTACTGCGTCCTGATTCCGCCCCACACCTTCTCACATCCACGCCCCATAAGTTGCGCCTCATTGAGGAGCTCGGTTGCCAGTATCTCTTGCTGACAAAATTCGATCTGGCATTCGCCGCACAGCCTCCGGAGGTGTTCATCGAGGCGCTTGTGGGATCTGCGACTTCCTTGCGCATGATATGCGTCGGTCACAACTGGGCGTTTGGAAAGGCACGTGCGGGAAACGTCGCGCTCCTTTCCGCGCTCGGCGATACGTTCGGGTTCGAAACCGTGGAAATCGAGCCGGTGGAAATCGACGGCGGGTTGGTCAGCAGCACTCGAATCCGCAAAGCCGTGGAGGCGGGTGATTTTGAAACGGCTCGGCGCTTTCTGGGTAGAGACTACACGATACTTGGCACGGTCCAGCCTGGCGCCGGACGGGGACGGGGAATTGGATTTCCCACGGCAAACCTTTCCGCACACAACGAACGCTTCCCGCCCAATGGGGTCTACGCAGTGCGTGTGCTCATGGACTCGCAATGGCTCGAAGGGGTAGCGAACGTCGGCGTGCGTCCCACGGTGGGAAGTGCCCTGGATCGCGTTCTCGAAGTGCATATCTTCGATTTTTCAGGCGATCGCTACGGGCATGATCTCGAGGTGAAGTTCGAGCGCTTCCTGCGTCCCGAGAAAAAGTTCCGCTCCATCGAGGAATTGCGGACGCAGATCGCACGCGACGCGACACTCGCGCGCGAGATCCTCAGTTCGCAGCCTTCAATGCCGCGCGCATGACCTCCAGCGGCGCGGCCCTGCCAAACCAGATCTCGAAGGACAGCGCCCCTTGGTGCAGGAGCATCGAGAGCCCGTTGGTAGCGCGAGCTCCCGCGGCTTCGGCATCCTCGATAAGGCGCGACTTTCCCGTTGCGTAGACGGTGTCATAGACCATGAGGTTCGGCGTGAGCAGCCCTGCCGGGATCAGTGGCGGATCGGTGCGTCTCATGCCGACGGATGTGGCATTGATGACGAGGTCGGTCTTGGCGAGTTGTTCGCGGAGCGCGCGCTCTTCAAACGGTATGGCCTCGAGGCGTTCGGCCGGGCCGACGAGCCGGTCGCTGCGAAAGTAGGAAGCGAGTTCCTGCGCAAGGTCTCTTGCCTTTTCAAAAGT
>DATDAX010000329.1:0-10499 GCA_036525175.1 Terrimicrobiaceae bacterium | reverse complement strand
ACGACATGATGTCGCATGGCAAGTCGCAGCGTCTTCTGATAACCCGCGAGCACCGAACTGAAGACCGACTCGGACCACCGGAAGAGGGCGTTATTGCTTGCGCCATGCGCACCTTTAAGGAAGCGGCTGCACAGCATGGGCGTGAGTGAGAGGGAAACGAATCCTGAGATCAGAATCGCCGCCGCGATGGTGATCGCGAATTCGTTCAGCAAACGGCCAAGGATGCCGCCCATGAAAAGCACGGGAATAAAGACAGCCGCCAGCGAGAGGGTCATCGAGAGGATCGTGAATCCGATCTCGCGCCCTCCTTTCAAGGCCGCGTCGTAAGGCGTCTCGCCTTTTTCCATGTGGCGGACAATGTTCTCGAGGACAACAATGGCGTCATCAACGACGAACCCCACCGCGAGAATAAGGGCCATCAGCGAGAAATTGTTTACGCTAAATCCCAGGAGGTACATCACACAGAAAGTGCCGACTATGGAGAGGGGGATGGCAGCGCTCGGAATCAGTGTAGCGCGAACATTGCGCAGGAAGACAAAAATCACCAACACAACGAGTCCGACCGCGAGCACAAGAGTGAATTCCACGTCGTGCAGGGATTCTCGGATGGATATTGAGCGGTCGTAGAGGATATCGAGCTTGACGCCGCCGGGAAGCTGCGCCTTGAAGGTCGGCAGAAGCTCTCGAATGCGATCGATGACCTGAACGGTGTTTGCACCCGGTTGCCGCTGGATGGCCAGCACGATTCCGCGCGTCTTGTTGTACCAGCCGATATTCTTGGCGTCCTCAATGCTATTAATAACCCTCGCGATCTGCTTGAGGCGAACCGGAAACCCGTCGCGGTAGGTGACAATAACGTCACGAAAGTCCTCCGCGCGCTGGAGCCTTCCGGTGGTCTTGATTGTGCGCGCCTTAGGGCCGGTATCAAGCTCGCCTGTAGCCTCGTTGGAGTTGGCCTCGCGGATGGCATTTTCAACGTCGTCGAATCCAATTCCGCGCGCGGCAAGTTCCCTGGGATCGACCTGGACGCGTACGGCGAACTTCTGCGCGCCGAAGACGTCCACCTGTGCGACACCATTCACCGTGGAAAGGCGCTGGCCGATCAGGTTTTCCGCGTATTCGTTCACCTTGCTCAACGGCAGGGATTCGGAATAGGCTGCAATCATCAGAATCGGCTGCTCGGCCGGATTGACTTTGCGGTAGGAAGGTGGAGCAGGCATCTCCGTCGGCAGGTCCCGTTGAGCCTGCGAAATGGCTGCCTGAACGTCCTGCGCGGCAGCATCGATGTTTCGGGAGAGATCAAACTGGATCGTGATGCTTGTGGCACCCAGCGAGCTCGTCGATGTCATCGACTCGATGCCCGCTATCCTGGAAAACTCCTTTTCCAGCGGAGTAGCGACCGAAGACGCCATTGTTTCCGGTTCTGCTCCTGGAAGGCTGGCGGACACATTGATGGTCGGGAAATCGACATTCGGCAAGTCACTGACCGGCAAGCGAAAGAACGCTAGCAGCCCCGCTCCGAGGATCGAAACCATGACGAGAGTCGTCATGATTGGACGTCTCACAAAGGGGTCAGTCAGGCTCATTCCTGGGGTGCGGCGGAGTTATCGGCGACTTCCGGTTTCTGGGCCTCAACAATTGCGACCTTGCCGCCCGGAGACACACGGAGTTGACCGCTCGTGATGACCATTTCGCCGGAGCTTAGTCCCTCCTTGACGATGGTCTCGTTCCCCACGGAGCGGCCGATCTTCACCTTGCGGAGATCGGCTGTATTGTTGGAAACGACAAATACCTGCGCACCTTGCTGACCCTCCATGATAGCTGTCGTCGGGACGACGAGCGAGTCTGGCTCGTCAGCGAGCTTGACCGTCACGTCCACAAACTGTCCAGGCCATAGGGTATCGTCCTTATTTTGGAAGGTCGCCTTGAAGCCAATCATGCCTGAAACACGATCGACCTTATTATCGATAAAAGTCAGTTCTCCTGTGCCAAGGAGGCGACCGCTGTCGGGATCACGGGCGCTAACGACAGGCTTGCTCATTTCCATCCATTGACGCACGTCCGCGAGCGCGCCCTCATGCAGGGAAAAGGCAACATAGATAGGCTCGACTTGATTGATGATCGTGAGCACATCGGTATTGGCATTCACGATGTTGCCTGCCTTGAGAAGCGCGGAGCCTGCGCGACCGGAAATGGGCGCCCGCACCTGGGCCCAATCACGAGAAAGCTGCGCTTCGTCCACATCCGCCTGGCGCGCGTCGAGGACAGATTTCTGGGATTCAGCTGTCGAAAGATATTGAGAGAACTGTTCCTTTGAAGCGACACCGCGGTTGATCAAAGTGGTGTATCGCTCAGCCTGCTCAGTGGCATTGGCAGCCGTGGATTGGGCCATGGCGAGATTGGCTTGCGCACGCTTCAATGCGGCCTCGAACGGACGCGCATCAATATCAAATAGCGGCTGGCCTGCCTGCACCTCCGCGCCGTCCGCAAAGAGAACTCGTAGAATCTCGCCCTGAACCTTGGATTTTAGCTGCACGCTGGCGAGCGGCTCGACCGTTCCGATGGCCTGCATCTCAATGGGCATCGTTCGCACCTCGACGTTCGCCACTTCAACCGGCGTCGGCGGCGGTTCCGCGCCTTGCGATGCCACTTTATGACATGCGGTCGCCATAATGGCTGCGCCGAGAAGTGCCAGGGTAGGGGAGAATTTCATGGGGCGAAATATTGATCTATTCTCAAGATCGAAGGGTTGCCGCACCATTCAAGAAACAATCGACGGCAAAATCCGCCGAGGTCTCCAACCGACCGTTGCCGCGCTCTCGGATCCACTGCCGGATAATCTGAAGGGTTACGCCAAGAAAGGCGACCGCGTAGAGGCGCGGGTTTCCCGACTTGAGTTCGCCGCTCTCCTGACCCCGGACAATGCAATCCTCGATCGAGGCAAGGTTCCTGCGCTTGAGTTCCTCCATTTCGTTCCAGTGACCTTCGTTCAATGGCGATGCGGCTATCTGATGCTGATGGAGAAACAGTTCGAAGAACTGGCGGTTGGAATCATGATAGACAAAGAGTCCCTGAACCGCAGCGCGAAGACACAACTTTGCGGAGGCCTGGGAATTCAGCGCCGCCTCCAATCGGCCAACAACATCGTTCATCTTCTCCAGAATTACACTCCCGTAGAGATCCGCCTTGTCCCTGAAGTATAAATAGATCGTGCCCGCAGCCAGATCCGCACGCACCGCAATCTCTGTAATCGATGCCTCGTGATACCCGCGAGCGCTGAAAACCTCCTCCGCCGCGTCAAGAATCCGCCTCCGGCGGGCGCCACGCTCTCGCCTGCGATGAGAAAATCGTTGCGGCACCTCCTTGGCTGAACGACCATTCATACAATGAATGTGTATTCACTCCTTTTGGGAAGTCAATGCAAAATGCGCGGGCGTGCGGCATCGGGCGGGCGATTTTCTTCGATGGAGAAGAAATCCGAGAACAAAAGCGCTTTGGGGCGATTGAATCGGTTATGATGACTCGGAATGAGGTTGGATCTTCGCAAGGGCTTGCCCGGGATATGGCGATGGACGGTGCGCGTTCGTCCCGAATGAGTTCCTTCATGCGAGTTATGCGTTGGGTGCTCCTGCTCGGTTTGCTCATTGGGGGTCTGGTGGTTTGGAAGATTCGCTCCGCTGGGGCTGGGACGGAAAGTCCTACGGGTCGCGGCGCGGTGCGCGGGCCCGTGCCGGTGGTAACAAGCCGAGTTGAGCAGCGTGATTTTCCGGTCTACTTGAATGCTTTGGGCACTGTGAAGGCGTACAACAGCGTCACGATTCGTGCCCGGGTGGATGGCGAGCTGCAGCAAATCTATTTTCAGGAGGGGCAAGACGTTCAAAAGGGCGACTTGCTTGCACAGATTGACCCGCGGCCGTATCAGGCCCAACTGGATCAAGCCAATGCAAAGAAGGCTCAGGACGAAGCCCAGTTGGCCAATGCGAATATCGTACTCTCCAGGAACACGATGCTGATGAAGAACAAAGTCATCGATCAGCAAACGTTCGACACGCAGAAGTACGCTGCGGATCAGTTGCAGGCGCTGGTCGCGGCGGACCAGGCCGCTATCGACAACGCGCAGACTCAGCTCGACTACACGCGCCTTACGGCGCCTATCGCGGGTCGTTTGGGCATTCGTTTGGTCGATGCGGGGAACATCGTACGCAGCACCGATGCGACGGGAATCCTGACGATCAATCAAGTTCAACCCATCTCAGTTGTCTTCACACTGCCGCAACAGGATTTGGGAGCTGTTCGCGATGCGCTGCAGCACAACAAGGCGCTCAGGGTAATCGCATTGGATCGCGACAATCTTTCCACTCTTGCCGAGGGGAGTCTGGAGGTTCTCGACAATCAGATCGACTCGACGACTGCGACGGTGAAGTTGAAGGCGGTCTTTGCCAACACGAATTACGATCTCTGGCCGGGACAGTTCGTCAATGTGCGTCTGCTTTTGGGTGTGAAGAACGGAGCCGTCACAGCCCCGGCGAAGGCAATTCAGCGCGGTCCCAACGGCTCCTATGTCTATGTGATCGAGGCGGGGGATAAAGCTGCAATGCAACCGGTGAAGGTTGGCGCCACCGAGGGCGACTGGACGTTGGTTGAGACCGGCTTGACGGATGGACAAAGCGTGGTGGTCGACGGTCAATATCGCCTTCAGCCTGGCGCCAAGGTTCACGTGACGAACGATCTCGCTCAAGGTGATGCTTCTGAAAGGCCGGAGGATCAGTGAACGTTTCAGAGCCTTTCATAAGGCGGCCTGTCGCAACCTCGCTTCTCATGGTGGGCGTGGTGCTGGCGGGCCTGTTAGGCTATCGGTTCCTCCCCGTATCCGCCCTGCCGACGGTCGATTTTCCGACAATTCAAGTCGTTTCCCAATATCCCGGTGCGGACCCGCAAGTTATGGCCTCGCTCGTGACCGCTCCTCTGGAAAAGCAGTTTGGTCAGATAAGCGGCCTGTCGTCGATGAGTTCGGTCAGTTCGTTTGGTACGTCGGTGATCACCTTGCAGTTTGTTCTTGGGAGGAAGATCGACGAAGCGGGCCAGGACGTTCAGGCGGCCATCAATGCGGCGGGCGGGTTGCTGCCACGGGACATGCCGAACCCGCCGACCTTCAACAAGGTCAATCCCGCTGACACCCCTATTCTCACCCTTGCGATCACTTCCGAAAATCTGCCTCTTGAAAAGGTCAACGACTACGCAGACTCGATACTCGCGCAGAAACTGAGTGAAGTGACTGGGGTTGGTCTGGTGACGATCCAAGGCAACCAGAAGCCTGCGGTTCGGGTGCAAGCCAATCCTGCGGCACTCGCCGCACAGGGCTTGAGCCTGGAAGACGTTCGCACGGCGATCTCCCAAGCCAGTGTCAACGCACCCAAGGGCAGCTTCGACGGCAAGCAACAGTCGTTCACCCTTGGCTCGAATGATCAGATCCTTGAAGCGGACGATTTCAAATCCATCATTCTTGCTTACCGCGACGGCGCGCCGGTGCGGTTGGCGGATGTGGCAAACGTCGAAAACGGCGTTGAGAACAGCCGGCTCGCGGCATGGATTGCCACACCCCAGCAAAGCTACCAGCCCGCTGTGCTGCTCGACATTCAAAGGCAGCCGGGAGCGAATATTATCGAGACAGTCGAGCGCGTCAAAACCATCCTGCCACGGCTGACGGCATCTTTGCCCGCCGGGATTCACCTCTTGATCTTTTCCGACCGCACGGAGACGATCCGGGCTTCGGTGCGCGACGTGCAGTTCACGCTCGCTTTGACAGTCGGCCTGGTCGTTCTTGTGCTCCTTATTTTTCTTCGGCGGCTCCGTGCGACGATAATCCCAAGCGTGGCGCTTCCGCTCTCACTGCTTGGAACATTTGCGGTGATGTATCTGGCGGGGTTCAGCCTCGACAATCTGTCTCTCATGGCGCTGACGATCTCCACCGGCTTCGTGGTGGATGATGCGATTGTAATGATCGAGAACATTTTCCGATATATCGAGAAGGGTGATCACCCGTTTAAAGCGGCGTTGAAGGGCTCGAAGCAAATTGGCTTCACAGTCATTTCGCTCAGCCTCTCGCTCATCGCCGTCTTTATTCCTCTCCTGTTTATGTCGGGAATTGTGGGCCGGCTCTTCAGAGAGTTTGCCATCACGCTGAGCACGGCCGTGGCTGTTTCCGCCTTTGTTTCGCTGACGCTGACACCAATGATGTGCGCGAAAATGCTGAAGCGGGAATCCGAACAGCGAGAGAACGCGCTTCAGCGGTTCTTCGAGCGCGCATTTGACAGCCTGCTTCACCATTACGATCGATCGCTGGTCTGGGTATTGCGTCACCAGGGTGCTACACTCCTTGTCGCGGCGGCGACCCTTGTCGCGACGGGAGTCCTTTATGTCCTCGTGCCAAAGGGCCTTCTGCCTCAGCAGGATACCGGATTGCTCATTGGGGTTACCGATGCGGCTCAGGACATATCCTTTCCCGCCATGCTCGCGCTACAACGGAAGGTTACGGATGTCGTGCGGAGCGATCCGGACGTCGAGCGCGTCGCGACATTTGTCGGTGCCGGCACCGTAAACTCGACCCCAAACACGGGCAGGCTTTACATCGTCCTCAAGCCTCGGGAGTCGCGAGATTTAAGCGCTAGTCAAATCATCGCGCGTCTGCGCGAGGCCGTGCGCGGCATTGAGGGCGTCGAAGCGTTTTTCCAGGCGGCACAGGACCTCCAAATCGATACGAGGGCGAGCCGCACGCAGTATCAATACATCCTCGAGGATTCCAGCGACGCCGAACTCGCTGAGTGGGGACCACGGCTCGTCGACAAGCTGAGAACGCTTCCGCAGCTCGCTGATGTGGCGAGCGATCAGCAGATGAGCGGGCTCCAGTTGCATGTGGAGATTGATCGGACGCGGGCCTCGCGGCTGAACGTTCCCATCGAAGCAATAGACAACACTCTCTACGATGCCTTTGGCCAGCGGCAGATTTCCGTGATTTTCACCCAACTTAACCAGTACCGGGTCGTGTTGGAGGTTCCCGCGGAGTTTCGCGACTCGATCAGCGACCTCGACAAGATTTACGTCAAGTCTACAACCGGCGGTCTTGTTCCACTTAGCGCGATGGCCACAGCGCGCGTGCAAACCTCTCCCTTGGTCGTCACCCATCAAGGGCAATTCCCCTCGCTCACATTGTCCTTCAATCTCGGATCGGGCTACTCGCTCGGGGAGGCTGTCCGCGCGATCGAAGCGGCCCGGGAAGAGATTGGAGTACCGGAGTCGATAAGTGCCGAGTTTGTGGGGAGCGTCGCAGAGTTTCGCTCGTCCATGAAGAGCGAACCCTTCCTGATTCTGGCTGCGATTGTGGTCATCTACATCGTGCTCGGGGTGCTTTATGAAAGCTACATCCACCCGTTGACGATTCTTTCGACGCTGCCCAGCGCCGGTCTGGGAGCTCTTCTTGCGCTGCAGATTTCCGGCTTGGATTTCTCGCTGGTGGCCTTGATCGGGGTGGTCCTGCTTATCGGCATCGTAAAGAAGAACGCGATCATGATGATCGACTTTGCCCTCGACGCGCGTCGCGAACACGGGGCGTCCGCGCACGAGGCGATTTATCAGGCCTGTCTTCTGCGCTTCCGACCGATCATGATGACGACCGCGGCTGCTCTCCTTGGAGCGCTGCCGATGGCGCTGGAAACAGGGACGGGCTCGGAGCTTCGCAAACCGTTGGGAATTGCCATTGTCGGTGGACTCGTGCTCTCACAGGTGCTCACCCTTTACACGACCCCGGTTGTCTATCTTGCATTGTCGCGTTTTGAAGGGTGGCTGGGGCGCCGGCGCACCGTCCGGCAGACGTCTGACGCTCTCGAACCCGTCGCACCGTGAATGTCTCTGGTCCATTCATACGCCGTCCGGTAGGCACCTCACTCCTTGCGATCGGCCTGCTCCTTCTCGGGGCCACAGCGTATCTTTTTCTTCCTGTCGCCCCGCTTCCGCAGGTCGACTTTCCGACGATCGGGGTAAGCGCCTCATTGCCCGGGGTTGATCCGGAAACGGCTGCAACTTCGCTTGCAGCCCCTCTCGAGCGCCGTCTGGGTCAAATCGCAGGTGTGACCGAGATGACATCGGTGAGCTCGCTGGGGGGTGCCAACGTAACCGTCCAATTCGACTTGAGCCGAAACGTGAATGACGCGGCGCGCGACGTGCAAGCCGCGATCAATGCAGCGGCTCGGGATCTACCCGCAAACCTGCCAAACCCGCCCACCTATCGGAAGTATAATCCTTCAGATTCACCCGTGATGGTTCTTGCGATGACTTCAAAGACGATGCGGTTGTCGGAAGTTTACAATCTGGCCGACCAAATCGTGTCGGAGCGCCTGAGTCAGGTGCCGGGAGTCAGTCAGGTCGGAGTATTCGGGGGCGCAAAAACCGCGGTGCGCGTCCAGGTAAACCCGTCGGCACTTGCTGCGATGGGAATGAGCATGGAGGACGTTCGCAGCTTTCTCCAAGGCGCCAACCAGCTGATGCCAAAAGGTAGCATGGAAGACTCCGGAAGAAGCGTCATGGTCTCGGCGAACGATCAGATTTTCGGAGCTGACAGCTACAGACCGCTGGTGGTAGCGGAGCGCAACGGCTCTCCTGTTCAACTCGGCTCCATAGCAAACGTCATTGATGGCACGGAAAACACTCGCCAAGCGGGATGGTTCAATAAGGAACGGGCGGTCTTACTGCCCGTAATGAAGCAGTCCGACGCCAATGTCATTGCCGTCGTGGACGAGATTCGACGCCTGCTGCCGCAGATTCGAAAGTGGCTGCCGCCGGGGGTGGAAATCGACATTCTGAGCGATCGCACACAGACGATTCGCGCTTCCGTGCATGATGTGCAGTTCACGCTTGTGCTTACCATCGGGCTCGTGATCCTCGTCATGGCGCTTTTCCTTCGACGGTTTTGGCCGACTTTCATTGCCGGAGTCACTGTGCCGCTCGCCTTGGCTGGAACGTTCGCCGTTATGTGGATCTGCCGGTTCAGCCTCGACAACATTTCCCTCATGGCTTTGACCGTGGCTGTGGGGTTCCTGGTCGACGATGCGATTGTGGTTATCGAAAACATCGTGCGGCATATCGAACACGGAGCGGAGCCTCGCGAGGCGGCATTGACTGGGGCCAGGCAAATCGGCTTTACCGTCATTTCCATTAGTCTCTCGCTGGTGGCGGTTTTCATTCCCATTCTGTTGATGGGCGGATTGATCGGTCGACTCTTTCGTGAATTCGCGGTGACCTTGAGCGCGTCGATTCTCGTTTCGGCTGTCGTCTCTCTCACGTTGACGCCAATGCTCTGCGGTCGGTTCCTGCGTCATCGCCCGAAGGATGTCGGCCGCCAACCGGAATTTTCTCAAAGATTGCAGGATGTCTACGCGCGGGCCTTGCGCTGGGTTCTTCGGCACCGGTTCTTCACGCAAATGCTTACCGTAGCGACCCTTGCGGTTACCATTTGGCTCTATGGTTCCACACCCAAGGGATTTTTCCCGCAGCAGGATACTGGACTGCTGATTGGAACTACCGAAGCTGCACAGGACATTTCCTTCGCCCAGATGGCGATGAAGCAACAGCAAATGGTTGGAGTGGTACTTTCCGATCCCGCCATCGCAACGGTCGGATCCTTCGTCGGGTCGGGGGGCGGCGGGGCACTAAACAACGGGCGCATGTTCATCGCACTCAAACCGCCCAATGAGCGTCCAGCCGCGGAGGCCGTCATCGCCAGACTGCGCAGTGAGACGGCAAAAGTGCCTGGCATTTCCCTCGTTCTTCAGCCAGTTCAGGACATCCGTGTCGGCGGGCGCTCCGCCAAGGCGCTCTATCAATACTCCCTGCGGAGCGTCGACTTGAGCGAACTGAACGCATGGGCGCCCCGCTTGGTCGAACGGCTAAAGAAGTCTCCGGAGCTTGCCGACGTGAACAGCGACCAACAGTTCCAAGGCTTGCAAGCTAACGTGGTGATCGACCGTGATGCTGCGGGCCGGCTGGGGATCCGGCCCGACGCGATCGACTCCACGCTCTACAGCTCGTTCGGTCAGCGCCAGGTTTCGATCATGTACGGAGCGCAGAATCAATACCGCGTGGTTCTCGAGGTCGATCCGAGATTTCAGGATGACCCGAGGGCACTGGACAAGGTCTTCGTACGCGCCGCGGACGGGCAAATGGTGCCCTTAAGCAGCATCGCACATTACGAGGTAGCCAATATCCCCTTGAATGTTAACCACCAGGGACAATTCGCCGCGGTTACGATCTCTTTCAATCTCGCACCGGGTGTTTCTCTCGAGCGCGCGACGCAAGTCATCGAGCATGCTGTGAGCGATCTGCATATGCCGGCCAGCGTCAGCGGGGGATTCGCCGGGAATGCTCAGGTCTTTCAGCAAACAGTCGCGACCCAGCCCCTTCTGATCATCGCCGCGCTGGTTGCTGTCTACATTGTTCTGGGCATGCTT
>DATDAX010000328.1:0-3372 GCA_036525175.1 Terrimicrobiaceae bacterium | reverse complement strand
ACGGTTTGGTTGAAGGTGCCCGACGCATCGGTCACGACAAAGACCTCATAACCTTCCTCCAGTGCGGAGAGCGTCGGGAAGGCAACGCACACGTCGGTGACCACGCCAGCGATGAGAAGCTGATTCTTGCCCGTCGCCTTCACCGCCTTCACGAAGTCCTCGTTGTCCCAGGCGTTGATGTTCCCGGGTCGCGCGATGTAGGGCGCGTCCGGAAACATGGCCTTCAACTCCGGAACGAGCGGGCCGTTCGGGCCGTTTTCAAAACTCGTCGTGAGGATGGTCGGCAGCTCGAAGAACTTCGCCACATCGGCGAGCGCAAGAACGTTGTTTTTAAACTCGTTCGGCGTGAAGTCCTGGACCAGGCTGATCAGTCCCGATTGGTGATCGACTAGCAAAACAGCGGCGTTGGCCTTATCGAGGCGGTTGTATTTGAATGTACTCATAGGGATTGGAGTTGGGTTCGGTGCGTTGGTTTTGTCTTTTGGGACAGAGAGTCGAGGGTCGTTTCGCGGCTCCGATGTCCGAGAGCAAGCCGCGGAAGGCCGCAGCGGGATCAGGCGTGGACGAACACCAGAAAGGAAGGACGAGGACGACTTGCGATTGCAGTGGGGTCGAGGACGAGGGACGAGAGCGAGGAGGAGTGATTCATCTTGCGGCAGGTGGAAAGATCGTGCTCCCGTCGTCCTTTATGCTGACGATCGTCCGTCCCGCGTCTTCGTCATCAATGCTCTCTTTCGAAAACCAGGTCGGAATCCGAATGAGCAAATTCATTGCGTTGCGGATTTGGCACAGCGGAAGCCGATGTGGCTCATGCCGGTGTCGGAGGGTGTCCCGCGTCGGGCGCTTGGGCGGTAGCTTTCGCAGTAACTCGGGTTGCACAAGAATGAGCCTCCCTTCGTCACGTGTTCGTCTGTTTCATTGGGATGGCCAGGATTCCAACTCGCCTGAGGCCCCGTCGGGTTGTGACAGGCGGGCTCACTTGCCAGTTGGACATGGATGTCTGGGCGGTACCAGTCGCTTACCCAATTCCACACATTTCCTCCCATTTCGTAGAGGCCATATCCATTTGGTGGGAAGGACTTGACAGGCGCGGTTCCTTCAAATCCGTCCTCAGCTGTATTGTTGTACGGGAATTGGCCTGTCCACGTGTTCGCCATGAATTTTCCGACCGATACGAGTTCATCGCCCCAGGCATAGCGTTTACCCTCGAATCCGCCCTTTGCCGCAAACTCCCATTCGGCCTCTGTAGGCAGGCGTTTCCCGGCCCACTTCGCGTATGCCACAGCGTCATCCCAGGAAACTTGCACCACAGGATGATTTTCCCGTCCTGAAAGGTTGCTTCCTGGTCCCTCAGGATGCTGCCAGCTTGCCCCTTTCACCCACCGCCACCAGGCATTCATGTTGCGCAAGTCAACGGGTCCACTCGCGGGCGTGAAGACCAGCGATCCGGGTTCGAGCATTTCGTTTGGCGGCTTTGGCGTGCCGGCCGGAAGCTTTTTTTTGAGTTCTTCCCAATCCACCGGTCGTTCGGCGGTGGTTATGTAGCCGGTCGTGTCAACGAATTTTCGAAACTCCGCGTTGGTCACTGCATGCTCATCGATCCAAAAGCCATCGACCGAGACGAGGTGCGTGGGCTGCTCGTTTCTCTTACTTCCCGGCAAATCGCTTCCCATCGTGAAGCTTCCGCCGGGAATCCAAACCATTCCCGCAGAATCAAATTCGGCTGCAAATACAGAATTTCCTGCGCAAAGCAGGAGACTTATATAAAGCAGTGCAGCGAGTATGGGCATGGGAACGTCGCGAATATCGACATTACAGTACCCGATCGGTTCGCGCAGTCGAGTGCGGTCGTGTCCCTGCTGGCAGACGCTTTCTGGGTTGCAGCTGTGAGGGAGGGCTTCGCGCCATATTACGCGATTGCTTCTATCGCGTGCGGGAGCGGCGATCTTTTTCAGGCTCTGAAGTTTCCGGGAAGGACAGTTCCCAGTCAACAAGCGTTCCGACGTTTCCTTTCTTGTGATCTGAGATCGTAAGCGTCCACGTGCCGTTAGGATTGTTGATTTGCGGCGAGGGTAGCGCAAAACCGACATAATGGAGGTCATCGGTCTCGCCCTGTGTCTGATTGTGAAGAAGAAACGTTCTGCCCTGCGGCGAGCGCAATTTTACCGAGAGATCTCCAATCGCTGGATGATCGATCTTTATCCTTAACGTGATGTTCGAGTAGGGCATGTTGGGTTGATTCCTTACTTCGAGGGATGAGGTGATTTGCTTTTGATCGGGGACGGGCTTCGGCGCTTGCGAGGATGTCGCTGGGACAAGGCTGCGACTTATGCCTGTATCCGGCAGTATGACGATTGTCATCGCATTGATCGTCGAGGGATCTAGGCTCGCGAAGGGCTTCTGGATCAGATCGGTGAAAGGAAAAGCGTAAGCGTCGGAGACCGTTGAAAGGTAGCCGGCGTACTGGTTGTAGTAGTTGGAATTTGCGGGTTGCGCTCCGGCGAACGCCAGTCTGACGGGGACTGGAGGTTCGTACCATGTGTCGCTTGGACCCGCTCCAAAGGAGTCTCCTGTGTTAGGATTGATTTCCGTGCTGCCGATAAAGCCGAGTATGAATCCGCAAAGAACATCTCTTACGGCCGTCGCATACGGATCGTTCATGCGGATGTCGTGAGGGTTTCCATTTACAGTGTATCGCGGATTGCAGGTGTAGATCCCATTCAACAGATCCTGGCTGGCGATGGTGATATTTGTTTCCGCGACCGGAACGCCTGTTACGGTACCTGTCATCACGAGATCTCCCTTCCTATCGACGACGGCTTTGAGGCTGTAGGACTGACTCGGGCTGTGCGAACCCCGTATCAGCGTCATGAGTTCCTGGGATTTTACGAAGTCGACGTAGGGAGCGAAAGAGGAATAGACGGATGGGTTCGCGACCGTAGAGGGACTGATGATGCGTACGACCTGGCCATAGCCTTGCGTCTTAACACCATTGGATCCGCGTGCTACGGCGACCGTGTTGCCGCCGGAAAGATCCGCCAGTCTGGAGAAAGTCGTCGCGGTCGGCGCCCTCCACGTAAGGGTAGTGGATGGAGTATCAGGATTTGCGGTCGCAAAGGTGTTGAGCTGTAAGGGGACGCTAAAGAAGTCGCTGGCGGAGAGATTGGCTCCGCTGCCAGGATCTCCGGGTGAATACGTGATTTCAACCTTGTCCCACCGCGTGTTGTAGTCGGGGAGAGAGGGATTGCTGAAATTGGGATTGAACGCCATTGCGGCTGACGCCGAAGCAAGCTTACTCCCCAGTGAGATATAGATGCGGCCACGACGAAAGCTTGTGAGTTTGATATCGCTGATCTGCGACAGAGCATACGA
>DATDAX010000327.1:0-3448 GCA_036525175.1 Terrimicrobiaceae bacterium | reverse complement strand
GCCTTCGATTTGTACGCGCATGGCGTATGACGCGACATAGCCGAGGTCCAGGGGATTCCAAGCACGACCGATTTAACCGTGCCGGATTTCACGAACGGCTTCATGCACGCGCGAAAACGCCAGGGCGCACGCTTCGCGTTGATGCTGAATCCAAGGCGAAGAAATCTCCTTTGATTCTGGCACCCTCCAGCTCATTCCTGCAATGCCTCGAATGCCTTCAGTGTGCACCTTGCAGGACGATCTCGGTAACGGCCGTGGAACGTTTCTCCTCTCCCGAATAGGTATCCAGCACCTCAATCGCCAGGGTATCGCCGATGCTTAGATACACGTCGGAAAATGCGACATGCTGCCAGCGTCGCGTATCCGCCAAATGGATCATGTAGAGCGGATGACCGTTGTGGTATAGGCGGATCGTCTTGATGCGTCCGAAGGCCTTGAAAGCGATCTCGGGATGCAGACATCCATTTGCGATATCGATCCCGTAGAATGGCGTCCCGTTTAACTCTCGTGGAAGATTTGACGGAAACGCAAAGACCAGCGTATCCCCAGCATGCGCGTCGGTCCATGCTGTGTGGGAATCGGCATCATTGAGTGCGGCAACTCTGGCATCGGAGCTCGAACCTCCTGCGACAGCCTCCCAGGGAAACGCGCACGTCAGCGAGCACCCACCCATCAATTCTTGAATCACAGGCTTACCAGTCCGTGCTTTAAGTTCAGCGACTTCCTGCGCGTGCGCAGCGCCGCCGGCTAACAAAAGGACCAATGCGATTCGTACTAAAGCCATGTCCGAGTAGAACATTGTTGTTATTGCTTGATGCGCAGGAGAAAGAATAGCCACTACGCCTGCGGCGTGTTTCAATAAGTAAGTCGATTTTTCGCGTACCCCAAAATGAAAAATGAAATTCTTTCCGCCGGCGAAAAGGTTCACATCATTCATCGAAGATATCTCGAGAAGGAGCCCCATCGTCACTTCGTCGGCACGGTGGAAGCGTACGAGGGCGGAGTCGCGCGGGTAACGGGACACCTCTTCACCGTTGATCCCATCAGGTTCGAATTTTTTCGCCGACCCGAGGTGCGCACCAGACTTGTCTCGCTGCTCAGTGGAGATGTCTTGATCAACATTATTCCTTCGGAAGTTGATTTGGACACCATCACCTACCAGCAAAAAGCCAAAGCCCTTCGCGTGACAGATGGCTCGAAATGGCATCTGGACCTGAGCGAGCTCGCCTGGATGTAGAACCTCGAAGCGCCGGCCGACTTGCGAAACTAACGGTTCTCTGTGCAACGGAACCTCCGAATTACAGACTGGAAAATCCCGAACTCGTTTGATAGACGCACTTCATGCCAATTACCCTCGAAGACCTCTACGCCCATCCGAAGTTTGTCGAAAAGGTCGAACGCCCCATCAAGGCAAAAATCATGAGCTGGAAGTTTCCACCCGGGAACCCTTCCGCTGCGGCACCGGCCGGCGTTACTCTTAATAACGTGAATTTCTCCGATGAGGACGAAGAGCGCATACAAGGCGAGGTAGTCGTATCCTCGCGAGTATCTGTGAACGCCACAGTCACCACAACCGAAGACACCACTCAGACCTTCGAAGGGCACATGAATTTTAGCCTACCCTGGGGCTGGCAGGGGAGGGATACACGATTCGTAGCCGAATCGGCACAGGTCGTTCTAAACGACTTGCGGCTGCCATGACCGTTTCTCTGCCGCACTAATCAGAAGCAAACTCGAAGCCTCTTTGGTGAACAATCGCTAGCTCGCGGCCCGGTGTCAAACCGAGTCCTTGAGACGCCTGCCCGGTCGTTCCAGCGACGGAAAACTTTACAGCTGGCGGTAAGCTGCCATCTACATTGTAAGTCATTTACACTAAACGTCTTACGACGTGTCTCCTTGAGCGCGACAAGCGATTTCTCAAAATGGCGTCAAATCCTTTTACACGATTCAATCTTGGAACCTTTTCTTGGAGCGCGTGCTGATGTCGGGAGTAATCGCACAAGAACTTGTTTATAAGGCAGATAGCTTTCTCGATGCTCGCCACCCGGCAGCGGGGCCCGATCGGCACAGAGTATGCTGCAAATGTTTTAGCAGCAGTTCTTGACCGTGAGGGTCGAGTGTGAAGACGTTCCGCATAGTTGTTTTTTTCGGTTCGTTGGCCCCGAGGCCTTCGCCAGGGCGCTCAGTTAGGTGGTTTCCATCCGGCTATTCGTCATGGGCGCACAGACTCTCGCCCGCACCTTACTGTGCAAGCACCGTTGGTCTCAGGCGGAAGGGTCTCCCTAGGCGCTCATTCGGCAAAGGCAGGCGCCTCGCTCGCGCCGGCGCTGCCTTTCCCTCATCCATCAACTCGGCATGATCACAATTGTCCACCAAAATGACATTGTGACCCTTGCCGGCCAGGCAGGAATTTGGAAAATCCTTACCCAAGTCAACGGAAGCATGGCGGACATGCGGAGAGATGATGATACCGACGTACGCGTTGTGACCGCCGCCTTGGAAGCTGTTACCATCGTTCAGCACGCCGGTAGTCCAGACTATGGCTATTGACTTGCCACTAAAAACAAGAGGTTAAAAACCGCACATGTGCCATGACAACGTACCTCTCAACAAGAAGCGCAGGACAAATGCTCGTGACAACCCGCAGCCGCGGCGGTGAACTTTACCTCAACGCTCGCTGTCTTCTTCGGGCTGCCATCCACGGAAAGTTCCGAAAAATGCCCTTCTTCCTGCACCATATCTGGTCCGCCTTGGTGGAATAAGATTTTCCACGCGGTCTCCAAGGCGGACAAGTGACAAGGTCCGCCGCACCACGTTCGGCGCGAAGAAGGGCCCGAATAATTATCGTAATCAAATACAAATCTCTATAACGCTCATGTGTCTAGTGATTTATGTATCTCTTATGATTCTGTGATCCACAGGGTCGAAGGAGACTTTCGCTTGTTCGCGCCATGGTCGCGCGCGATACGAGCCGACCCGAATGAGAGAGCCAAAAGTAGAAGGGGCTTCCCGAGATCACGTAGCTGCGACCGCGATCCAGCGCTCCAAGAGCCGTCTTCACTGTGTTCTCGGCGGTATCCCTGCGACCCATTGCCGCCGGCTCTTGCCCTCCAAATGCCTTGAAGAATTCGGTGTCCACCGGGCCAGGACAAAGTGCGAGAATGCGCACTCCGGTATTAAGGTTCTCGGCCCATATTGCCTCGGAGAAGGAAAGCACGAACGCCTTTGAAGCCCCATAGACCGCCATGTAAGGCGTAGGCTGAAAGCCTGCAATGCTGGCAACGTTGATGATCGCTCCTTCGCCAGCCGCAACCATCGCCGGGAGAAAAAGCTGGGCCAGGATCGCCGGCGAAAACGCATTCAACAGGATTTGCCTGCCGTGACCCTCTAGGGAGTTTTCTTGCAGCCTTCCGTAGCTCCCAAAACCGGCATTGTTGATGAGAACCTG
>DATDAX010000326.1:0-3080 GCA_036525175.1 Terrimicrobiaceae bacterium | reverse complement strand
AGCGAAATTCGTTGGCCAATTGCCGCCAGAGATTAATTCGAAGAAGAGCACGCAGCGGATCGAGAATGCTGCCGCATAGCGGGCGAGGGGTTCTTCTCATCGTCGACAACGTTGAATGGCCCTGCTGAGTCTTTTCAGAAGTGGGCTTTTCGGTTTTTTCACGTACCTTGGCCAAGTGGCCTTGCTGGCGTGGGAGACGTTCCGTTCGATCTTCGCGGGCCGCATCCGCTTCAAGCTGACGCTTTTTCAGATTGCTGAGATAGGCTACGGCTCTCAGCTTATTGTCGTCGTAACGGGGGCGTTTACCGGGGCGGTATTCACCGCGCAGGCCTATTTTCAGTTTGCCAGCCTGAATATGGAGACCGCGGTGGGACCGGTGGTCACTCTGTCCATGTTTCGTGAGCTTGGGCCCGTCTTGACGGGGCTTATGGTGGCCGGGCGTGTGGGAGCCGCGATGAGCGCGGAGATTGGAACCATGAAGGTGACCCAGCAAATCGACGCGCTGCGCGCCCTCGCGGTCCATCCTGTGGATTATCTGGTGGTACCGCGGGCGCTGGCGATGCTGATTTCCATGCCGCTGTTGGTGGTCGAGTGCGTCGGTTGTGGCGTACTCGCCTCCTACCTTGTTGCGGTTTACGTGCTCAACATTGAAGCGGTGTATTTCCTCAACAACATGCAGAAATTCACCGAGGGCAGCGACATCGCAATGTCTCTGATCAAGGGATTCGTGTTTGCGAACATCATTGTATTCATCAGTTGCCGGGAGGGTCTGAATGCAAAGGAGGGAGCCGTCGGCGTTGGCCGCGCAACGACTGAAACGGTGGTGATCTGCTCTCTGTCAATCTTGATCGCGAATTTCTTTCTTACCATGTTCCTCAACATCCTTTTCCCTGCAGGGCAGCGATGAGTGAAGCCGAGCCATTGATCTCGGTGCGTGACCTCGTGCAAAAGATAGGCCCGCAAGAGATTCTCCGCGGATTCTCGCTGGATATCTTTCGAGGGGAGACACTCGTGCTCCTCGGGAAAAGTGGCGGCGGCAAGAGCGTCTTCCTGCGTCACCTCATCGGGTTGATGAAGCCGATATCCGGACAGATTATCTTTGAGGGTCAGGACATTGCAAATTTGGACGAACGCCAGCTTGCTCCTGTGCGCCGCAAGATCGGCATGCTTTTCCAGGACGGGGCCCTCTTTGATTCCTTAAACGTTTATGATAACGTGGCGTTCCCTTTGCGAGAGCATGGTGAGAGGGATGAAAAGCTGGTGCGCCACAAGGTGCACGAAGCGCTGGCCCTAGTGAACATGGGTGGGAACGACAAGAAAATGCCGGTGAACCTGAGCGGTGGGATGCGCAAGCGCGTCGCCCTGGCCCGCGCAATCATTTCCCCGCCACAGGTTATTCTGTATGATGAACCGACCGCCGGACTCGATCCCATCGTATCCGATAGCATCAATCGCCTCATCCGCAGGTTGCAAGAGCAGCTTAGCGTCACTTCCATCGTCGTCACCCATGACATGACGAGTTGCAATCGGGTCGCCGATCGCGTTGCCTTGCTGAACGAAGGTCGCCGGCACTTCTATGGCACACTTGATGAACTGCGCGATACACAGGATGAGATTGTTCGGGATTTTGTGGACGGACGTTCACAAGATGAGGAGGATTAAAATTCTATGACGGCCAAGGAACGTGCATCGCAATTGCGGGTGGGTATCTTCATGGCCCTTGGTCTCCTCGCCATCGGGTTGATGGTCGTTTATTTCGGCCGCTTTGGCGACAGCATCCACGGCAATTACAGGATCCGCGTCGAGTATCCGAACGCGAGCGGCATCTACAAGGGCGCAAGCGTCCTCCTTGCCGGCGCAAAAATCGGCTCCGTCGAAAACAATCCCGTGATCTTGCCGGACATGGAAGGTGTTTACGTGAATTTGAAGATCTACGAAGAAGTCAAAATTCCCAGCGCTGCTCAGTTTACGATCGGCAGCTCCGGTCTTCTCGGAGACCGTTTCGTGCAGATCGTACTCGGCAAGGACGCGAAGTCATCACCGCCTATCGAGGCCGGCGCTATCATCAAGGGAAAGGGGGAATCTGGGATTGGCGACGTGACCGAGCAGGCCGGAGCGCTTCTGAGAGACATTCAAGAAGCCGTCGGAAACATCAACAAGGTTGCAGAAAAACTGAACACCGAAGTTCTTAAAGATACGACCATTTCCAATCTGAGCACGACTCTTTCCAACCTCAAGGAAACCAGCGCTTCCTTCGTGGAGGCTTCGAAGAAGATCGATGGGGTGGTGAAGAACGCCGATGGCGTAGTGAAGAAGGCGGAGGGAGCGATTGAGACAGGACAACAGACGTTCGTTTCGGCCAAGAGCGCGTCCGACGAACTCAAGAAAGCCATCGTTGACATACGCTCGCTTGTTCAACAGGCCAAGCAGGGCAGAGGAGCGCTCGGCACGTTACTTTCGGATCGGGAATTGGCCGACAACCTAAAGGCATTGGTAGCCAATCTGAGGCGTAGCGGCATTCTTTGGTACAAAGACCGACCTCCTCCGGGCGCGACTTCGCGATAGTTTCATTCCGGCGCCGCGACAGAAAACGCGACACCACGCAGCGGTTCATGGCGCCGCTCGGTCTCTGCCTACTCTTCGGCCGGCCGCAGGGCGGGCAGGGCACGAATGGGAGACACATTGAGTGCCCGAACGCGCTCGAAAATGCCCGGGGAAATTTCAGCCAGCCGATCGTAGCAGGAAAAGATCATCTCAAGCCGCGCGTCGAGGTTGTCCACAAAATGCAGGGCGATGGCTTCGGGCGTCTTGGGTTCAACAGGTGAGCCGAATTGGTATTCCCCATGATGCGATGCAATGAGATGGAGCAGGTGAAGTCTGACCTCGTCGGAAGGCGGTGCGAGATCTTTCCAATTCTGCAAAGGAAGCTTTCGCCACACTGCGTTCACCACCTCGATACCGATGTTGATATGCCCGAGGAGTTCGCCGCGGAGATCGCGCGGAATCTCGAAGCCCGTTTCCGGCGGGCACATTTCCCAGAGTTTGCCGCAATCGTGAACGAGGACACCCGCAATCAACAA
>DATDAX010000325.1:0-10497 GCA_036525175.1 Terrimicrobiaceae bacterium | reverse complement strand
CGCAAGGAGCTCGCGGAAAGATCCGGCTCAACTGAGGACCTGTTGAAGGAGCTTTCCATCGAGTGGGATGCCGGACGCGGCACATACTATGCAGGCGAGATCGTCGTTCAAGTCCTGCTGCAGCAGAGACGCTTCGACGAGGTTGACGCCGTCTTAAACGACTATCTCACAGACACGCATTTCAACGAGCGGGCGTGGGATCAAATCGGACGCCGCCTGTTGGATGCACAGCGATATGAGTTAGCGGTCCGCACGTTTTACGAGCTCTCGAAGCGGATGCCCGGCAACCCTGCACGTGCCCTTCTGCTCGCGCAAGCTTTGTTCATGTCGGGAAAGTCGGACGCCGCAGATGCGATCGTGTCTCCGATCAAACGCATCGCGCGGTTCGATCCCGTAAAAAACGTCGATCTCGTGGAGTTTTACCTCGCAACCGGACGGGCAATCGAATCGAGACCGTACCTTCTTGCCGCGCCCGTGGATGCGCGTTCGGGCGCAGCCTGGATTCGTGCGATGAATCTGTTCCTCAAACATGGTGACTTCGACGCGGCTCGAGATTGCATTGACCATGCCATGGAAACCCCGCAAGTCGTCCCGGTGGGCGGCCTCGCAGACTATTACTGGAAGAGCGGTGAAGTGTATCGTCACGACCCGCGGGTCAATGAATTCGGGATTGCTCCCAACCAATTTCGTGACCTCCAGATGGAAATCGCCCGCAGACTGATTGCGAAAACCGACATGGAGCGGGCGTGGACGTGGATCGAGAATACAGCCTCCCTGCTCGACGACGCCCGGGGACAGAGCCTGCTGCAAAGTGTCGAGTACTCGGACTGGGATCGCGCTGGAAGGCTCTGGGAAGCCTCGGAAAGTCCGCTTTGGGAAACGCGCTGCGCGAGGGCACAGTTTCTGCTGCGTCGTGCCGAGGCGTCCGAATCCCCCGCAAGCGCTCTCAAAGACCTTGCGCGCGCTCATGAACTGCATCCGGGTTCGTTCTCCGTCGCGCAGGCATACGCGAACAGGCTATTGCAGTCCGACGAACACTCGGCAGCCCGAAAGGTCTTGCAGGACGTGATCGAAGCCTACGCGGAACCGGCAGACCGAAAAGCAGCCCGCCAGATGCTGGCGTCCCTCCAATTGTCGCCCGCCTTGCCGAAGGACGACTAGCTATATAGTCTGGGATCGTGAGCGTTTTCCGTTTTCTGGCTTTCTGGCTCCTAGCGGGCACCTGTGGTTTTGCGCAAAAGGACGAGAAGAAGCTCCTTGAGCGCGTCCTCGCAAAGCCGGACATGTCCCTGCTGAATCCCATGAATGGAAAAAAATTTGATGGAGGAGGATTTCTCCTTAAGGAATCGCCCTCGGGGCCGTCCAGTTTCATGTACGAGCAAAAACTCTCTACCGACAAGTACCGGAACGTTCGCTCATTCCTTGGGGTGAAGAATCCCTGGTTCGGGAAGAAGGTTTACGAATCAAACCAGGCGAGCCTATGGTCGAAGACATTGGTGGTAAACGCGGACACCAAGATTCCCGCCGAATCGGCTCGAACCGAGAAGTTTTATCAGGCGGAAAAGGAAGCCTCTAGACGCCGCGAACCTGTGAGGACGTCGTCCTATCTTGGCCAGGGCAGCTCGCAAGGCAGGCTCGATCAAATCAGCGACAAAATCGACAAGAATATGACCATCGAGCAGGTTCGTGAAATGTTGAACAAGAACCGTTGACGGATGATGCCCCCTCCTGCCGACCAGGTGGCTTATCTTTGTCGAGCCTGCCACAGCGTATTCAACCAGGACGAACTCCTCGCCAAGCTCGAGGAGGGACGCCCGCTGCGTGTCAAGCTAGGCGTTGACCCGACGGCACCGGATATCCATCTCGGCCACAGCGTGGTGTTGAGCAAGCTGCGCGACTTCCAGGATCTCGGGCACGAAGCCATCCTGATCATCGGCGATTTCACCGCGATGATCGGGGACCCAAGCGGGCGGTCTATCACACGCCCCCAGCTGACTCATGAACAGGTTTTGGAGAATGCCAAGAGCTACCAGGAGCAAGCCTTCAAGATCCTGAGCCGCGAGCGATCAAGGATCGTCTTCAATGGCGAGTGGTTTAAGGACATGAGCTTTCAGGAGGTCATTAGATTGAACAGCCGTGTGACGCTTCAGCAGATGCTCGTAAGGGAAGATTTCCGCGACCGTTTGGACCGCGGCCAGGCGATCCGCGCTCACGAGATCCAATACCCAATCATGCAAGGCTGGGATTCCGTCAAGATCAGGGCCGACGTCGAGCTCGGAGGAACCGACCAACTGTTCAACATCATGGTGGGGCGCGACTTGCAGCGCGAGGAGGGAATGTCCCAACAGGTCGCAATCGTCATGCCCATCCTCGAGGGCCTCGACGGGAAACAGAAGATGAGTAAGAGCCTCGGAAATTACGTCGCTCTCAACGAGAGCCCGGCGGAGATGTTCGGGAAACTCATGAGCATCAGCGACGAGTTGATGGCGCGCTACTATGCGGTTCTCCTACAAGAGGATGTGCCGACCGGGGAACACCCCATGGAAGCCAAGAAGTCTCTCGCGAGACGTGTTGTCTCGCGTTTTCATTCCGCAGAGGACGCGGCAGGTACGCTAGCCGATTTTGAAAGGCGATTTAGCAAGAGAGATTTGGCTCATGCAGACCTGCCGACCTTCTCCCCCGCGAGCGATGCGCGCGATTTCGTCAGTCTCGTCGTGGAAGCCTATGCGCGCTGCTTCGGCATTTCAAAATCCCGGAGCGACGCCCGCCGTCTCATCGAAGGTGGCAGCATCCAATGGGGAGGTGAGAAAATCGCGGACCCAAAGGTCGTCCTTCCAGCGGGTTCGGGCGGTGTCCTCAAACTCGACAAGACCCGCGCGGTGCGCATTGTCGAGCAACAGCCCGTCGCCTAAGTCTCAGACTTCGAGGGCACGACGATGACTGGGCATTTTGCCCGCTTGAGAATCCCTGTGACGACACTTCCGCTGAAGAGATGATACAGCGCACCGTGTCCATGAGAGCCCAGCATGATGTAGTCTGCGTGGTATTTCGCCGCTTGCTCGAGAATGTCATCCACAGCGAGACCAATGAGTGTCACCGGTTCGACGCTGATGCCGGCGGCGACTAGCGGCCCGGCAAGATTCTTCAGGCGCGAATCAGGTGCGGAAAGGCTTTCGGCCGTTTCCGTGGGCGGCGGAGCTGCAGCGATGACATCCATGGTTGCTCCCACCGGAACATAGGTAGCGACAGGCTCAACGATGTGAAGGAGTACGATCCTTGCAGATAGCTGCGGCGCCAGTTCAGCAGCCTCTTCGAGCACAGGCTGCGAAGCATCACTCAGGTCGACCGGGACTAGAAGCGTTTTCATGGCCATCAGAGCAGGTATTCTAATACTCGAACATCACGCGCGCGAGGCAATACTCAAGCTTAACTCGAGAAAACGAGCCCATTGGGATATATCGTCGCGATGGCAATGATTTTTTGGCAGCTTGCGGTGGGTTGGATGTCGGGACGATAGTTGATGATGGAGGACTTGTTTCCGGAAGATGTTGCGAGATTGGCGCTCCCTGACGCTCCGCTGGCAACGCGGATGCGTCCTCGAACGTTGAATGAATACGTCGGCCAGCGGCACATCCTTGGCCCAGGGAAACTCCTGCGCCGCGCCATTGAGGCGGATCGAATTTCGTCGATCATTTTGTATGGGCCGCCTGGCGTTGGGAAGACGAGTCTTGCCCAGGTCATCGCCGCCTCGACGCGCTCCCGATTCGAGCGTCTGAGCGGGGTGGAGGGCAATGTGGCGGACATCCGTCGTGTGGTCGCCCAGGCTGCGAACCGTCTTCAGAACACCGCCCAGAAGACCATTCTCTTCATTGATGAGATTCACCGCTTCAACAAAGCCCAACAGGATGTGCTGTTGCCCGATGTCGAGAGCGGCCTGTTGCGTCTCATCGGTGCGACGACGCACAATCCGTTCTTCTACGTCAATAGCCCGCTTGTCTCGCGTTCGCAGATCTTTCAGCTTGAGCCTCTTTCCACTCAGGACCTCGTCGCATTGATAAGCGACGCCCTTGGCGATAAGGAACGGGGGCTTGGCGATCTGCGCGTCCTGCTCGACGACGAGGCAGCCAACCATTTGGCGAAGGTGAGCGACGGGGATGCCCGCAAATGTCTAAACGCTCTTGAAATTGCGGCGCGAACGACCCTGCCGGATTCCAGTGGCGTCATCCCCATCACCCTCTCCGCGGCCGAAGAGAGCATTCAACGAAAAGCCGTTGTCTATGACGCCGATGGCGATTCGCACTACGACACGATCAGCGCCTTCATAAAAAGCCTTCGTGGATCTGACCCCGACGCTGCGCTCTACTGGCTGGCGAAAATGCTACACGCGGGCGAGGACATTCGCTTTATAGCGCGCAGACTCATCATCTGCGCGAGCGAGGATGTCGGAATGGCGGACTCGAATGCCCTAGTTGTTGCGACCTCGGCGCAGCAAGCGGTTGAGTTCGTCGGCTTGCCGGAAGCCCAACTCGTCCTTGCCCATGCGAGCGTCTATGTCGCCACCGCGCCGAAGAGCAATCGCTGCACGGTAGCCATCGGCAGGGCCTCCGCGGAAGTGCGCGAAGGCCGGACTCTTGCCGTCCCCAGGCATCTCCGCGACGCCCACTATAAGAGTGCCAAGAAACTTGGCCACGGTCAGGGCTACAAATACAGCCACGACTACGACGGTGCCTATGTTCCCCAGGCGTACCTGCCTGAGGGACGCGTCTACTACGAACCGACGGAGAACGGCATGGAGAAACGTGTCAAAGAACGCCTCGACCACTGGCGGGCACTTTTCGAAACGGACCAGAAAAGAGGCTCAGCCACAAAAAACACCGACCAGAAGCCGACGGCGTAGCGGAAAGACCGGCCCGTTTCGCGAGGGCAACCTCGGTGTGTCGCTTACTTCCTGAGCAGGTAATCCGGATTCAGCTTCTTGAGCGCGGGAATCACGAAGATACCATCCTTGCGAATGAGCTTGCCGTCGAACCAGACTTCGCCTCCCCCGTAATCTTTTCGCTGGATACTGACCATGTCCCAATGGATCCGGCTCTTGTTGCCATTTCCGGCAACCTCGTAGGCTTGACCTGGCGTAAAATGGAACGATCCGGCAATCTTTTCGTCAAAGAGAATATCCCGCATCGGATGCAGGATGTGGGGGTTGAACGCGAGGGAGAATTCACCGATGTAGCGTGCTCCTTCGTCGCTATCGAGTATCTCATTAAGCTTCTTCGTATTGTTAGCCGTCGCCTTGACGATTCGCCCGTTCTGGAAATCCAGTCGAATGTTGTCGAATGCAGTCCCTTGATAGATCGTTGGGGCGTTGAAGCTTATGTGCCCTTCCACCGAATCCTTCAATGGGCATGAGAATACTTCGCCGTCCGGAATGTTACGATCGCCGCCGCACATCACAGAGCCGATGCCCTTTATCGAAAAGAGAAGGTCTGTTCCGGGGGCTTTGAGCTGAACGCGATCGGTTTTGTCCATAAGCGCCTTCAGCGCCTTCATGCCAGGAGTCAAGCGTGCATAATCGAGGGTGCAGACCTTGAAAAAATAATCCTCAAAGGCCTCTGTGCTCATCTGCGCCTGCTGAGCCATGGCAGAAGTTGGCCAGCGCAGAACGACCCACTTGGTCTTGTTGATGCGCCAGTCCATCACGGGGCGCAATTTGCCCGAAACCAGACGCATCTTCGCTTCGGGCACATCGGAAAGCTCGGTGATATTGTGGCTTCCGCGGACAGCGATGTAGGCCTGCATCTTCTTCATGCGGGCCAATTCGATGACGCTGGTGGTACTCAGCTGCGTCTCGTCGGCTTCGAGGGCCAGTTCGCGTGAAATCTGAGCTCGGTGGATCTGGAGAAACGGCACCGCACCAGCGTCACGGGAAGCGCGAATCAGAGCGATACCCATTTCATCGGGAACATCGAAGAGTTCAATGAGAACAGATTCGCCCTTCTGTAACTTTGTGGAGTGACGGACGAGAACGCGGGCAAGTTGGTCCAGACGGGGATCGTACATAAGAGTCAAACAGCGAAATCAATCACAGGCAGGCCTGCAATAGCCATTGCATAGCACCCTGCCGAACCGGCGGGGCCATAGAAGGGGCCCCCGGGCTTGGGCCTGCCCGCCCTGAACGCCACGCGGGGCTCAGGCAGCCTGAATCGCCGAATAAATCAACTCGTGTGCGCCGGTCCATTCCTTCACAGCAGCGCGCAAACTGGCCGTGGCCTCGTCTACCCGGCGCTTCAGCTCGCGGCGGTGCTTTCTTGAGATTTCGCCGCGACGTTCGGCAGCAGCACGATATTCCGCAAGCAGCTGCTCCCAGTGGGCGAGAGCGGCCTGCAGCCTCTCCTGAGCGTTTTGCAAGAGAGTGTGTAGAGATTCAGAGAGCTGCGTCTGCCGGGCCGACAGCGTTTCGGTCAACCGCCGCTGCCGCTCTGCGATCTGCGCTTTGACGATGACCTCCTCAGGCACCCTGCGAAGCTTGGTCACCAGACCTGTCTTATTGAGCAGCCAGATCGTCCACTTTGTGGGATCAAATTGCCAGGGCTTCACTCCGTTGCGATAATCGTGCTGAAACTCGTGGTGAAAATTGTGGTAACCCTCGCCGAAGGTGAAAAAGGCCATGAGCAGGCTGTCGCGCGCCGTGCATTTGCTGGAATACGGCTGCTTGCCAATCCAATGGCAGAGCGAGTTGATGCAAAAGGTCATGTGATGCACGAACACGGTACGCGCCGCGCCGGCGATCAGGAGTGCACCCAGTGCCGATGTCCATCCGCCCCAGAGAAATCCGAGGAGTGTTGGCAGTCCAAACCCCACACCAAAAGCAACCTTGAGATAATGTGCGTGCTGCCAGACGGCAAGCCGGTCTTTCTGCAAATCGCGCACCCAAGTCAATGGCGACTCCGGCCCCGTCCGGAAGAGGAGCCAGCCGATATGCGCATGGAAGAAGCCCTTGGTTATGTCATGGGGATCATCGTCGTGATCGGTAAACTTGTGATGCCGGCGATGATCAGCAGACCAACTTAGCGCGGACCCTTCGAAGGCCGCCGCACCGAATAATAGCGTAAAAACCTTCACCGGCCACTTTGCGTGGAAAGTAAGATGAGAAAATAAGCGGTGATAACCCAAAGTAATGCTGATCCCTGTAACAGCCGTTAGGACCAGGAAGAGGCCTATCTGAAAACCATCCAGACCAAAATGCCAGATGTAGGCGGGGACGCCGATGACAGTCATCAGAAACGTTCCGATGAGGAACGCGCTGTTCTTCCAGTGAATATTTTTCCAGGGCAGGTTCATTTACGATTGTTGTTTTGGCGGGAGCGGTGAAACGCCCGACGGTTATGAAATCCGCTAGCGCGCGTTCGAAGGGGTTGTTGTTCGTTTCGCGAGGACGCTGGCGCCACAGCAAACCCCTCCATGGCGAGCCGTGTAATCCTTTGTCCAATAAAACGCTCGATCGCCGCAAGTTTTTTTAATTCATCCGGCGTCACTAGCGTGAAAGCGTCGCCCGCTCGCTGCGCGCGACCGGTACGGCCAATTCGGTGAACGTAGTCCTCCGGATGTTGAGGCACATCATAGTTGATTACGTGGCTTACGCCGGCGACATCGATTCCCCGCGCAGCGATGTCAGTCGCAACCATGACTTCGTACTTCCCTGACTTGAAACCGCTCAGCGCTTCTATGCGCTGATTCTGGGTGCGGTTGGCATGCAAAACTGCAACGGCATGATTCGCAGCACGAAGCTTTTTGGCAATCTTGTCTGCGCCATGCTTGGTGCGCGCAAAAACGAGCGCGCTCTGAAAATCGGTCGCTTCCAGAAGCGCGACGAGAAGTTCGAACTTCTGTCCAGCTTCAACCGCGTAGACTCCGTGCGTGACCATCGCCGCAACAGGCCGCCCCGCGCCGATCTCAATACGCATCGGGTCCCGCAGCGCCCAGTCCGCGAGGTCCGCAATCTCGGGCGGCAGAGTTGCCGAGAAGAACAAGGTCTGACGATTCGTGGGGCATTGTGAAAGGATACGCTTCACCGCTGGAAGAAAGCCGACATCAAGCATGCGATCCACCTCGTCTAGCACCACGATCTTCAGGCCATCAAGCCGCAGATCACCCTGAGCCAGATAGTCCTCAAGCCGCCCGGGCGTGGCAACGATGACGTCCAGGCCCCGCTGCATCGCTTCGCGCTGCGACTTGTAGCCAACACCTCCGTAAAGCGAAGCAACGCGCAGACCTGTCATTCGCGCCAAATCGCGAATGGAGGTTTCCACTTGCATCGCGAGCTCGCGAGTCGGTTCGAGCACCAGACACCGAAGCGCGCCGCGAGTCCCCAAGTGCTGCAATACAGGGAGCGCGAACGCCGCCGTCTTCCCTGTGCCCGTCTGGGCCGAAGCGATGACATCTCGGCCTTCCAAGGCGGGCGGTATGGCGCGAAGCTGAATCGGCGTAGGATCGCCGTAGCCCATGGATTGAACCCCGCGCAAAAGTGGCTTGGTCAATCCAAGCTTGGCAAATGGCATGTGTTTTTCTGACGTCGAAAGTCGTTCCAAGTGGCCGTCTTGTCAAACGGAGGTTTCGAGCGTTCTCTGAAACCAGGCCTTGCATATGGCCCGCAATCGTCCAGATTGAGGGTCCGCAAAGACGGATAGTTGAAGTGTTTTGCTGCGTCCTCAATTCACGCAGCGAGTTCCGGCGCAGGACGGCCTGTTCCTTTTCTCGACGAACAAGCGTCAGAACCCCTTACGCCCTTTCCGTCTCGCGCACCTCTCTATGAGCCAAGACAAAACCATTGAAATCGAGGGAACAATCACCTCCGTGTTGCCAGGAACCATGTTCCATGTCGCGCTGGCGAACAATCATACCGTGCTCGCTCACATCTCGGGCAAGATGCGCAAGCGCTTTATCCGCCTGCTTAACGGCGACCGCGTGAAACTCGAGATGTCACCATACGACCTGGGGAAAGGTCGAATCGTCTACCGCCTCGGTTAGCGGCTTCGCGTCCCACTATCGGGCACGAGAGAAGCGGAGCTCGTTGCTGGTTCGGAGCGATAAAAAGGGTATCTGGCAGTCCGGGCAATAATTTCTGGCCCTCACCCTGCAAATGTCCTACCCATCGCCTATTCTGTCCCTGAGACGTCGAATCGCGCCGTTTCATACATGGCGGATTGAGCATGACAGAGAACCTTCTCATCGCGATTGTTGCGCTGGCCGTCATCGTGGCTGGGCTTCAAATCGCCCTCCTCGTGTCCACGCGCACGCTCCGCCGCGCTCTCAGCGATGCCCTCGCTCAACTCCGCGCCCGACTCGACTCGCTTCCGGCGGAGATGCGGCAGGATAACTCCGCTGGACGCCAGGAGCTTGCTCAATCGCTCTTTGCCGCACTGAATCACGTCTCCGAAGGGACCAGGGATTCGCTGCGGACGCAGACGGAGGCCGTTTCGAGTCTCCGGGAGGTTCTGGACCGCCAGCTTACGCAGATGACGCAAACCAGCGACCAGCGATTCGAGGCTTTGCGGGCTGCCGTGGAGGCCAGACTTGCGGCCATCCAGCACGATAACAACGCGAGGCTGGAGCAGATGCGCGCGACGGTTGAGGAAAAGCTGCAGACGACTCTCGAGCGGCGCCTTGGAGAATCGTTCAAAATCGTGAGCGAGAACCTCCAACAGGTCCACATCGCGATGGGCGAAATGCGGAAACTAGCCGGCGAAGTCGGCAGCCTGCAAACGTTGATGTCCAACGTAAAGAATCGCGGCGGATGGGGAGAATTCCAGCTCGCCGCCATCCTCGAGCAGTTTCTTAGTCCCGAACAATACGCAAAGAACGTACAGCCGCGAGGAAACGGCGAGACGGTCGAATTCGCGATCAAGCTGCCGGGCCGCGACCTGGACGGCTCGCACGTTTGGCTGCCGATCGACGCAAAGTTTCCGAAGGAAGACTACGAGAAACTTCTCGCGGCGATCGACAGGCAGGATGCCGAGCAAATCAGGATCTCGACCGGTCAGCTCGAATTGCGCATCAAGGCGAACGCCCGCGACATCTCCCATAAGTATCTGGGCCCTCCGCAAACAACGGACTTTGCAATCATGTTCCTCCCCACGGAAGGTCTCTACGCCGAGGTTCTAAGGGTTCCCGGTCTCGCGGATGCCATTCAACGCGAGCATCGCGTAATCGTGACAGGCCCAACAACGCTCGTCGCTCTGCTGAACAGCCTGCAGGTGGGCTTCCGCACCCTCGCCATAGAAAAGCGTTCCAGCGAAGTTTGGAAGATCCTAAGCGCCGTAAAGGCTCAGTTCAGCACCTTCGGCGAAGTGCTCGCCAAAGTGCAGAGGAAGCTCCAACAGGCGACGAATGATATCGAGACGGTGGGCACGAAGGCGCGTTCCATGCAGCGCAAGTTGCGCGAGGTCGAAAGCGTTTCCGTTGAAGACTCCAACGCCGTGTTCGGAATCACGAATGAGGAGG
>DATDAX010000324.1:0-13800 GCA_036525175.1 Terrimicrobiaceae bacterium | reverse complement strand
GAAGCCAGAGAGTGTGCTAACGAGGAAATTGATGCCGCCGACCGACTACGAGAGATATCTCGAATATGTGGGGAGGATGCCAGCGTTCTTCGAGAATGCGGACCTCATTGCGGTTCACGGCGGACTCTTGAACGGCGTTTCTCTAAGAGACCAACCACTGGAGGTGATGACCGGCGACCGGAATCTGCAAAGTGACTGGAAGGATAGAATCGTCTTGGACCGCCCGCTGGTCGCCGGGCATAAAAGATATAGCCCCGACGAATCCGTGCCCTATATCACAAAAGGGAAATTCTATGGAATCGATACCGGCTGCGTGTACGGTGGGTGCCTGACTGCACTTTGGATGCCATCAGGCAAGATCGCGCAGGTGAAGGCTGCCCGCGTCTATTCGACTTGAAAGTCAGGGCGGTCGTCTGCTCCGTAAAATGGGGCATAGGCCTTGCCGGCCGGTTTGTTCGGCGCCAATTTAGGCGGGCCAGAAGGCTCCCTCCCAGGAATACCGATCCCGCGACGATGGTTGAAGAATTGCCCGCCACAGGCTATACATTGCTTGTAGCAATTCACATCCACCGGAGCCCCCCACCATGTTCAAGAGAGCTTTGATCTCGCTGTTCAGCCTTGCAATCGTATTTGCCGGCTCGCTAGTCGCAGAAGAACCCTTCAAGAAGCCGAAGATCGGTTTCCTACCCGGCGTCGTTGATCCCTTTTACCAAGTAATGGAGATCGGCGTGAACGAAGCGGCGAAGGACTTCGGGCTGCAAGTTGTGACGCAATATCCACAAACTTGGGGACCGTCTGTCCAAACTCCGATTTTGGATGCGATGGTTGCACGCGGCGACCTGAAATACTTGATCATCGCTCCCACCGACAAAGAACAGATGGTTGCCCCGCTGCAGCGCGCCGTCGACGCGGGCATCAAAGTAATTACCGTCGATACGTTCCTGGGCGATGGAGACTATGTGAACGGCAAAGTCACATTTCCTCTTTCGTACATCGGTTCGGATAACGAAGAAGGCGGCAAGATCGCCGCCCGCGCATTGGCCAAGGTCGTCGGAAGCAAGGGCAAGGTCTACATCCAGAACACCAATGTCGGCGTTAGCACCACAGAGCAGCGCGGCAAAGGCTTCAAGGAAGGGATTGCTGAATTCAAGGATATGCAGTTGGCTGGTGAGGACTATAACCTTGACGACGCCGGCACTGCGGCCCAGCAAACGGCAGCCAAGCTGCAATCGGTTCCGGATCTGGCAGGCATCTTCGGCGTGAACGTGTTTAGCGCACAGGGAGCGGGTAACGCAGTGAAGTCCGCCGGCTTGGAAGGCAAGGTTCAGGTGATCGCCTTCGACGCTACGAAAGACGCGATCGAGAATCTGCGCGATGACGTGGTGAGCCTGGTCATCGCGCAAAAGCCGCACGATATGGGCTACCTCGCTGTGGCGTTCGCCATGGCAGACGCGCGCGGCGTAACAAGCCTCCCCCGACGACTGACTACCGGTTATGCTGTCATCGACGCCAAGAACGTCGATGATCCGTCAATCTCCCGCTTCATCTATCGAGTCGGCAAATAATTCCCAGGAGTTTTCTAAGTTTTGGAGGCACCTGGCAACTTCTGGCCCCGACGAGACGAAGCTGACATGCGTCTGACACGTTGGGCATCCGGCGGTGGTCCTATAGCAGTTCTCACAAAAGATTTCCGAAAAAGTGGGATAACGGCAAGCATATCGCTCTGCAGCGACCGTGTCCCCACGGTCGAGGGCTGGCGGTGTCGGCGGTGGGAACACCGCCGCTGCTACAACGAACGGCCGAGCTTTTCGGCAATGATTTGCGAGAGATGCTCCAGCCTTTCTCATCTCGCCGCGCGCATCGCGTTGGATGCTCCCGCCTTTGTTTGGGCCCAGCCCATGTCCCATTTTCCGACGGTCGCTTAGGCGGATTCTATGGCAACGAGAAGCCGGACGGAAGTGGCCCTTGCAACGCAACCCGATCGGAGGAAGCGACTGATCCTCGCTTTCAGCCGTGTGTGGGCCTGGGTGTTCCTGGCGGGACTCATCAGCTTCTTTGCGGCAAGCGTAAGCGTCCAAAGCGGGGGGGATGTCAACTTTCTGACGATCCGAAACTCGCAGAATATCCTCATGGCGATCGTCCCGGTCCTGCTGATGGGGTTGGGTCAGACGTTTGTCGTCATCGCCGCGGGGATCGATCTGTCGGTCGGATGGGTCATGGGTTTGGCGTCAGTGGTATCCGCGTTGGTAATTGTCGCTCTCGTCGAAAAAGGGATCTCCGAATCCCTAGCAATCGCGACTGGGTGCCTTGCCGGTGTCCTTGCAGCCATGATTCCCGGGGTAATGAACGGCGTGATCATCGCCAAGCTGCGCATTCCGTCATTTATTGTCACTCTGGGCATGTCCTTTATCGCGCGTGGTGTTGCCTTCCTTCTTTCCGGCGGCAATGTGGTCGGCGGACAGCCGAAAGGCGTCCGCCACCTTGGAAATGAGGCGCTGCTTTACTTGATCTCGGGACCAGGCGGCGGGTTGTATTTTCTGCGCCCTCCAGCGGTCACCGGTGAAGCGCTCCGCCAAATGGATCGCATTTTTCAATGGCCTGTGGTGATCGCATTCGTACTCCTGTTGATAATGCTGTTCGTTCTGCACAAGACGCAATTCGGCCGGCACGTTTACGCGATTGGTGGCAATCGCGAAGCGGCCTTGCGCGCGGGGATCCCTGTCGACCGGCACCTTATCGTCCTCTATACGCTTTCAGCGGCCACTGCGGGAATAGCGGGTGTCCTTACGACCGCGCGCTTCTCGGGAGGCTCGTCAATCGCCGGGGATCCGCTTCTTCTTTCATCGATCGCCGCTGTGATCATCGGCGGGGCGAGCATGTACGGGGGTCACGGGAGCGTCAGCGGAACGTTGATAGGCGCGCTGATCATCGCGGTGATGACGACCGGACTTGTCATGCTCAACGTACAGCCTTTCTGGCAGTATATCGTTGTCGGCATCATCGTGATACTGGCCGTGCTTATTGATCAGGCGCGCGACCTGATCGTCGGCAGAATGGAAACGGGATAGGGCTATGGATCCAATGCTTTCAGTCAGGAATCTGGTCAAGCGCTTTGGCGGCTTGACGGCGGTTAACGATGTCAGCCTGGACGTGAGCGCGGGTGAAGTCGTCGGGCTGGTGGGAGATAATGCCGCCGGGAAGTCGACACTGATAAAATGCATATCAGGGGTATATCAAGCTGACGAGGGTGAGATTTTCTTTCAAGGCCAGCGAGTGCGCTTTGCGCGCCCCATCGATGCACGCCAAGCCGGCATCGAGACGATTTATCAGGACTTGGCGCTTGCGGGCAACTTGGGCGTGAGCGCGAATATTTTCCTCGGACGCGAAGTGAAGAAGAAACATCTGGGCGGCGTCGTGCACACGCTGGATGAGATCTTTATGAACGCCGAATCCGCGAAAGTACTGGATACGCTTGACATTCGCTTCGCCAATTTCGGCGAACAGATCGAGAAGCTGTCAGGCGGCCAGCGCCAGGCCGTGGCAATTGCCCGGGCGATTTACTGGCAGGCCCGGCTCATGATCATGGACGAACCCACGAACAACCTTGGCGTCGTTGAGCAGCGAAAGGTGCTCGATCTGATTGGCAAACTTCGCGAAGAAGGGGTGCCGGTCATCCTCATCAGCCATACATTGCCCGACGTATTTGCGGTAACGAACCGCATCGTCGTCATGCACAGGGGACGCAAGGTCGCTGAAAAACGCACCAGCGATACGAATAGCCAGGAGATCGTGCAATATATGGTCGGTGCCCTGGATGATTCCCAGCCAGTTTAGCATACGCGTATGAAAGGCGCATGAAGCTCTTGTCGCGGTACCCTGAACGCTCCTTTCTATCATTTTAGCCTTGAGTTGCGTTGGAAAGCGTAATCTCTTAATTTGTCAAGATGCGGATTTGCATTGCAAACTCCGTCCTTTCCGTCCCCCCAAAAAATGAAGTGCCACATGAAAAGGTTCTCTCTTCTATGGTTCTCCGCAGTTGGGCTGTTTGCCCACGTGAAACGACATCTTGTCCTGCAGACTGTAAGCCGCGGTTCGGGTAGTTCGCTGTGCAACGAGGGCTCTTGTCCATCATCTCCCACCTCATGATCAAGAACCTCCTCGTCGCTTTTTTTGTAGTTCTTTCCACTGTCCGGGCGTTTTCCTGGGTGGACGGCGAGGTCCTCGTTTGGATTGGTGGTGACAAGGGGTGGCGCGGGCTCGCGGAACTCGGCAAGAAGTTTGAGAAAGAAGTCGGCGTTCCGGTCAAGGTCGAGCCAATGGACGGGCTTACGGACAAGTTTCAATCTGCCGCTCAGAGCGGAAAGGGTCCGGATATTGTTGTGTGGGCCCACGATCGACTTGGAGAGTGGGCCGACGCCGGACTGTTAGCGCCCCTTGAGATCAGCGAGGAATTCAAAGCGGCGTTCCTTCCGATGACTTGGGACGCTGTCACCCACAACAAGCAGATCTGGGGGTATCCGCTCGCGCTGGAAGCCATCTCATTGATCTACAACAAGCAGCTCGTAACAGGCAGTCCGCCGGCACAGCTCTCTGAAATTCAGGCATTCGCCCAGCAACTCAAGACGCAGCATCCCAACGTCATCCCAATCATGTGGGACTATAATAGCCCCTATTTCAGTTGGCCGTTTTTGGTAAGCGACGGTGGATATGCATTCAAGAAAGTCGAAGGCGGCTATGATGTCGCAGATTCGGGCCTTAACGTTCCGGGAGCGGTCAAAGGCTTGCAGGAAATTGTCGATCTTATCAACTCAGGCATCATGCCAAAAGGATCCACGTTTAGCGTCATGGGACAGAAAATGTGTAGCGGTGAGCTGGCCATGATGATCAGCGGTCCATGGTCTTGGGTTGATCTGCGCAAATGCGGAGTCGACTTCGATCTGGCTCCGCTGCCGGGAGTCGGTGGCAAGCCTGGCAGGCCGTTCGTCGGTGTCTTATCCGCGTTGATCAACCGTTCAAGTCCGAACGGCGATCTCGCAGCGCAGTTTCTGGAAAATTACGTGTGTACTGAGGAAGGTCTAAGGGCGATGGACGCGGACGTGGCAATCGGTGTTCCGGCGCTCAAAGCTCTCGCCGACGAAATGAGTGCAAAGAATCACCTAATCAAGATAACCTACCAGAATGCGCTGAATGGAGTCGTGATGCCCAACGTTCCCCAGATGGGCAGATTCTGGAGCGCCATGGGTGCTGCTCTTCAAGTTGCCACGAATGGGCAGTCTACTCCTCAAGCCGCCTTGGATGAAGCCAGTAAGCTCATCAACAAGTGACGCTAAAACGAAGGGCGCTATTTTCAGCTGCCGCCGGGTCGAGCAAGTTGAAGCGCAATGTGAAGGGGCTGCTTCGTTTCGCGGCGCGGCTTGGCGCGACGCGAGATATTCGCTTTGGTGCGCGGACGAAGCGAGGCGACCGACCTCGATCGCGCTCCGATATTCCCTTGCAACTCGCAGGAGGAAGCCAGATTTGAGTGGCAGCCTACGTGGCTAAGGGTATTTTCGTCCCGCTCGCGATGGAAAAAAATTCGGCTTCGACTTGGTTTGCACTTCGGAATCCCGTCTTCTGCCGTCTCTGGCTGGCGGGCATGATGTCTGGGATTTTCGTTTCAGCTCAGGACGTTACTGCGACCTGGCTGATGCATGATCTTGGGGCTTCGGCATTTGCGCTCTCACTAATGGCTACGGCGGCTTCCGCACCATTCTTTCTCTTTACGCTGCCGGCAGGCGCGATCGCCGACATTGTCAACAGACGGGTAGTGATTGTATGCGCGGTTTTGTGGCAGGCTGCCTGCTCGGCGATCCTTGCGATCGCGGCCTGGACGCATTTCCTGGCAGTTCCATTCGTGCTTGCCTGCATCTTTGCGCTCGGGATTGGGCTTGCATTTGGTGCGCCCGTCTGGGGAGCCATTGTTCCGGACATTGTTAACAAGGAGGAACTGCCTTCTGCGATCACTCTGGGAGGAGTTCAACTGAACCTCTCTGGAATTGTGGGTCCTGCGCTGGGCGGTTTGCTGCTGCCGCTGCTTGGCCCGCCGCTTCTCATTACCGTTAATGCGTTAACGTTTGTCGTTGTCGCAGTGGTTGTCCTGCAATGGAAACCGCAGCAGACACAGTCAAGCAGGCTTCGCGAGAATTTCACGGAATCGTTCATCAGTTCGTTGCGCTATGCGCGCAATTCCCAGCGCATGAAGATCATTCTCTTTCGCAATGTGCTGTTTTCGGTCGTCATCTCGATCGTTCCGGCGCTCTTGCCCGTCGTGGCATTGAGGGAATGCAATTCTTCGGCCGCTCAGCTCGGCCTTATCTTCACCTGCGTGGGCCTCGGGTCCTTGGTTGGCGCCGTCGTTGTGCTGCCCTTTCTCCGGCAACGCATCACACCGAATGCGATCATTTCGAATGCGATGTGGATCATGATTGGCGTGCTTCTCACGATGGTTTTGATACGGCAGGTGATCCCTCTGATGATATGTGCCACCTTTGCCGGCGTCGCATGGGCGCTGGCGGGATCCGAGATCTGGGTGGCCGGTCAGCGCGTGATGCCTGGCTGGGTTCGAGGACGGATGAATTCGTTTCTGATAATGATCGGACAGGGAAGCATGGCCTTGGCGGCCGTCGTCTGGGGAGTCGGAGCTAATAATTTCAGTCTCAGCATAACCTTCGCGGTGGCGGCTATCGTGGCGCTCGTCGCTCTGCCCCTCGGGTTCCGATTTTCCATCAACTTTGCTGCGGAAGCCCTCGTTGAAGCCGCGCCGGTCAGCCACGAGCATAAACTTCCTGTGGTTCCCAAGGACGATGATGGGCCTGTGACGGTGACCATCGAGTATACTATTCTGTCCGACGATCGAGAACAGTTTCGTATCTTGATGCAAGAAGTACAAGCGATTTGCCGGCGCAATGGCGCGTTCCAATGCCGGCTCGACCAAAGCCTGGATCAACCGGGCTTGTTCCGGTTGGAGTATATTGTGTCCACGTGGGCAGAGCATCTTCGCCAGAACCTGCGCATGACGATCGATGAAACCGAAGTCTTCAGAAAAGTATGGGAGTTGCACGTGGGCGGCGGCGAGCCCGAGATGCGCCATTTCCTGTCAACCGAGAGGTTCATCCACCTGCCCGACTTCGGCTTTTCTGGTCGGACGTTCATGAATACGTCGAGAATGCCAAAGCCCAGACGGGTGGCGGTTGCCTCCGATGCATAACGCGCGAGCCGGCAGCCGAAAGTTGTATTGCTGCGTGCTGTAGTGGGTTTTTCTTTGAACGAGATGAAGCGTTCGGGGCGGTGGCTGAGACAAGAGAGCGCTCGACGGTCGGGTTAGACCGTTATGCGAAGTTTAACGGGAATTTTGTTCTCGTTGCATTTAGATGTCATGCGGCCTTGAGGCCGACGGCACAAAGAAAGTCATCGAGATCGTCAGCGACGTTTCGATACAAGCGGTCCAACTGGGTTCGCTTGTGGGGATAGAGTTCGGAGTCAGCCGGGTAAGGCCGAGGCAATCCGGCAGTGAGCGGGGAATCGCTGTCGACACCTCTACGACATCAACTACCAACCGCAGCGGATATCAAGGGCAAGCCCTTGCCTAGTTAGCGGGCCTGTGGACGACGACCAAAATCAAATTTGGCTGACGGTTTCGGGGCGTGAAGCTATTTTCACGGCCTTGTGACGGAAGCGAAAAAATCGACTTCGACCTGGCTGGCGCTGCGGAATCCGGTGTTTTGTCGTCTGTGGCTGGCGAGTGTCCTCTCGGGCACGTTCGTCTCCGCACAGGACGTCGCTGCGACATGGCTGATGCACGGTCTTGGCGCTACGTCGTTCGCGCTCTCGCTGATGGCGACCGCTGCCGCCGCCCCGTTTTTTCTGCTCACGCTGCCCGCTGGGGCCGTTGCCGATATTGCGAACCGGCGTGTGGTGATTGTAAGCGCGATCTTGTGGCAAGCGGCCTGTTCGGCCCTTCTTGCTCTCGGCGCTTGGACGAAGGCCATCAATCCCAATTCGGTGCTGGCTTGCATTTTCGCGCTCGGTATTGGGCTCGCATTCTTTGCCCCGGTCTGGGGTGCCATTGTTCCGGACATCGTGGACAAAGAAGAACTTCCATCGGCGATCACGCTGGGAGGAGTTCAATTGAATCTGTCCGGGATTGTTGGTCCGGCCCTCGGCGGTCTCCTAGTCCCGATCCTTGGCGCGCCTCTTCTGATTTCCGTCAATGCGTTGATGTTTCTCGTGGTCGCTTTTGCTGTGGCGCAATGGAAGCCGCGCCAGGAACAGGCAACGATGCTGCGCGAGAACTTCACGGAATCCTTCATCAGTTCGCTGCGGTATGCTCGTCATTCTCCGCGCATGAAGACGATCCTCTTCAGGGATCTGATATTCGCAATTGTGATCTCGATCGTGCCGGCTCTCCTGCCTGTCATTTCGCTCAAGGAAATGCATCTCTCGGCTGCCCAGCTTGGTCTGGTTTTTACCTGCGTTGGCGTCGGGTCGTTGGCGGGGGCGGTCATCCTCCTGCCATACCTGAGGCAGCGGACTTCGCCTAATGCGATTACCTCGATATCCATGGCGATACTGGTCGCCGTAATGTTGGCGTTGGCTCTCATGCGGCAACTTCCTGTCCTCTTTGCGGGCGCAACACTTGCCGGCGTGGCCTGGGCCCTTGCAGGATCCGAGCTTTGGGTGGCTGGACAGCGCGTCATGCCCGGCTGGATTCGCGGACGCATGAATGCGTGCCAGATAATGCTCGGTCAGGGCGGAATGGCTCTCGGTGCCGTTCTATGGGGTGCGGGAATCGCACATGCCGGTCCCGACTGGACGTTTGCGGTTGCGGCCGTTGTTGCCCTGATTGTGCTGGTTCTTGGGCATTTGTTTTCCATCGATTTCGCCGCCGATGCAAGTCTCGATGCGGCGCCGCTCAACCCACTCCATGATTTTCCGGTAACCCCGCCTCATGACGCAGGACCGGTCACGGTCACGATTGAATACTTCATTGACAACGATCGCCGCGATGAGTTTCAGAGCCTCATGCGGGAAGTCCAGGCCACATGCCGGCGCAACGGAGCGTTCCACTGCCGGCTCGATGAATGCCTGGAACATCCGGGCAAGTTTCGCTTGGAATATGTGGTATCCACGTGGGTCGAGCATCTCCGTCAGAACATGCGAATGACGGTTGAAGAGACGCAGGTTTTCAATGCCGTTTGGGACCTTCACTCCGGCGATTCAGAACCGGTTGTCCGCCACTATCTCGCCACCCAAAGATCCGTCAATTTGCATGGCTATGGCTGCAGCGGGCGCACCTTTGCCGATACTTCGAGGTTCCCGAGACCTAAGCTGATAGCTTCGAGTTCGTCCGCCGGAACCTGACAAGTTTTACCCGATTGCGGAGCGGCGTCTGGCACGTTGCGCCGTCGCAGATCGCTGCACTCTTACAACTATGTGTCCGGGAATCTGACGTGGTCAGTCTGCGAGATTTCCGAAGAATGCGCCGTAGGCGCGCAACTCAATTCGGCCAGCGGCCGAAGTCTCGCTGAAGCCATGGCCTTTGAACGGTGCGACAGGCGAATCGAATGGAAATGAGACCGGCATTTTAGAGAGGTTAAAGGCCGCAAGAACGCATTCGTTTTCATCTTCCCGAATGAACGCCAGCACATTGTCGGAAGCGTCAACGAATCGAATGCTGCCCGCCCGCAGAGCGGAATGCTGGCGCCTAAATGCCAGAAACTGGCGACAGGCGTTCAGCACCGAGTCTGGGCTAGCTTCCTGGATATCCACTGCGCGTTGTCTATGTTCGTTCGGAACCGGCAACCACGGCTCAACGACGGAAAAGCCGCCGAATTCTTCGCTAGCCTTCCAGGGCATGGGGGTCCGGCATCCGTCGCGCCCCTTGAAATCGGGCCAAAAGATGATGCCGTACGGGTCCTGTAGCTTCTCGAACGGGATGTCCGCCTCCGTGAGCCCCAGTTCTTCACCTTCGTAGATACAGACGCTTCCGCGCATCGACAAAAGCAAGGCCAGAAGCACCTTGGCCAGATCTTCTGGCGGGTTGGCTCCCCCCCAACGCGTCATCACTCGCATCACGTCGTGGTTGCTGAAGGACCAGCAGGGCCATCCATCTCCGATACGCGCTTCCACGTTCTCGACGGTGTTACGGATGTGTTTTGCGCTGAATTCGGCGGTCAGCAGGTTGAACAGATAAGCCATGTGCAGCCTATTATTTTGCGACGTGTATTCGGCGATGGTTGCGAAGGGATCATCGGAGCCAATTTCACCCACGCTGGTGGTATCCGGATACTGATCAAGCAATGCACGCAGGCGTTTGAGAAACGCGATGTTCTCCGGCCGAGTCTTGTCATAGATGTGCCTTTGACGCGCATAGGGGTTGTTGAGGGGCACCGTTCCATCGGTGCGCGGGCTGTCACCCCACGGGGGATTGTCGCGCAATTCCTTGTCGTGGAAATAGAAGTTGGCGGTGTCGAGACGAAAACCCTGCACGCCACGATCCAGCCAGAATTTTGCCACCTCAAGGATCTGCGCCTGAACCTCCTCGTTGTGAAAGTTGAGGTCCGGCTGGCTGGACAAGAAGTTGTGCATGTAATACTGGCAACGGCCGGTGTCCCATTGCCACGACGAGCCTCCAAAAACAGAGAGCCAGTTGTTGGGCGGCGAGCCATCCGGCTTGGATTCGGCCCAGACAAACCAATCGGACTTTGGATTGTCGCGGCTGGAACGACTCTCTTTGAACCAGGGATGTTGATCGGAAGTGTGGCTGAACACCTGATCGATCATCACTTTGAGACCCAAGTCGTTCGCGCGTTGCATCATCCGTTCGAAATCTTCCACGGTGCCAAACATCGGATCAACGACGCAATAGTCCGAAACGTCGTAGCCGAAATCCTTCATCGGTGACTTGAAGAAGGGCGACAACCAAAAGCAGTCCACGCCTAACTTTACTATGTAATCGAGCTTCCCGGTAATGCCCGACAAGTCGCCTATGCCGTCCCGGTTGCTGTCTGCAAAACTTCGCGGATAGATCTGGTAGATGATCCCGCCGCGCCACCATTCACTGCCCGCCCTCTGGCTATTCATACGTCTTGGTTACACTTCTGGTTAAGGATTAGTTGAGCGCCGTGCGTTTCGATGACGGCCCTGCGAAGCCATACAAAGAGCCTCAGCATCATCGGTCGTAGGTTTCCGTCCATTCCGCTAATCGGTCCAACCTCTGACTCGTGAGCATGTGAGCTTGAAACCGCCAGTCCCAGTTACCTGCGGGTTGACCGGGGTAGTTCATGCGCGCTTCGCTGCCCAAGTCCAGGACGTCTTGGAGGGGTGCGATGGCCAGATCGGCCACGGAGGCCCATGCCAGCCTGATCAAATCCCAGGCGGGGTCCTCACCGGTGCTTCCCGAGTAGCGATGGAAAAAGTCGCGTTCAACGTCGGTCATCCGCGAATACCAGCCGCGCGTGCAGTCATTGTCGTGAGTGCCGGTATAGGCAACGGTGTGTCGCTCGAAATTGTGCGGCAGGAACCGGTCTTCGGTGGCGCCGCCGAATGCGAACTGCAGGATACGCATGCCCGGCCACCCAAACTGGCGCCGTAAGGCATCGACTGGGGGCGTGATCAGACCCAGATCCTCGGCGATCAATGGCAACTGACCGAGGCGCCGATTGGCGACGTCGAAAAAATCGGCGCCCGGACCAGTAACCCAGCGGCCGTTCGTCGCCGTCGTGTCGCTGGCCGGCACTTCCCAGTATGCCTCGAACCCGCGAAAGTGATCGAGTCGCAACATATCCACCTGTTCCAATGTCGCGACAAGCCGGTCCAGCCACCAGCGATACTCGGTCAGTTTTAGCGCTTCCCAATCGTAGAGGGGATTCCCCCAAAGCTGACCGGTGGCGCTGAAATAGTCCGGCGGCACTCCCGCGACTACGGTCGGCTGCCGATGCTGGTCGAGTTGGAAAAAATCGGGATTGGCCCAAACGTCGGCCGAGTCGCTGGAGACGAAAATCGGCAAGTCTCCGATCAACCGGATTCCGCGTTCGTTCGCATGGCGCTTCAGATCACCCCATTGCCGGAAAAACAGAAACTGAATGAATCGGTGACGGGCGATGGGTTCAGCCAGTTCGCGGCGAGCATCATTCATGGCCGCCTCTTCGCGGAGGCGGATAGGTTCAGGCCATTGCAACCAACTCACTCCGCCGTGCGCCTCTTTCAAGGCCATGAACAGACAAAAATCCTCCAACCAGTGCGCTCGCTGGCCGGAGAACTCCTCCAGGGCATCACGGAGAGCGCTGTCTCGCTTCGTCTGGAAATTTGTCCATGCCCGGGCGAGCAGACTCGTTTTCCACTCCACGACCCAACCGAAAATGACGCGGTCCTCGCGAAACGGTCCCGCAGCGAGATCGTCTGGCATCAAAAGTCCATCTCTCACAAGGAGTTCAGGGCTGATCAGGAGCGGATTACCGGCGAAAGCTGAGAAGCATTGATAGGGTGAATCGCCGTAGCCAGTCGGCCCCAGTGGCAGTATTTGCCACCACTTTTGTCGCGCATGGACGAGTTGGTCGACCCAAGTCTGGGCCGATGGTCCGAGGTCACCAATGCCGAAACGGCCCGGAAGAGAAGTCGGGTGGAGGAGAATGCCCGCGGAGCGGGTCTTTGTGTCGGAGTCTTCTTCCATGTATTTTCGTGCCTCAAACGTGTTCAGTCGAATGCGTAGCCGGATGGAGATGAACGAACCATAATCGTTACCGGAGCCGGTAGACCCGGGCTTCGAAAGGCCGCAGGGTCAGCAGGCGGATGTTCTCGGCCTGATCGACCGCAAGGTTGCTGAGTAGGAGTTCCTTGTCAGCGAAGCGTATGTGGCTCGGCAGCGCGAACACCGGTGTGTTCCTGGTGAAGTTGAGTATGACCAAGAGCCGATCCTTCTGCAGCGTACGAGTAAAAGCGTAGACCTCCTCATGTGAATCGAAGATGAGGTCGTAGCTCCCATAAACAACGACCCGGTTTTCTTTGCGCAGGCTGATGAGCTTCTTGTAATAGTAAAAAATCGAGTCGGGATTCGCCAGGGCTTGCTTGACATTGATTTCCTTGTAATTGGGATTGACCCTCATCCAAGGGGTGCCGGCTGTGAAGCCGGCGTTTTCGTTTTCGTCCCACTGCATGGGAGTCCTCGCGTTGTCACGACTCTTGTCGTGGATCATTGCCATGACGAATTTGCGATCCAGCCCTTTTTCCTCCGCGAATGCTCGGTACATGTTCAGAGTCTCAATGTCGCGGTAATCTTCGATCGAATCGAACCTGACATTGGTCATGCCGATCTCTTCTCCTTGATAAACGTAGGGTGTGCCATGTAGCAAATGAACGAATGTGGCGAGCATCTTGGCTGACTCGACGCGGTACTCTTTGTCATCGCCGAAGCGCGAGACGGCGCGCGGTTGATCGTGATTGGCGAGGTAAAAACTGTTCCACCCCTTGTTTTCCAGGTCCTTTTGCCAACGGGTCATCACTCCCTTGAGATCGTGAAGATTCAGAGGCTTACGGATCCAGCGCGGCGCCATGCTGCTGCGGTCTGCGTCGACGTCCATGTGCTCGAACTGAAAGAGCATGTTCAACGGACCGGTCTCTTCATGCGTGTAGTCCACTCCATGCTCGGTTGTAACGAGCGATGTCTCGCCAACCGTGAAAATGTCATACTTGGATAGCACCTTCTTCTTCATCTCCAGAAGGAACTCAAGAAGGCGTGGCCCGTTGAAGACATACTGGCCGGGA
>DATDAX010000323.1:0-2725 GCA_036525175.1 Terrimicrobiaceae bacterium | reverse complement strand
GATCGACGCGGAGACGCGGACCATTGATCTCGGGGTTCCGCAGAGCGAGATCAAGACCCGGCTCAAGGCATGGAAGCGCCCACGGCCGCGATACCGCCGAGGCGTGCTGGCGAAGTACGCGGCGCATGTGACCACGGCTTCACTTGGGGCCGTGACTGACGCGGGTCTTTGATCATCTCCGATGCGCGAATCCCCGGCACAGCCCGCTCAAACCACCGCGTGCTTCCTCCACGCGTCGGCTCCCTCCGCGGCTTTTCAGAACGTTCAGCTTTCCATAAGTCTGGGTGAGGCTTGCCCAGCTGCGCGTATCCGGCAGGCTTGGCAACAAGTCATCGCGCAATACGGCGTGCTCCGGTCGAGTTTTTTCAGAGTTCCGACCGGAGAGTTTCTCTACCGCCAGCATGAAGGCGTTGAGGCATCCTGGCAGCTGATGGACTGGACGAAGGTGACAGCTGAAGAAGTTCCCCGACGATGGTCTGTCTTGCTCGAGGAGGATGCAGCACAGCCATTTGACCTCGCAAGGCCACCGCTGATCCGCTTTGTAACGATTGAACTCCCGGCGGGCCACTGCCACCTTTTGATGACCTACCCGAAGGTCCTTCTCGATGAGGACGCTCTCTTTCGATTGCTTTGCGCGTGGCTCGGCGCCTTGGAAGGCGCACTTCCCCTGGATGTCGAGGAGACGTCGAGGCCGTTCGAAGAATCTGAAACTGCTGTCAATTGGTGGTCGAAACTGCTCGCCGAGGCTCCTGAGCCGCAGATCCTCCGCGTGCATCCCCGGCGCGCGCTCGATGGTCCCGCACATGCGCGGGCCGAATCCTGTCTGACACTGGACGAGGAGACGTCCGATCGCCTCCAGAAGCTTTGCAGAGAGATCGCAATTCCGACCCGCGACGCATTTTTCGCCTTTTGGGCGTTTGTGATTGGTCGACTGGCAGCCTGTGATCAGGTGCAACTGTTGGCGGTATGTTCGCTCCCGGGTCCAAGGAATCTGGGTTGGGGCCTGATCCAGAATATTCTCCCCGGTCTGGTATCAATCCGAAATGAAATGACGGTAAGCCAGTGGCTAAAGGAGGTTGGCCGCGAGGAAGATGAACGCCGCTATCACGCAGCGATAAGTCTTCCACGCGTACTGCATTTGTTCAAGTCTCCTCGCGACATAGGTGAATTTCCGATCGCCTTTGTTTGGTCGACAACGGTGCTGAATGAGCGCATCCATCGTGCCCTTCCACGTTGGATCCACTTCGATGTGAAAACCGTGCAACGCTCGGTTTTTCCCTTCACCCTCGAGGTGCGGTCTGGGCACCCATTCGTCCTCCGAGTCGAGTCCGATCCCGAATTCTTTCCCTCGGCCGAGGCGGCCAAGCTGCTTGAGCGCATCGCGAACATCGCAAGTTCTGTCGTAAGAGATCCAGGGAGGAAAGTCGGCTCTCTCACAATTCTCACAAAGGCGGAAGGCCAGGTGCCGCCGCCAAAGGAAACCGGACGGGTTCTCGAGGAGCCCGCGACGAGCATCCAGGAACAGATCGCCTCGGTGATCGCGCGGCAACCCTTGTCGCTCGCGATCGAGGGTCCAAACGACATGGCGTTGTCCTTCGCAGACCTCGACTTGTGCGCAAAGTTGTTGGCAGGCCATCTTCGAGAAGTGGATCCGTCCCATGGCGGCCGCGTCGGGATCTGTCTAACGCCGACGCCCTGGCTCCCAGTTGCCATGCTTGGAGTCATTCTCACGGGAAGGTCCTGTGTGCCGCTCGATCCGAACTCCAGCGCTACTTGGCTCGCGAGCAAGCTGACGGCCTGCGATGTGGCCATCGTCCTCTGCGATTCCATAACAGCACCTCTGTTCGCAAGTTCGACATGCAAGCTTATCATTCTTGACCAAAAATGGGATGAGATTACCGCAACGGCAACCGGAGAATTGCCTCCCGTTCCCGCCCGCAAGACGGTCTTCCTGCTAACCGGGACCGAATTCGACGATCCCCCGCCGTTGCGCGCTCTGAGTTCACGAATCTTGCTCGAAGCGTGCCAGGAAACCATCTCGCTTTGGACACTGCAGACAGGCGAGCGCATTCCGCTGCTAACAACCGGCGGAACTGCTGCATTCGTTGAGATCATGCTTTCTGCGATGCTTGCCGGAGCAACCGTCGTTCTGCTCGAAGACGAACCCCTCTGCTCCAGCCTCCCGAAGGCGAGGCCCTCGCATGTCCGTCTAACTGCGGACCAATGGCGCAATTGGATAACCGGATTACGTGGAGACAGAGCGGCCCTTCCTGAATCCCTCCGCTTGGTTTGCATCGAGGAGGAAATCATCGCTCCGGCGATCCATGCACAGTGGCAGGACGTCAATGACGGTCAGGCAAAGACCATCTTCTTTTCGAGTCCTGCGGGACTTTCCGGGCTAAGCGTCCAGTACGAAGCGGGAGACCGTCCCGGCCTTTCGGTTTGTCTCACTGATGTACCCGTCGGCACGCCCGGTCCTGGAGTCGCGGCGCGCTTGCTCGATTCGGCCGGCCATCCCTTGCCACCGCTTTATCCGGGAGAGCTTACAATTGAACTGCTCGACGATCCGACGGAAAAACTTACCTCAGCCGCCTGGCGGGATAAGGCGGGGATCATTCACTTCATTCCTTCGGACGACGGTCTTGTCGAGCGGGCGCTTGTGGACAATTCCGGAGTTCAGGACGCGCATTCGGTGATCATGCAGACCGGTGCAAAGCCTGCCCGA
>DATDAX010000322.1:0-7551 GCA_036525175.1 Terrimicrobiaceae bacterium | reverse complement strand
CGACTTATCGATCGAGGTATTTCGATTGAGAGCAGTCTCACATGGCCTGAGGGGGGCACGAGCATCTATTTTCGAGATCCGGACGGCCATCTTCTTGAGCTGCTTACCCCGGGAGTTTGGCCGAGTTATTAGCGTTTTCCTGGGCGAAGCGCGTGAAGCGCCTCGCGTATTTTTCCTGCACTACTTTGGCTCCACGAGAGTTGCCTGCATCGCGGCCATGAGCGATTATCTTCCGACGTGGACTCTCAAACGGCGATCACCGCGAATGACCTTCGAGACCAATTCCGCGAGGAAAGAAGTCTTTCTGGGACGCGCATCTCGCCGGGACTTGCCATGGGCACGGCTTGGGTCGCTGGAGACATTCTGGAATGCAGCGCGCAGGCGCTCAAGATCAGTTCTGAGCAAATCGAGGTCGAGATGGAGCGAATTCGCAGCGCTTTCCTTGAGGTGAGGACGGAATTGGAGGAATCGGCACGGCGCATCAGCGAGCAATTTGATCCCAAGCTGGCTGAGATCTTCCACGCCCACCAGATGATGTTGGACAGCTTCCTTTCATCCCGGGAATTTGAAACCGAACTGCGAAACTCGCTTTTCACAGCAGCGCAGGTCGTCAAGAGCGTATTCCGGAGGTGGGAGCAAAAGTTCGCTGCCCTGGAAAGCGAGACATTTCGTGTACGGGCGGACGATATTTTGGATTTGGCGCGCCGCGTTCTGCGGCGGCTTGAAGGTATCGATGCCTATGGTCTTGCCGCGATGCCGGCTGCAAGCGTGCTGGTCACGCAGCGGTTATTGCCATCGGATGTCGTTTCGTTGTCCCGGCGGGACGTGGCTGCGATTCTGGTCGAATCCCTCGGGCAGGGCTCGCATGCGGCCTTGCTCGCGCGAGAGAAAGGGATACCTGTCGTCGCAGAGTTACCCGACCTGCTGGGCCAGGTTCGCAGCGGCGATGACCTCCTTGTCGACGCGTCTACCGCAGTGGTCGTTGTCTCGCCAAGCGAGGAAAGCCAACGAACGTTCGAGCAGCGCATCGAGAGCCAACGCCAGAGCTATTCTCGCTCGAAGGGAGATTGCCGGGCGCCCGCGATCACACGGGACGGTCATGCCGTCTCTGTCGAGGCAAACCTTGGAGCGCATGACGATATCGAGCTGGTTATCGAAAACGGAGCCGATGGAATTGGTCTGTTTCGGATTGAGCAGCTCTATCTTGCGCGAGAACTTCTTCCATCCGAGGACGAGCTTTACAATGACCTACAAGCTCTCGTTGGCCCCTTTAGCAACAGGCCCGTGACAATAAGGCTTTTGGACATGGGCGGTGACAAACCGCTTCCTTCGTTGCGCATGCGACCTGAGCCTAATCCTTTGCTGGGGAAACGAGGCGTCCGTCTGCTGCTCGCGTTTCCGCAGTTGGTGCAGACCCAGTTAAGAGCACTGTTGAAGCTTTCCAGGAATCAGGCCATCCGGATTCTCGTTCCGATGATTGCGCTTGAGCGTGACATGCAGAGGATCCGCGAACTGTTCGAAAGCATCGCGCGCGAGATGGGATACGAATGGCTCCCGCCCCTCGGTGCAATGATCGAAACACCATCTGCCGCCTTGACCGTCGCCGACATCGCGCGGCATGCGGATTTCCTTTGCATAGGAACAAACGATCTTACGCAGTATACGCTTGCCGTCGGACGCGATGATGCCACGGTCAGCGAATACTATATCGACAATCATCCCGCGTTGCTTCGATTGCTTGGGATCGCGATTCGAGATGCCGGCGGCAAGTCTGTTACCATCTGTGGCGAACTGGGAGGTCGTGAAGAGGCAATTCCAGCTCTCCTTCAGATGGGCTTTCGCCACCTTAGCATTGCGCCCCCGCTGATACCGGCGACAAAGGACCTCATCCGGTCAATCTCTATTGATGACCCCGGACAAAGTCCGGCCGTCACATTGCCAGGCTATGCATGAGACATCCGGTCGCCCGCGGTCGCGTTGATGAATGCCCGTCGAATGAGGAGATGTCGTTGGGCTCAATCTGACTTAATGATCGCTTACCACGATCAGGAATGGGGTGTGCCTCAGCACAACGATCGCATGCTATTCGAATTCCTTGTTCTAGAGGGAGCACAGGCCGGTCTTAGCTGGGAGACCATCCTAAGGAAAAGGCAGAACTATCGCGAGGCGTTCGATCATTTTGATCCCGTCCTGGTTGCGCGTTATGATGAGCGCAAGGAGCGGCAACTCCTCGCCAATCCAGGAATCGTTCGCAATCGACTCAAGATAAAGAGTGCGGCAACCAATGCCCGCGCCTTTCTCGCCATCCAGGAGGAATTCGGCAGTTTCGATGCGTATATCTGGAGGTTCGTGAACGGCCGCCCAATTAGGAGAACGCGTCGATCCGGAAACCTGCCAACGCATACCCCCGAATCGGACGCCATGAGCAAAGATTTGGTCCTTCGAGGATTCAAGTTCGTCGGCACAACAATCTGCTACGCGTTCATGCAAGCTATAGGAATGGTCGACGACCATGAGACAAGTTGTTTTCTGCATGGCAGAGGAGTATGAAGGAAGAGAAGGCTAGATATTCTATGGATATAAGCGCACAGCGGTTGAAAGCGCTGCAAAGGCCGCTTAAAGCGAAGTATAGGGACGATCCGGAAAGCGCCGTGGTCACCCTTCGTGCCGAGGGCATCGCCTCGGAGGGAATCTCCTGCAGAGTCGACGTCGGAAGGGCCTTGATCGAAGCAGGCTTGCATAAGGCGGCGGGCGGCGACGGGTCACAGGCCTGCTCAGGAGATATGCTTCTAGAAGCCCTCGTGGCCTGCGCGGGAGTTACCCTTCGCGCGGTCGCCACGTCCCTCGGCATACACATCCGAGAGGCCAGGGTCTCAGCCGAAGGCGATCTTGATTTTCGCGGCACCTTAGCCGTTGCGAAGGTAGCCCCGGTGGGATTTCGAACGATAAGGCTCCGTTTCATTATCGATACTGAGGCCGACGAGCCTACGGTATCGAAGCTTTTAGCGTTGACTGAACGCTATTGCGTCATTCTTCAAACACTCCGGGCGCCGCCGCCGGTCACTGTAAGTCATGAATCGTGCACGAATGGCGCTTGAGCCACAGAGAGAGGAAGCGCGTTCGCGCGATGGATCCCGGGACGGCAGAGCAGAGAGACGCCGTTCGCCATTGTGATTCCGCGTTGATCTTAACGCAAAGTGTTTCCGAACTACGGTCGAGGCCTCGGAGGCGAAAATGACCAGATACAGAAGCCAACTTCCGCAGCTTTCCGGTGATCTGTTCATCACGGATGGGGGGATCGAAACAACGCTTATTTTTCTGGATGGCCTCGAACTGCCCAGCTTTGCGGCGTTTGTTCTTTTGGAAAGCGACCAAGGATTCAAGGCTCTTGATGGGTATTTCCGTCGTTACGCGGATCTGGCGCGAAAGTACCGAACCGGGTTCATCCTCGAGAGCCCGACCTGGCGGGCAAGTTTGGATTGGGCAACGAAACTCGGGTATACTGACCAGGCGCTGGCAGAATTTAACCGTAAGGCGATTGAATTGCTCGTTCGCATCCGTAACGAGTATGAAACGCCCGAAACCAAGGTCGTGGTGAGCGGCTGCGTCGGACCTCGAGGCGATGGCTACAAGGCCTCGGCAAAAATGTCTGTCGAGGGCGCGCAGGACTACCACCGCAGGCAGATTGAGGTCTTCCGTGATTCGGATGCCGACATGATCGCCGCGATCACGATGAACTATGTGGAGGAGGCGATCGGCATCGCGCAGGAGGCGCGCGCGGCGAAAATGCCATCGGCCATCTCGTTCACCGTTGAGACCGATGGCAGATTGCCTGCAGGCGAGACAATCGAGGACGCAATTGAAAAGGTCGATGCTGCAACGGACGCCGCGCCCGTCTACTACATGATTAACTGCGCGCATCCCACGCACTTCAAGGACGCCCTGGAAACTGGGAAATCCTGGCTCGGGCGGATCAGGGGTATCAGGGCAAACGCGTCCACAAAAAGCCACGCCGAGCTTGATCAGGCACAGGAGCTCGATGCGGGTGACCCGTGCGAATTGGCGACACAGTATCGCGACTTAGTAAACAGGATCCCCACTCTCAATGTGCTGGGTGGCTGTTGCGGCACGGACCATCGCCACATTGAGGAGATCTGCAAGATCCTCCGAAAGTAGCATCCGGTCGCGCCAGCAGCTTCTGGGGAAGTGGAAACCGGTTGCGGCTCGAGCTCATTGGACGTATCGATAGGACATCGATGCACCTGTCACAGTCCGTGATTACGCCCCGGCGGGTTGTCGCGTTTACGGCGACGACGATCCTGATCTATGTTTTATGGCAAGGTCCCGAGCGATTCTATATTGAGTCTTTTGGGACGTGGATCATGTCGCCGGTCATCTATGTAAGGGTGCTGCCTTTCCCGTTGAATGAATGGCTACTCACGGGCATACACCACGTTCCGCTATTAGCTTCCGCGTTGCACATGGCACCGCTTATTATGCTAGCGCTATCCTTCGCGCTCGCGATGTATTCGATCTGGAACAAGACCGTGGTTCATGCCCTTATTTCGCTAGCCCTCGCGGCAACCGTATTCTGCGTCTATCATTTCATACAGCCCCTCGGAATTACGCTGATCCGGTATTGAATCTTCCGCCGCAATCCTGGCACGGGCTGCAAACCGACCGGGTGAAGCTAACTCCGCCGTTTCCGTCGGACCCGACCGCATTTGGGCGTTGCGGGTGCCCGGCGGGGTTTCGGAGCGATTTCTCTGTTGCGCGGGGCCGGGAAGGCGGGCACTCTGTTTGATATGGGAACCGCGTTGATCATCCTGCTCGCGATTGTGGCCGGCGTAGGGTTGCTGGCGTTGTTCGCGATCGGCCAATACAACAGCCTTGTCACTCTCCGGAACAGGTACAAAAACAGCTTCTCCCAGATCGATGTGCAGCTCAAGCGCCGCTATGACCTAATTCCAAATCTTGTGGAAACGGCGAAGGCTTATCTCAAGCACGAGCGCGAAACGTTGGAGGCGGTCATTTCGGCCAGAAACTCGGCCTATTCGGCGGGTGCCAAGGCGGCTGCAAATCCCGGCAATCCGCAGGCGATGAAAGAGCTTATGGGCGCCGAGGCGGGGCTGAGCGGTGCACTGGGGCGGTTGTTCGCCGTGGCCGAGGCGTATCCTGACCTCAAGGCGAATCAAACCATGCTTCAGTTGTCGGAGGAACTCACCTCAACCGAGAATAAGGTCTCATTCGCGCGCCAAGCTTACAACGACGCCGTGATGGCCTATAATACTCGACGCGAAGTTTTCCCCTCGAACATCATTGCCGGCATGTTCAATTTCGCTGCGGCCGAACTCTTTGAGGTCGAGAACGCCGTGGAGAAGTCCGTGCCAAAAGTCTCCTTCATATGATCCCCTTGAGTCCGTCGCGCTCCGTCTTCGCGGAGCAGGCGGTCGCGGCGAACGTCGTTCCCGTTTGGACGGAAATCGTCGCCGATGGCGACACGCCCGTCTCCGCCTTTGCAAAGATTGGGGGCGACGCGCCGTCATTTCTTCTCGAGTCAGCCGAGCAAAGCGATCAGGTCGGCCGCTATTCCTTCCTCGGCGCGGGTGCGAGACTCATGATTTCGGCACGAAACAAAACTGTGACCGTGATTGAGCATGGGCAGGTCCGCAGCTTTGAATCTTCGCGGGATCCGCTCGACGAGCTTCAGAAGATCATGGAACGCTATCGCAGCGCGCCCGCTGAGAATCTTCCCGGCTTTCATGGTGGCGCGGTCGGCTATCTTGGCTACGATTGCGTCCGGTGGTTTGAGCCGACAATAGCGCCACCACCGAAGGATGAACTTGGCATTCCGGACATGTTCTTTCTTTTGGCCGGAACTGTCCTGGTGTTCGACCACCGTCGCCGCAGACTCAAGATCGTTGCCAACGCGTTCGTTGATGGGGACGATCGGGATGCGGCCTACGACGCTGCGGCGCGTGAGATCGAATCGATACTCGACAAGCTTCGGGATCCGATATCGTTCCCGCCGATCTTTACCCAATCCGAACCTCGGCGCGGGGAGGCCAGAAGCAATACGACGCGCGAGGAGTACCACGAGATGGTAATCCGGGCCGGTGAATACATCCGCGCGGGAGACATTTTTCAGATGGTGCCGGCGCAGCGATTCGAGACCGAATTCACAGGTGATGCGCTCGACCTTTACCGCACGTTGCGATTCATCAATCCATCGCCCTACATGTTTTGTTTGCGCTTTCCAGAGGGATACGCGCTTGTCGGCAGTTCGCCCGAGGTGCACGTCCGCCTGACTGGTGATCTGGTGGAGATTCGTCCGATCGCCGGGACGCGCAAGCGCGGGGCCACCGAGGAAGAAGATGAAGCGAACGCAAGCGATCTCCTTGCGGATCCAAAGGAACGAGCCGAGCACCTGATGTTGGTTGATCTTGCTCGCAACGACGTCGGACGCATCGCCGAGTTTGGCAGTGTCGAGGTCACAGATTTCATGACGATAGAGCGCTACAGTCACGTGATGCACATCGTTTCGCATGTTTCCGGAAAGCTTGCCGGCGGTCGCACCGCTTATGACGTCATGCGCGCGACATTTCCTGCTGGAACAGTCTCCGGATCGCCAAAAGTCCGGGCCATGCAGATCATCAACGAGCTCGAGAAGAGCAAACGCTGTACATACGCTGGCGCGGTGGGCTACTTTGGGTTCGACGGAAATCTTGATTCCTGCATTGCCCTGCGCACAGTTTTGTTAAAGGACGGCAAGGCGTACGTTCAGGCGGGCGGGGGAGTAGTTGCAGATTCGACGCCGGAGGGTGAATATCAGGAAAGCGTAAACAAGGCGATGGCCGCTATGCGAGCCATCGATCGGGCGCGAATAGAATAAAGATGCTCCTCGTAATCGATAACTACGATTCGTTCACCTACAACCTGGTACAGTATTTCGGCGAACTCGGGACAGAGGTTTCCGTGTACCGGAATGACGAGGTGACCCTCGATGAGATCGAGGAGATGAATCCGGAGCGAATAGTGGTTTCCCCCGGACCCTGCACGCCGAACGAAGCCGGAATCAGCTGCGATGTGATAGCCCGCTTCGGGCCAAGCAGGCCCACGCTAGGGGTCTGCCTCGGCCATCAGAGCATCGGGCAGGTCTACGGCGGTGAGATCGTCCGCGCCGATCGACTCATGCACGGGAAGACCTCGCCGATTCTGCATCATGGAGAGAATGTCTTTGCAGGACTACCGAGTCCCTTCGATGCGACGCGTTACCATTCGCTTTTGGTGCTGCGGAGCAAGCTTCCCGATTGCTTGAAGATCACGGCATGGACCGAGGAGGGCGAGATCATGGGCCTTGCCCACGTTGAGCACCCGGTATTCGGCGTGCAGTTCCATCCCGAGTCCATCCTCACCTCGGAAGGAAAGAATCTCCTCAGGAACTTTTTGAGTCTCTGATGATCATCACGCTGACGACGGATTTCGGACAGCGGGATTCGTTCGTAGGAGCAATGAAGGGCGTGATCCTTGGCATCGCGCCGGCGGTCGAAA
>DATDAX010000321.1:0-3942 GCA_036525175.1 Terrimicrobiaceae bacterium | reverse complement strand
CACATATTCTGCGACAATGCTCGCATTCCACGCTCCGCCCGCCGAGGTGATCCATCCGGTGACAAGAAAAGGAAAAATCGCAGGGAGAATGAAATGCTTCCATCGCGTCCAACCACCGATTCTGAACACATCGGCGCATGACACCATATCCGCCGGGATGGACTGCGCTCCCGCGGCCACGTTGAACAAAATGTACCATTGGGCGCCGAGCATCATCAATACCACCGCACCCCACTGAAGATTTCCGCCCACCGCAAGAATCCAGCCCAAGACAACAGGATAGAGCATCGGCGCAGGGAAGGAGGCGGTAAATTGGATGACCGGTTGAAGGATGCGGGAAACGCGGGGATTCAGACCAATCCACACACCTGCAGGAATCGTCCATAGAGAGCTGAGAATCAAGGCGGCAAGGACCCGCAGCAATGTTGTCGCCGTACTCGAAACGATGACGAACCACTCCCGAAGATCCACCTGCGCAATCAGGACGAAGAGACCGTACATGCCGTACCCGCCGAGGGCGACAACCGATGCCAAAGCAACGAGATAGGCCCACTTCAGGAGGCGTCCGGGCACCTTTTGGGGCAGCGATTCGGTGAGGGGAAGGAAGCTCATGCGCTTGAGTGCGCCGGCAGCCGCCCGTTCCCACAACCCGCGCGCAGCCGCCAGGACCGGAGCCAACCTCGAAGCCGCAAGCATACGCTGGACGACCGTCGCCTCAAGCGGACCGCTTGCGACATCCTCGATCTTGAACTTTCGCGACCAGATCACCAATGGCCACCAAACGAGCCGGTCCACCGAAATGATCATGATGCCCATCGCAACGACGGCAGCGACTTGAGCGGACACGTCGCCTCGAGATATCGCAAGGCTCATGTAGGAGCCAAGGCCTGGAAGCTGGAAATTCTTGTCTCCGAGCGTAAAGGCCTCGTTGATCGTGAGAAAAAACCAGCCGCCAGCCATGGACACCATGCAATTGTAAATCAGCCCTTGCGCCGCAAACGGCAGCTCGATGCGCAGGAAACGCTGCGCCGGCCCGAAACCGCAAAGGGTTCCCATCTGTCTCAAATCTTCAGGAACAGCATTAAGAGAATCATAATAGCTGAACACCATGTTCCAGACCTGGGCGGTGAAAATCATGAGCACGCATGAAAGCTCGAGACCAAAGTTGCTTTTCGGGAACAGCGTCACGAGCGCAAGAACCAGCCCAGGCATGAATCCAAGAACTGGTATGCTCTGGAGGATGTCGAGCGCCGGCAAGAGAACCGCCCGCGCCTTCCGGTCGTAATAGGCCCAGGTCCCGTAAAGAATTGCAAAGACCAGCGACAGACCTAACGCTACCCAGCCGCGCGCGAGCGAAAAGAGCGTGTATTGCGGCAGCTTCCAAAATGACAGGTCGATCTCCGTCTCAGCGCGAAAGGGCGCCTTCCATTCGTCGGCGACGTTCAGAATGGCCACGAGCAGACCGGCAATCACCAGCACTAAAATGACATCCGCCAGGAGCGAGCGCCGGACCTGAAGCTTTGCGATGGAGGCTGCCGTTTCCAATCAGACCGGTCGTTTTGTCGAACCAAACTCGACGCGAAACTACCAGCGTCGATGCAAGCCGGAACAGTCAAATCTGTGTCTTGGCGCCATTCCAGCTTGAAGCACTGCGGGAAGCGTCTACGTTTCTCGCGAACTTAGACTAATATCATGGCTTACGAACTTCCACCACTGCCCTATCCCCCGAACGCTCTCGAACCCAGCATAGATGCCAAGACGATGGAAATTCACCACGGCAAGCATCACGCAACCTACGTGGCCAACCTCAATAAAGCCCTGGAAAATCAGCCAGAGCTTGCCAAGAAACCTGTGGACGAGCTTATCGGCGACCTCGCTTCTGTACCGGAGGCCATTCGCGGCCCGGTGCGCAACAACGGCGGAGGCCACTCCAATCATACGTTTTTCTGGAAGATCATGGCTCCCGACGCGGGCGGCGCACCGAGCGGAGCGTTTGACGACGCCATAAACGCGACCTTCGGCAGCTTCGACGAGTTCAAGGCAAAGTTCGAAGCAGCCGGCCTCGCGCGGTTTGGCAGTGGGTGGGCGTGGCTCGTTGTCAATCCGTCCAAGCAGCTCGAAATCGTTTCAACAGCCAATCAGGATAGCCCGCTCATGGGCAAAACCATCGCGGGCGCGGTGGGCACCCCCGTGATCGGTGTGGACGTCTGGGAGCATGCCTACTACCTCAATTACCAAAACCGCCGTGCCGACTATCTGAAAGCATGGTGGCAAGTCGTCTCCTGGAGGGCCGCCGAGAAGAATTACGAAGCTGCGCTGGGCTAACGCCGAGCGATCCTTCGACGACGCTCTCGATCAGAAGGGCGGCGCCATTGAGGTGCGCGCGTTCATTCGGTGCGCATGCTGACGCTCACGTCGGGTTTCACGTTGCTCTCGCTGGATTTTCATGGCGCATCTCAACTCGCACTATCTCAAACTAAAGGCTGGTTACCTATTTCCTGAAATAGGCCGGCGGGTCAAAACGTTCACCGATGCGAACCCGGAGGCCGCGCGGCGTCTGATTCGCTGCGGCATCGGCGACGTAACCGAACCTTTGCCCGCAGCGGCGCGCGCCGCCATGCATGCAGCCGTCGACGACCTCGGCGTCCGAGAGAGCTTTCACGGTTACGGACCCGAGCAAGGCTATGAATTTCTCCGGCACGCGATCGCGGAAAACGATTACCGATCCCGCGCCATCGAGGTCGCTGACGATGAGATTTTTGTTTCTGACGGTTCAAAATGCGACTGTGCGAACATCCTCGACATTTTCGGCGACGATAACCGGATCGCGGTGATGGATCCGGTCTATCCGGTTTACGTCGACACCAACGTCATGACCGGCCACACCGGCCCGCCGGACGATGCGGGTATCTACAGCGGGCTCCTCTATTTGCCTTGCACCCCGGAGAATGGATTTATGCCCGAGGTGCCCGGCGAGCGGGTTGATCTCATCTACCTCTGCTCGCCAAACAATCCCACGGGTGCCGTGGCCACTCGCAAACGCCTCGCGGATTGGGTGCAGTTTGCGCTCGAGAACGACGCCGTCATCCTCTACGACGCCGCCTACGAAGCGTACATCACCGAGCCCGACGTTCCCCATTCCATTTACGAGATCCCGCAGGCCCGTAAATGCGCGATAGAATTTCGCAGTTTCTCGAAGAACGGCGGATTTACCGGCGTGCGATGCGCGTTCACCGTCGTGCCAAAGGAACTGGAGTGCCAGGCCGCCAATGGAGAAAGGCGTCCACTTCACCCGCTCTGGAATCGCCGCTTTTCAACAAAATTCAACGGCGTCTCGTATGTCACACAGCGTGGGGCCGAAGCGCTCTATTCCGCAGAAGGGAAGGCGGAAGTCGCGGCCCTGGTCTCACACTACATGGACAACGCCAGAATTCTCCGAGAGTCGGTGGCTCGCGATGGACTGGACGTTCACGGAGGCGTGAACGCTCCGTACATCTGGGTGCGAGGTCCTGCCGGCGCCACCAGTTGGGAGATTTTTGATCGCGTTCTCAACGAAGCACATGTCGTAGTCACACCGGGCGGTGGCTTTGGAAGTTCGGGAGAAGGTTACTTCCGTATCTCCGCTTTCAATAGCCGCGCCAACGCCGAAGAAGCCGCAAGACGATTTACCGCGATGCGGTGGTAGCTGGATCGGCCGGCAGCCAATAGCAGGTTCCACGCCCAAGAAGACAGCCAAAGTCTCACCGCGACCTGCTCACCCCTAGTCAAACGGCTCACAACTATGTGAACAGTCCAGTCGAATTTGGATTGACTTTTTCACGCCGAGGTGGTGAAAAGTGGGGCGTTGTGGCGAAAAATGTCACGCGAGACCTAAACTCGTATGAGTCAGGATGCAAAAACGCTCTATTCAGGGACCTTCGAGCGTTCGATGGACGCGAAGAA
>DATDAX010000320.1:0-5010 GCA_036525175.1 Terrimicrobiaceae bacterium | reverse complement strand
GCGCTACTACCTCAAGGGCCGGCACAGTCACAGTCATCTGTATTCACAGCTCACCCGCTTCATCCCGCACGAACTAAAGTCTTGTTTTCAGCTCGATCGCCGCACCCGGGCGGTTTCTGAGCCCCAGATCGCGGCTTCTCTCCGCGTCACCGACATACAGAAATCGATCCGAGGAATCTGGGAATAAAGGGCCTTCAGCACAGTGGTCCAAACCGAGGCGGTTCGAAAAACGACGGGACGTTTAGCGGTCCGCGTCATCGAGCGCCAGAGGGATTGGGGCGTAGCCCGGAATTGATTTCTTCGCTTGGGAGATCCGGCGGGGACTGATTTTGCAAGCAGGCGACGGCAGTCTTTTCAGCCTACACGCGGATCGTGAGGCTGTCGCGATATGTACCACGCCACCATGAGCAACAAAATCACTGCCAAAGACGAACATCTTCAGAAGCATGACCTTGACGCCCGGTGATGACATGAACACCAATCAGGGACTTAGAATCAGCGGTGATCAGAATTCACTTTAAGGCCGTTCTGCACAAACCGACATTGCTGGAGGATTTCCCACTTCCGCGCAAAAATCACGCACTTCGACCACGCGCGTATTCACGAGCGTTCAGCGCACGCACGCGCTGCTTGATTCAGCCAAGCTCGATAACTCCGTACCCGGCATGATCACGGTCAACGAAGAAAATTGCACCTATGCCCTGAAAACCGGGGTGCGAAAGCACCGAGACTTCGAGCGCGAGGTCGAGATGGTTTAGGCGCTCGCTAAGGACGACGAATAGCAGGACGGATACCCTGGGAGGGAGGCGGGTAATTATGAGACGCAAATCGCGACTCGACAACGGCGCGAACTTTTCGCGGGGACATACTCGACGCGCTTCCAGGTAACCTGTTGTATCTTAGGAAGAGAGAGCCAATGTGAATTTCGATCTCTTCTACATCCTCATTGGCGTGCTGCTTGTTTCGGTGGCCATGCTCGCCTCGTCGGTAAAGCGTCTGCCGCTTTCAGAAACGATGATCTACCTCGCGGCAGGAACCGCATTTGGACCACTCGGGCTCGGATTCCTTTTCATCGACGCAGAAGCGGCCTCGGGGCTGCTCGAACGGCTGGCGGAGATCGCGGTGATCATTTCGCTTTTCACCACGGGCCTGAAATTGCGCGTTCCGCTGCACGATCCGCAATGGTGGATCCCCATCGGACTTGCTTCGAGTTCGATGGTGTTGACTGTGGGGATGGTAACGATCGTTGGAATGTTCGGCCTCGGCCTACCGCTTGGCGGAGCCGTGCTCCTCGGTGCGGTGCTTGCGCCGACCGATCCGGTCCTCGCTTCGGGCGTGCAGCTTGAGAATGTCAGGGACCGCGACCGGTTGCGCTTCAGCCTTACCGGCGAAGCAGGATTGAACGACGGCACGGCGTTCCCGTTTGTGATGCTCGGGCTTGGATTATGCGGTCTCCACGAGCTCGGCGCCGGAGGATGGAAATGGTGGGCGGTTGATGTTGTATGGGCCATCGGAGCGGGGCTGGCCATCGGAGCGCTGTGCGGAGCGCTGATCGGCCAGGGTGTCATTTATCTCCGACGTGAGCATCACGAAGGCATTGGCCGGGACGAGTTGCTGGCGCTGGGCCTGATCGCGCTCTCGTATGGCGCGGCTGTGCAGGTCCACGCGTATGGCTTCCTCGCTGTCTTCGCTGCCGGCCTGGCATTGCGTGCAGTCGAGCGAGGTCACACCGGCAGGGAGCCGCCGCCCGAAGAACTCGAAACGGAGGCTATTCTAAAACCGGATGAAATTGCAACGCACCCGGAGAAGGCGCCTGCGCACATGGCTGGCGCTGTCCTTGCCGTCAACGAGCAGATGGAACGCATCGTGGAGGTCGCGCTCGTGCTTGTTATCGCTGCGGCGCTTTCGCCGCAGTATCTCGGCATCGATGAAACGTGGTTCATCGCAGTGCTCTTCCTTGTGATCCGCCCGATCGCGGTACATGTCGGCTTGCTCCGTAGGAAAATCACCACCTCCGAGCGCCGACTGATTTCATGGTTTGGGATCCGCGGTATTGGATCGCTCTATTACCTCATGTTTGTGGTCAATCAGGGATTGCCTAAGGAACTTACCTCGCAGCTGATTTCACTCACGCTCACCACGATCGCCGTCTCAATCATTGCCCATGGTATAACTGTGACGCCGATGATGAACTGGTACCAAAATCGACGACGCCGGCTACGGTGATTCGTTGGCGCTGCCTGAGCTGACGACGGCTTCTGTTCCGAGAAACCTTGATCCCTACTTGTCGGCAGCAACGTTGATCGTGGACGTCGCCAACGAGGTAAGTTTTTTGTCGGTTTCGGCTTCCTCGTCCAGAGTGGTCTGAAGAATCTTCTCTCCTTTTTTGTCTCCGAGAAGAGCGGCATAAGTCCGTGCGGTTCCGTAACCGGCTATCCCGTAGTGCTCAACGCGCTGAGCGGCTGCGATGAGACCTGCATCGCGCACTTCCTCATCCGCCTCCTCCTCAATCATTTCAGCGCCCTCTGCAAGAAGGCCTTCCATCCCTTTGCACTTTGGGCCACGCAGCGATTGATCATGGTCTGATAGTATTTCCTCCAGCCTTTCAGCATGCGTCCTGGTCTGTTCCAGATGCTCTTGAAAGCCGGAGGCTAGTTCGTCATTTGTCGCAGCCTTGACCATTTTCGGAAGCGCCCTGATTAGCTGTTTTTCCGCACTGTAGAGATCCTTGAGTTCGTGAATGTATAGGTCTTCGAGAGTATTCAATTTCATCGTCTTAACATTTCGTAACCAAATCGCTGCTCGCATCGATCGTGGTTGCCTCGCGACGATTGCATTGGCAGCGCACAGGCGCCTAGCGACGTAGCCGAGCCGCCTCCCGCCGCCATTTAAATAGATTTGCGGCATCCATCTCCGCTCGTGCCTGCGAAACAGGGATATGACTAAACTAGAAATCAAGGGCAACTGGAACGAAATTAAGGGAAAGCTCAAACAGAAGTATGGGCAACTCACGGACGACGACCTGACCTTCGCCGAGGGCAAAGAGGATGAGTTGCTCGGCCGCCTGCAACAGCGTCTTGGCAAGACGAAGGAAGAGGTTCGGCGCGAGATAGAAGATTTCTAAGAAACAGAGTGCCCGATTGATCAAGCTAACTCTTCACGGAGGTTGCTCACCCTCGTCAACCTCAACGCCAGCATTGTGAGTTCCCGGCGGACCCCTGATCCGTCGCCGAGCACCTCATGACTGTGAAAGAAGCCTTTGCTCTTCTGAAAAAGGCCGCTTGGGATTGGTTCGATGATCAAGCTCCAACCCTGGGTGCGGCACTCGCCTTTTACACCGTCTTCTCGCTAGCTCCGCTCCTGATCATAACAGTGTCGATCGCTGGACTGGTCTTCGGGCGCGAGGCTGCACAAGGTCAGATCTTCGATCAATTACGCAGCCTGGTTGGGGAAGCGAGTGCAGGAGCGATGCAGGATGTCGTTGAAAATGCGAATTCGACGCCTGCAACAGGTCTTGTAGCGACCCTCATCGGATTTGTGACACTGATCGTCGGTGCCTCGGGGGTTTTCGGGCAGATGCAGACCTCGCTCAATTTTATCTGGGGCGTTCAATCCAAGCCCGGACGCGGAATCTTAGGACTCCTCCAGGACCGCGTTCTTTCCTTCGGCTTCATTCTGGTTGTCGGCTTCCTGCTCCTAATTTCACTTCTTCTCACAACAGCAATCGCGTTCATAGCAGAATGGTTCGGTGGCATTGTCCCGGGAATTGAGATGCTCATCCAGGCCGCAAACGCCATCCTTTCGCTGGCGGTGATTACGTTGCTCTTTGCGATGATCTTCAAATTCCTTCCCGACGCGAAGATTGCCTGGCGCGATGTCTGGATCGGCGCCTTGATCACCGCCGCGCTCTTCACGGTCGGCAAGGAGGTGCTTGGACTTTACCTGGGAAAGAGCGGGGTTGGCTCATCATACGGCGCGGCAGGCTCACTCATCGTGTTACTCTTGTGGGTCTACTATTCGGCTCAGATTGTCTTTTTTGGCGCCGAGTTCACGAAAGTCTATGCTAATCGCTTCGGCTCACACGTTATCCCGGCAGAGAATGCGATTGCGGTTCGCAAACAGACGTCGACTTGAAACCGCGGGAACGGAATTCGCAAACTGTAGGTTCGCCCCTCCGCTGATCTGCTTGAAGAATGAAGCCGACCGGGTTATCGCGGACTCCATCCCTAATCCGTTGCCTCCGCCATTGACCTGGACGCCAACGCTCGTGAGGGCTTTGCACCAACATCATCGATCACCACGCAAAGCTGGCTGCCAACGAACCAATTCGGATTCGCTGAAGGTTTCGCTTGCCAATGGCGCCGCCCGCAACGTGCAGTCGCACTGCAGGTCGCCGCTCTGCGCATCTCAGGATTTCCGAAATGAACGAGAACCTCCAGGCCACCCGAACAAGCAGCAATCGATTGCTGATCGCCCTCGGCGTGCTGCTCGCGCATTCGTGGGTCTATATCTGCCTCTCTCCGCTCGTCGGCGGGATTCCTTGCCGTGCTCACCTATATTCCTTTCGTTTTGGGTCTGCCGCGAGTAACCTCTTTCCGAAGTTCGTCCCCGATGCGTCCAGCAATTCCATCGAGGGCCTGACCGCTATTTTTCAGGTCCACGGCGACGCGACGGAATACGCGAAGCTGATTTTTTGGTGCTTTGTGGCCGGGTTTTCTGAACGTTTCGTCACGGACATCATCAGTCGATTCGACTCGTGCGTCGGGAGCACGGCAAGCCCGCTACCAAGCAAACGTCGAACTCTTCTCCGTCCGATGCCTGACAAGAAGAACAGCCACAAAATCGCCGGGCGCTCGACTGCCGTCAAAACGCTTTAATCCACACCCAGCAATCGCTTCCCGAAGCTCTCGATTGCATTGAGCCACTTCCAGTTCACGCCCCGTTGAAGTGATTCTTCGGATTGAAGACGCTCATCTAACCGGACCTCATCAGCCCAAAATGTGCCAGATG
>DATDAX010000319.1:0-3665 GCA_036525175.1 Terrimicrobiaceae bacterium | reverse complement strand
ACGACCCGATCGTCCCGCCAGAGAACTCGCGCCGCCTCGCAGGCTTGCTCGGCGAGGCCGGAGCCAATGTCACGCTTCGCCTCGAGAATGCCGGGCACCAACTGACGAACTATACCATTGACGCCACGCGTCGCTGGCTGGCCGACCGTCCCTAATGTTGTCGCGACGAAAGTGCGGCGGCAAATGTCTAGACATCCCAGGGAAGGGCGATGCGTTCACCGGTCGGTAGAAATGCGCGCGCCGGGCTCTCCGAAAGCCATGCGGCCAGCCGCATATCCTCCGGGCCCGTATTTGTGATCTGACGCACCTGGCACGGCGGAAGTATGCGGGTGCAATCCGCGCCGAAACGCATCGTCTTGCCTTCGATCGCGATCTCTCCCTTGCCTTGCAGAATGTAGATGACTTCCTCGCACTCATGGGAATGCGGGGGAGTCGCCGCTCCGGGTGCGAGGGTCTGTTTCCAAGCCTCGGCTGCCTGTGTGCCATCGGATCTGCGTGCGATGGTCTGATGCTGAATACCGCTCATCGAACTTTCGATAGCCGCGAAAGTCTTCAGCACGCAGAACGCCTTTGAAGTCGCGGATAGCGCTGTCCAATTGCTCTGCGGAAAGGGCCAGGGGTTGCCTGATAGAGAAACTCTTTCGCAATACGTGCCGCGCTCATCGAAGATGGCAGCAACGATATTCTGGTACTGGTCGGAGCGCGTAAGATTTCTGTGCGACCCGCTGCTCGACGCCTAGTTTTTGGCTATTCGCTGTGCTGTTCGAACGCCGACGTGGGAAACCCAGGCACATGTCGGAAGACCGATCGATCGGGCACCGAATTGTTTTCTGTAAAAAGCGAATTTTGGGCCTAGACTTATTGCTTCTATGAAGTTCTTTCTCGCGCTACTTGGGCACACGATGTTCGTCTGCTTCGTCGCCCTTCTTCTCGCCGTCGCTGGGTGCGCAATCCCTTCCGAGCCACCGAGACCGCCGGGCGTTGTTCAAGTTCGTCTTCAAAAAGACGGGTTCCAGCTGCTCCGCAACGGCAAGACTCTTTGCGTAGTCCATCCCAAGCTGCCAAATGTCGAAAAATGGAAACTTGTTCGAAACGACACGGCCATCATTATCAAGTCAAGATCGGACCCCTACGGACCCGCCGCCATCGAGCTCTTCGACGTGGACACTGGTGAGTTGAAAGAAAGCGCTATGACCTACTCGATTGCCGGTGGACAGCCGTCATGGGCAAGAGGGTTTGAGGATTGGGGAACTTCTGTGAATTGACGGCCGCTAGCTGAACTAAACCTTGCGACAAAACATGAGGCCGTCCGCAACCGCGAGTAGAACGGATTCGACACGCGGATCGGCGCAAAGCTTCTTGTTAAGGCTATCGATGGCTTGCGCGGATTGATCCTTTGGATTCAGGACGCGGCCATGTTGGAGCATGTTGTCGAAGATGATCAGGCTGTTGGATCGCATGTGAGGCAACAAGAGCTCGTAGTAGAGATCATAGCCAGGCTTGTCCGCGTCTATGAACGCCAAATCGAAAATTGAGCCTGCCTCCAGAGCTTCGAGCTCTGCCTTCCCACCTCCAAGGCGCAGGTCGATCTTATGAGAGAGGCCGGCGCGCTTCCAATGGCGGCGGGCGATTGCCGTCCAATCCTCGTTGACGTCGATACAGAGCAGGCGGCCTCGCGGAGAAAGGCCTCGGGCGATACAGATGGCACTATAGCCGGTAAATGTGCCCACTTCTACTGCGGAACTCACTCCCAGAGAAGCGGTCAATAGCGTCAGGAAGGATCCTTGGTCGCGGCTGATCAGCATTTCGCTGATTGAGCCGAGCTTTTCAGTTTCGCTCCTCAAAGCATCGAGCACAGGATCGCAAGCTCTACTCTGATGCGCCGTGACATATCGAAAGAGATTGTCGTCCAGCTTGACAAACTTCAATGGGGCCTCGCCCCCGCTCTTCGATGCTCTGACTTTGCTTTTCAAAGGACTAAGAATGCACACATTTTCGCTTCATCAGCGCCCCGATTTCAATGACCATTTAAGCAACGCTTTACCCTTCAACGGGCCGCACCTGACCTCCCTTGCTTCCAAAAGCACCACCTTCTGATTATAGTACAACGATGAAGACGGTAACATTGACTTTGCCTGAAATCGCGCTGCTGGCGGGAACCCGAGCGGCTCTGGGCGCAGGGGTCGGACTATTGCTTGCTGACAAGCTGAATCTTGAACAACGCAAGGCCGTAGGCTGGACTCTTTGCGGCGTTGGCCTGCTGACAACGGTCCCGCTGGCGATCGAAGTCTTCGGCAAACGGAATACCGCCGAAAGCTAGGCGCCAGTCAGCGTCAACCAAAATCGGGAAATCGTCCTGCTAAACGGCTTGACCCTATGCCGGCAGTTCGATCTGCACTTTCACGCTCTGCGGGGGCATATTTGAGGCGAAGTCAAACGCAGCGATCGATTCCTCAAAGCCAAATCGGTCCGTGATGAGCGGTTTTACATCGATCTTGCCGGCCCCCATGAGCGCCAACGCCCGAGGGAACACATGCGCGTATCGGAATACGTTCTCGATGCGTGCCTCCTTCACTTGCGCACTGACAATATTGAGAGGGACAGGTTCAAGCGGTATGCCAATAAAGACAACGCAACCGCCCGGGCAAAGCGGATCGAAGACGCCCTGCAGCGCGCGAACATTCCCGCTGGCTTCGAAGACGATGTCGGCTCCCCAGCCCTCGGTCGCCTCATTCACAACCTCCGTGATGTTCTTGTCGCGCACGTTTACGGGCGTGATACCAGGATACTTTCCGGCAAGCTCAAGCTTTTGAGGTTGCATGTCGGTGATGAACACTCTGCTGCAACCGCCCGCCATCGCGGCAAGGGCGGTCACCATGCCAATCGGACCCGCGCCGATCACCACCGCAACATCCCCTGCCCGAACGCGCGCCTTGTTTACCCCGTGCATGCCTACTGCAAGCGGTTCCACCATTGCGCCCTCGGCAAAAGAAACGTTGTCGGGCAACTTGAAAGTGAACGCGGCAGGGTGGACCACGGTCGGCCGAAGAATGCCATGGACTGGCGGAGTGGCCCAGAAGCGTACGGCAGGGTCAAGATTGTAAATTCCGAGCCGTGTCGCCTGACTATTTGGATCCGGTATTCCGGGCTCCATACAAACGCGGTCGCCTGGCTTCAGTTTGGTGACGCTCGCTCCGGTCTCCAAAACCACTCCGGCCGCCTCGTGCCCAAGAATCATGGGCTCGCGCACCACGAACGGACCGATGGCGCCATGTTGATAATAGTGCACGTCACTTCCGCAGACACCGACAGCCCGAAGCGCAATGCGAACATCATGCGGTCCAAGCGGCTCATCGATGGAAAAATCCCGGAGTGACAGTTTGTGTTTTTCTTCAAGAACAAGCGCTTTCATAAGAAGGGAAGGGGTTAAACTACGTTAGTGTACACCGATAGGGAGTAAAGTCCCGAGACGAATACGCGGGTGGGACTTTTCAATGCCGGGCGGCATCTTCTTATGGCCTCAGTTCCGGCAAAACGTGTTGACTTCGCAGCTGCGCCTGAGAGCTTTGAGCAAGCAATCGAGGAACGCCCCCGTCTCCGGATTCAACCGCTTTGCCGGTACCGTCGCGGCGGGGAGGCGGTATGCGAACGCTCGTGTGAGCAGG
>DATDAX010000318.1:0-3934 GCA_036525175.1 Terrimicrobiaceae bacterium | reverse complement strand
TGTCGAGTCCCGCGAGGATCGGCGCTGCAATGAAACCGGCCTGAAGGACGCGATAAGCCTGATAGGCTGGGTCACCTGTCTGTGCCGCTCTCACCGATGCGCCGCTTGTTCGTGTTTCTGATGCTGTTGCTGTGTTCATTGATATCTCCTTTAGCTTTATTTTAAGTTATGGCATAAACACCAATAAGTCAAATTCTTATTGAACTATATTGCTTTATATCGGTTTCGACGTATTTTTAGAAGTATTATGGAAGGTTGGAGTAATCGGTTTCTTTCCAGCACTCGCGGACAGGTCGTACAACTGCTGCGCCGCGGGGAGGCTACCGTCAATGAGCTAGCCGAGGCGTTGAGACTGACCGACAACGCGGTCCGCTCACACCTTTCGACCTTGGAACGCGATGGGCTTGTCCAGCAATCGGGCAAGCGCACGGCCACGCGCAAACCGGAGGCGCTCTACTCTCTCACGCCGGAAGCCAGCCAGCTTTTTCCCAAGGCTTATGATCTGCTGTTTAATCAGCTTCTCCATTCGCTGGAATCGCGAATCACTCCGGCAGAGAAGGGCGAGTTGTTGCGCGAGGTTGGTCGGCGCCTTGCGGGCGTCCGTGCTCCGCTTTCCAAGGTCTTGACACAGGCTGAGCTTCGCGAGCGTCTGAAAATTGCCGTTGGCGTCTTGAAGGATCTCGGCGGTCTCGCGGAGTTGGAAGACGCGGGTGATGAAATCGTCATCCGAGGCTTCAGTTGTCCGCTCGCCTCCGTCGTCAACGAGCATCCCGAGGTGTGCCAACTCGCCGAAGCGTTGCTGGCAGAAATCATTGGCGTGCCCGTGCGGGAGGCGTGTGTTCGCAATGGCGCACCGCGGTGTCTTTTCAGACTGAGCAAATAGTCTCAGCCGGACGGATTCCACCGCGGTCGTCTTTTCTGACTCACGATACTCCCGCCTCCTAGTGCTGCATGGAACCTCGGGCTTGGTCCGCCCGTAGATTTCCGAGCTGAAGTAGTGAGGCCGATTTTGCATGTGCATGCCTGCAGGGGTTCGATCCATGTCTATAATCCTAATTCGATCGGTGGTGATTGTGAGATTGCGCGGCCCCTGCGTAGGAAGGCACGGCGCGCCGCGCCTTGTGGTCAAATGATTCGTGCGGACGCTCGGTGAGGGGCATGCGCGTGCGTTCGGCGGCACTCGGATGCGCGTCTTCGCCACGTCTCGAGAGATAGGGCGACCACAGAGCTCGCACAATGCCATGGAGTCGCGCCGCTTTGTCGCAGCCGCCTCTGCCGGCTCGAGCGGGAGGGCGAGCGGCGGAACGATGATCTCCTGAAACTTGCTCGTCTCAAGCAGTCGTAGCAACCGGCGTTTCGCAGCCCGCACCTCATCCAGCTTCGAATTCGGGTTCGCAATGATGCAATGCAGGTTCCAGACGATGTCTGACACCATGGACCGCAAAGCCCGCGCGGCTTCGGAGAAACCGAGGCCAGGAGCTGGCTTGGTGGCGAGAGAGGAAAGGGTTGGAATCACGGGATGCCGGTGTGAGGGCTTATTGTTGATGTCTTCATCTTACCCCAGTCCGACAAAAGGACTAAGATTAATAATTGATTATACCGATAGTGTTAGGCTATGTGTTATTTTCCCTATGGAATGGCTCAATTTTCACCACCTGCGCTACTTCTGGACAGTTGCGAAGACGGAGAGTGTGCGCAAAGCCGCGGAGCAGCTACACGTTTCGCAGCCCTCGATCAGCGCACAGCTCAAACTCTTGGAGGAGACGCTCGGCCAGAAGCTATTTCAGCGCAGCGGGCGCAACCTGGTGCTCACCGAAGTCGGCCAGCTCGTGCTGAGTTATGCGGACGAGATTTTCTCGATCGGCCGCGAGCTCATGAGCGCTGTGAAGCAGCGTCCCGGAAACCGCGCGCTGCGGTTCAACGTCGGCATGACCGACGCGCTTTCAAAGCTGATCGCCTTCGAGATTCTCAAGTCGGCGTTTTGCTTCGCCGAGCCGGTCCACATCGTGTGCCGGCAAGCGGAGATCGGGCCGCTGGTCAATCAATTGCAGGCGCATCGGCTCGACATCGTGCTCGCCGATGAACCAGCGTCGAGCAGCCTCAAGGCGAAGACATTCAATCATCGGCTCGGCCGCTCCGGAGTCACCTTTTGCGCCGTGCCCGCGATCGCGGTCAAACTGCGGCGCAACTTTCCGCGCTCCCTGCATGGAGCTCCCGCGCTGCTGCCGAGCGAGAACATGGGCATGCGCGGAGCGCTCGAAAAATGGTTCGATGCGCAAGGAGTGCGCCCGCGCCTGGTCGGGGAGTTCGAGGATTCGGCGCTGATGGAAGTCGCGGCAGCCGGCGCGCTCGGTTTCACCACGGTGCATACGGTCGTGGATCGCGCAGCCCTAAAACACTACGGCCTCAAAGTCATCGCAAGGGTCGAAGAGTGCGGCAGCGACTTCTACGCGATCACCGCCGAACGGCGCGTGAAGCACCCGGCAGCCGTTGCGATCACCGAGCACGCATATTCACAGCTCTTCGCCGCTTGAGCTCTATCGCCGCTTGTTCGTCATGATAAGAAGCTGGGGGCACCCATGATCGCTGGTTTACAGCCCGATCTCGAGAGCATCGTTCGTGCTCGCGACTTCTCCGCATTGCGCGGGAAGTTTGAGAACTGGGAGGCCGCAGACCTGGCGGGCTTGATTATCAGTCTGCCGGTTGAGGATCAGGTGATCGTCTTTCGTATTCTGCCGCGCGGACTCGCCGCCGACGTCTTCGAATACCTCCAGAATCGTTGTTGAAAACGATGGCGCAGGATGATGTCGCCGCTCTTCTCAACAACATGGCGCCCGATGACCGCACCCATCTGCTTGACGAATTGCCAGCGGCTATAACCAAACAGCTTTTGTCGCTTCTCACGCCCGAGGAGCGCACTATTGCCATCTCGTTGCTGGGTTGTGGCGACGTTGGTAGATGTTACCGGGCTATTAATTTACTTCGGCATAGCCGTAGTCGTCCTACGTGGCACCTTGCTATAGAAGCATCAAAACCCAGGCACCTGCGGACTTGTGAAGCGCTAGCCAGTCAGCTGATAGCGCTCGCGGATCGGCTTGATGAGCGACTCGGACAAGTTCGCTACACGGCCACGGCGATACTCCTTCTCGATCTTGCGGATCGCTGCGGCGAGTGGCTGGTCGCCGAATACATCGGCTACCCAGTGTGAAAAATCGCCGCGTTGCGCATGGCCCTCAAGCGCTGCGGCCGGCAACCGCTGCTGCGCCGTAACGAACTCTTTCAATGTGTGCGCCCGCGGGCCGAAAGGCTGGCCGTGGTGGGTAAAGACGAAAGCACGCTCCTCGGGCAACGGCACTTCGAGATACTTGGCGCGATGCCGCACATGCGAAGTAATGCGTTCGGCGATCGTGAATCGTTGTGGTAAGCGACCTTTCGCGGCGAGGCGAGGAAGCACGGCCGCTTCGTCGATCCCCAGGCCTCCGAGCACCTCTCCCCATGCGAATTCCGCGCCTTCCGCCGCGCCGCACAGCGTAGCGAGCGCTTGAACTTCGGTTGGGTCAGTCAGCGGCGTTACGATGATCGTTTCGACCGCACGCGACAGCTCAGGATGGAGCTGCGAAGGGCGGTAGGTAATCAAGACATAAGCAGCCAAATCGAAGTCCACGCGCTGTTCAACCTTTGGTTGATGCAGGAAGTAATGCGCCTCATCCACCACGATCCAGTGCGGCAGGCCGATGCTCCGTCTTAGCGCGGCGAGCATCGGTAGCAGTTCATCCACGTACGCGAGTTTTTCCTTATGGCTGATCGCCGAGAGATCGATCACGACGCTGATTTCCGGATAGCGCAAGGCACGCGCTACATCGCTCAAGCGCGGTAGCGGCTCTTCGCCGCCAAAAACCACTACGCCGGGAAGCGATTCCAAGGTCGCGTAGTC
>DATDAX010000317.1:0-3866 GCA_036525175.1 Terrimicrobiaceae bacterium | reverse complement strand
GAGAGATCCGGGATTGCGTCGAGAGGCAGATTGCGCAGCGCATAAATGCCGGAGAGGGTGAGCGCGACTGCGCCGAGCAGAACGAGGAACCGATTCCTCAGCGAAAACTCAATGATTGCTTTCAGCATGGCTCTCGGTTTGCGGTTTGGCGGCTGGTGTGGGGTTTGCCTGAGGCGTTTGCACGGTGGATTCCACGAGCGTCATGCCACAGATTGGGCATTTGCCGGGAGCGTTGTAGAGGATGGAGAAGTGCTCGGGCATCGGGCAAACGTAAGCGGTCCGCGAGGCAGGCGGCTCTGGTGCAGCATGGCCCGCATGTTCGCCTCCGGCAGGGGGTGGGGTGGCATCGCCAGCCGGCGCGTGACCGCTGTGGCTCCCGATCTCTGGGGACGGGGCAAGCATTTTCTGAATCGCCTCGCGAAGCTGGCTCTCGGAATCGAGAAGGAATTGGGCGGAAGTGACAACCCGTTCGCCTGCTTCCAGACCGCCCAAAACCTGATAGAGATCATCCATGCTGCGCGAGCCCAGAGTAACTTTGCGCGGTTCAAAGCGGCCTTCCGCCAAAGCGACAAAAACCGTGTTTTCGTCCCCGCTGCGCAGCACGGCCATATCCGGCACGAGTACGGCATCCGGGGTTAGCACCGAGTGAACTTCCACGGTGGCAAACATGCCCGGTTTGAGGAAAAACCCAGGGTTCGGAAACTCCATGCGCACACGGGCTGTGCGCGTCTGTTCGTTTACGGTCGGATAGATGTAAGTGACTTTTCCGCGAAAACTGCGGTCGGGAAGATAGGATAGCTTCACCACGGTCTCCTGCCCGATTTTGATGAAGGGCAAATCCTGCTCGTAGATGTCGGCCAGCGCCCAGACAGTCCCGATATCTCCGATCCGATAGAGTGTCTTGCCTGGAGTGGTCATTGTGCCCTGGAGGGCATTTTTCTCGATGACCACACCATCGCGAGGGGAGGTAATCCGCAGCGTATGCTGCGCCTGCTTGGTCTTTCGGAGATTCTCTATCTCACTCAGCGGCAGGCCGAGATGATAGAGCTTGTTCAGGACGGGAGCAGCGACGGCTTCCCCCTGTTCCAATGCCAGGATGTATTCCCTCTCCCCCAGATACAGATCCGCCGAATAAAACTCGAAGAGCGGTTCGCCTTTATGAACGAGCTTGCCGGTGGAATCGACGTAGAGCTTCTCGATCCAGCCTTCGACGCGGGTGGTGACTTCGGACACGGCGGTTTCGTCGAAATCAATGCTGCCGACAGTCCGGATGACGCGATGCACCGGACCACGCGTGACCTCCGCAGTGCGAAGTCCCATGTTTTGCGTGGTGACCGGATCGATTTTGATCGCGGTACTATCTTGCTCACCTTCATACGCGGGGACCATGTCCATTCCCATGCTGTCCTTGCGCGGGGTTTGACTGATCTCGCCGAGCATCATTGTGGATTTGTAATAGAGAATCTTGCGACCGCCTGCCTCCGCCTGAGCTGGAGCGGAGCTTGTTGCCAGTGATCGCACTAACATCCAGACGCCCAATCCCGTGGCAACGAGGATTAACACGGCCAGTATGGTCCGTTTGATAATTGAATTCTTCATGGATAAATGCCTTCGTGATCGCTTGCTCCCGGCGGGCGCAGATTGAGAAGGCGCAGATTAGGAAGGGCGAGTTTAGCTAGGTATCGCGGCGGATTGGCATGGTAGGTTTCGACGCAAAGCGGACAGCACAAGGCAATCATCCCCTCCTCCACTTTGAGTCGAGCAAAGCCGCCGCCGTTCTCCAAACTCTTGCCGCAGACCAGGCAATTTTTGTCGAAATCTTCTTGGGAAGGAGTCATAATGCTACGCTTTTCTGGGTTTGGTTGCACCGGGACGGGAAGTGACCGTTTCAGCCAGGACCGACAGTTTTTTCTTGTCGAGCCGCGCCATGGCATTCTTCAGGAGAAATTGGCGACAGCCAGTTCCTTCCTGAACAATCAATTCCGCATGGTCGCTGAGACTGACGTAGTTCACCCAATTTCTCCCAAACTCGATGATTGCCTGCTTCCGGGCTTTGATTGTGACGGCTTTGCTGAATCCCCTGAATACAGCCCCTGACGGCGTGCCGATCTCGACGTGGACTTCGTGAAGGCGATGAATCATCGGGAGTTTCGGACGGCCGCCGTCCGCTCGAATGCGAACGGCGACGCTATTCCGTGGGTCACTAGGTTAGTATGTGAATTTGTTTAACTGCGATGACCGGCGCAAACATAAGCGGACGCGTTGCCACACTTCGAGCATGAGTGCTTGTATACCCCTACGGTAGTACCCTTGCCGGGGGCTCCGACATAAGTGATCGTGCCTTTGCATCCGGGGCACAGATGCTTGGTGCTCGGTGAAAACAGGCCAAGAATGCCGCCGGGCTTGACGACATCGACGGTTTGACAACTGCCGCACGCCACCACAACCGTGGCGTCTGCCGGGACTTTCTCCGCTTGCTCCCTGGATTTGATGGGCGTCAGCGGCCCGCCTTTGCCTGGAGGCAAGGCAGAAGCCGTGAAGGAACTCATGCTCGCGAAGACCGCGATCAGGAGCAGGATGTTTCGTATGATGTTTTTCATGGTAGTGTTTCTTCTCTGTTAGGTATTTGTTGTTTTTTCGGGATCAAATGTGCTCCGATCCGATATGAGAATTCTGGCGCATGTCGGCGATTCGATCTACGCATCGCTTGCAAAAGACTGCGCATTTTTCCGGGTGAATGCGGACATCATGGTGACGCAGGTTGCTGCAAAGGTCGTCAGGAGCACAGCAGCCGATCGGGCGCGCACTAACTTTTGAAGTCGAACTCGGCGTTGTGAACAGCCGCATTTAAGCGGGTTCTGTGTCTGCGGCGCCTTATCAGTTAGAAAAACTGCGCATTCTTCCAGCCCACGAACGAAACGAATCCCCCTTTGAAATAATCATGCAGGAAGAGTCTGGCGGTAACTCTTCGGCGACTGGCCGGCGATCTTCTTGAACACGCGGTTGAATTGCGAGAGCGACTGAAAGCCGACCTCGAAGGCGACCTCGCTGATGCGAAGTTGGGGATTAGCCAGCAAGTTCTTCGCCTTTTCCACCCGCACACGTCCGACGTATTCCACGAAAGGAATTCCCGTCGCTTTGCGGAACATATCGCTGAAATGTTTTGCGCTAAGACTGACCGCCCGTGCGGCTTCTGCAAGCGACACGGACTCTTCGCAGTGTTCGGCGATCCACTGCCTGGCTTTAGTCATGGCGGGCGACTCGCTCTGACGATGCGACAGCGCGATTCGCTGTCCGACTTCTGCGAGGTGTCCGGCAAAGATTTGCAAAAGCCGCACGGCCGATTCGTATTGCACACGGGAAATGACCCGCGTGTTGAAATAGGCTTCCTCGACGCGTTTGAGATCTACATGCGTGCCCCATCGAAGCAATGTCTTCGCCAGCCGGCTGAATTTCGACTTCGTGGGATGGTCGATGAGCACTTGACCCGTCTCCAGCCAGGCGACAAGATTCTCACCCACGCGCACGGGCACCGCAGTTTCACAAAGACCCGCGAAGCATTTGAGCGTTTTCGGCTCGATGCGGGCTTGCTGCTCAAGTCGCCGCTGCATGGCGAGGCAGGCCTCGCACGAAACATTCGTTCGCGCCATCAGTGAGCAAAAAGGCGAAGCGCCCTTGCCTGGGCGCGAGACGCTGCCCTCGTCGGCAGCATCTCGCAACCGCAATGGCAGGCCGGTAGCCTGCGTAAACGCCTTCAGGTAATCGCGGTAGATCTGAGTTTGGCCGAGAGAGCCGCGCGTTCCTTTTGATTTTCGTTCGCGCTTCCCGGTCATTTTGGGTTAAACGAAACGGGATATAAAATCCCT
>DATDAX010000316.1:0-10317 GCA_036525175.1 Terrimicrobiaceae bacterium | reverse complement strand
AGGCCGTAGATGGGGTTTGCCGGCGAGCCGGCTGATACTGTGCGCATAAGCGACGAAGGGACGAGGGGGAAGATCCAATGCCAGCCTTTGCGCCTCACGAGATGCCCCGCGACAAGCAAATTACGGGCGGAGACTTGTGCTCCTGCTGAAAAATACGGGTTGCCGAGACGGTCTCGTCTCCACCCGCCGGGTCTAATCCCGAGCGGACCAAACACGGCACGCTCCATCCAGATAAGCGGGGACTCTCCCAGCTTCCGGGCCAACAGAGTCTCCAGGACTTCATAGTGGGAGGGTCCATATTCAAACTTCTCTCCGGGTGCGGTGATCGCGGGAAGACTGAGAGCTGTCTGATTCTTGTTGCGAAGGTTTGCAGTGTAGAGTTGGCTGAATCCCGGGCTGAGCCCGGAGGTTTGATTGAGCAGATCCCGAACGGTGATCCTGCGCTTTCGAGGGTCGCTTTGCCACTCCGTGATTGTGAGACTTACTAGTTCGTCAAGTTCAAGCACCCTTCTGCCGATGGCTGCGAATGTCCCCAATGCGCAAAGACTCTTGGTGATACTAAAGACATTTTCCGGCCTATCAGGCGATCCGTTGGCAGCGTACCGTTCAAACTGCAACCGGCCGTTCTGCCAAATCAGGAGCGCGCGCTCGCTGTGCCGCGCCGAATATCGGGCGGCATCTTCCGTGTCTGCGAGAGCCTGAACGCAGAAACAAACCAGCATCACCCAAAGAGCCCCATTTCTTATCGTTAGGAAGCCACGGACTCCCTCTCGCCTCATATGCACGAGCGCCTCATTGCACAACGGGTGTTCACTTCGCTGGGGATTGCAAGCTCCGACTTTGCAGGGGGCGCGGATTCTGCCCACGATTTCAAGGTTGCTTTTGGTATTGCCAGGGGCAATACTTCGTTACACCTAAGAGAAAATGAGCGTTACACTTTCCGCAACAAGTCAACTGGATCAGCTTAAGCAATTTACGACAGTCGTCGCGGACACGGGAGATTTTGAGTCGATTCGGAAGTATGCGCCGCAGGATGCGACAACCAATCCGACCTTGATATTCAAGGCCGTTCAGCTTCCGGAATACAAACCGCTCCTTGACAAGGCCATCGCCGACAATCGCAGCGGGACATCGTTGAGCGGGCCTGCTCTTCACAAGAAAATCATCGACGACCTGCTGATCGCATTTGGAGTTGAAATTCTTGAAATCGTTCCGGGTCGTGTATCGACGGAAGTCGATGCGAGGCTTTCTTTCGATGCCGAAGCGACGGTCCAGAAGGCAAGGTACCTTATCGGTCTGTACGAGAAGGTTGGAATTCCCCGCGAGCGTGTTCTGATCAAGATCGCGTCGACGTGGGAAGGGGCTCGTGCCGCGGAGGTTTGTGAAAAGGAAGGCATTCACTGCAACCTGACACTCATGTTTTCATTGGCGCAGGCCATCGCTTGTGCCGAGGCGGGAGTCACGCTCATTTCTCCCTTCGTTGGCCGAATCTACGACTATTACAAGAAGACAACCGGTAAGGAGTACGTCGGTGCGGAAGATCCCGGCGTCCAATCGGTGGGAAAGATCTACACCTATTACAAGAAATTTGGGTACAAGACCCAAGTAATGGGTGCGAGTTTCCGCAACGTCGGTGAGATCCTCGAACTGGCTGGTTCCGATCTGCTGACGATCAGTCCGGATTTGCTTGGAAAATTGCAGGAGTCGGAAGGCCCTGTGACGCGCAAGTTGAGCCCTGAGGCGGCGAAGTCGGCAAACGTCGAACGCATCGACGTCACCGAAAAGGTGTTTCGCTGGCTCTTGAACGAAGAAGCCATGGCGACGGACAAACTCGCCGAGGGCATCCGCAATTTCGCCGCGGATATCGTGCGTCTCGAAGCAATGATCGCGAAGGCGTTCTGAGCGTGTCAAAGCTTCTCGCTGCCTTATTGGCCGTTTGTGTTTTCGCTCCCTCGGTCCTTGCGACGACCGCGGCTGTCGATCACCCGGGTTCTTTGCCGTTATTGCTCGGAGTCGAGAAAGTTCGCGCTGAGCTCGGGCTTGATTCGCTTCAGCGGGCGCTGCTCGACTCCATTCGCGGCGAATACAGGTCGTCCGCCCGCAAGCTGACAAATCCCATGCCGAGCACTCCGCAGGAACGAGCGGCCGCCCAGCAAAAGCTTCTTCAGCTCAATGAACAGTTCAACAAGCGCGCGCTTTCCGTTCTCAATCCCACACAGCGCGCGAAGTTGTCGTCCATGGAGGCCAGATTTCTCGGCGCGACCATACTCTACTCGCCGCGCGTCCAGGCAAACCTCAAGCTCACAGGAGAGCAGAAAAGCCAGATCGAGGCGATTCGTCAGAAGGGAATCTCCTATCTTGGAAAGATTAACCGCAAGTTTGAGGAGGGAAAAATTGGTCAGCAGCAGCGCCTCCAACTCTTGCGAACTCGCCGCATGACGCAGGGAGAAGAGATGCTTCGTGTGCTGACACCAAAGCAGCGTAGCGCGGTCCTGGCCCTGGAGGGCAAAAAAGTCGCGGGCTGAGGATTATCGGGCGCGACGGGCCCTTAGACGAGTCGCGCATTTCCTGGATCGGTAAGGCTGAGGGCCAAGCCGTCATTCTGTCGGCAACTCTGAAAGGTCAATTTTTGATCTTTCTGGAGTGATCAGAGCAACGTTTGGGTTGCATCCGAGGGGTTTTTCCGCCTGAACTGCGGAGGCGAATAATGAAGATCTATCTCGACGGTAAGTATTACGGAAAGGAAGAGGCGAAGATTTCCGTTTTTGACCATGGCTTGCTTTATGGCGACGGTGTCTTCGAAGGTATCCGTTTTTATCATGACCGCGTGTTCCGGTTGGCGGAACATATCGATCGCCTCTACGACTCGGCGAAGGCTATTTGCCTCAACATTCCCCTCGAGCGGGCTGCGATGATCGAGGCGGTGCTTGAGACGATTCGGCAGAACGAACTTCACGATGGATATGTTCGTCTGGTCGTGACGCGGGGATGCGGCGACCTCGGATTGAATCCCGCACTGTGTCCGCGTGCCACCGTCTTCATCATTGCTTCCAAGATCACGTTGTATCCTGAGGAGATGTACCGCAACGGCCTCAGTGTTGTGACGTGTGCCACGCGGCGCATCCCCCATGGAGCATTGAGCCCCATGGTGAAATCACTCAACTATCTCAACAATGTCCTGGCAAAGATTGAAGCGCAGCTGGCTGGCGCGGGCGAAGGCCTTATGCTCAACGAACAGGGGTTCGTGGCCGAATGCACCGGCGACAATATCTTTACCGTGAAGAAAGGTGAAATCTTTACACCTCCGATTTCTTCCGGCGCCCTTGCGGGCATTACCCGTCAAGTCGCCTTCGAAATGGCTGCGGAACTCGGCTTTCGAATCAGCGAGCCCGAAATGACCCGCTATGATATCTTCACCGCAGATGAGTGCTTTCTCACCGGGACGGCTGCAGAAGTGATACCTGTAGTTACCCTTGACAGCCGCGTGATCGGGGACGGTGTTCCCGGGCCGATCACACGACGCTTGATGGAGCGGTTCCACCAGTTGACAGAGACGATGGGGACAGCGATTTATTGAGTGGTATGCAATGCGACGTTTGCCAGCAAAAGGAAGCGACAGTCTTTCTGACGCAGATCGTCGGCGGCAAGATGCAGAAAGTAAATCTCTGCGAGGCCTGCTCGAAGGAGAAGGGCGTGAATGACCCGACGGGCTTCGCGCTCGCCGATCTCTTGCTGGGTATGGGTGCTGCGCAAGACATTGAGCGATCACCAAACGGGATCTCGTGCCCGGTCTGCGGGTTTACTCAGGCGGACTTTAAGAAGACAGGCCGGCTTGGTTGCAGCGCGTGCTACGACGTCTTTAGCGACAGCCTCGAATCGATGCTCAAGAATATGCACAAAGGATCCGAGCATGTGGGCAAGACACCTGCCTCGCTACTGAGGAATCGGCAATTGGATGCCCGGATCAAGAGCCTTCAAACCAGTCTCGAACGAGCAGTGGCCGATGAAGAGTATGAAAAGGCCGCCGACTTGCGCGATCAGATTCGCCGGATAGAGAGCGGCCAGCGAGTATGAAGCACTCCAAGATTATCGCCAGGACCGGTGAATGGCTCGGTGGCGATGGTCCTCACCGGCAGATCGTTGTCACCAGTCGCGTGCGCCTGGCGCGCAATCTCAAGGGCAAGCCGTTTCCTGGTTGGGCCAAGAAAGCCGAACGCATCGAAGTGCTCAAGGTCGCCAAGGCGGCCGTCATGCAGCTAGCGGCGATGGAAGACGCGTTCTCAGAGAACCTGGAAGCGCTCTCTCCATTGGAAAAGCAAGTTCTTGTGGAAAGGCATTTGATCAGCCGTGAGCATGCCGCCAAGGGTGTTGGCAGCGCAGTTGTCATGAATGCCTCGCAAAGTTTGAGTTTCATGATCAATGAAGAGGATCATCTGCGGATGCAAGCGATCTGCGGCGGCCTGCAGCTGGGAAAGGTCTTCACGATGATCAACCAGGCGGACAGCGAACTCGAACCCTTGCTCGAATTTGCCTTTCATCCCAAGCTCGGCTATCTGACTGCCTGTCCGACAAACGTGGGTACCGGAATGCGGGCCTCGGCGATGCTTCACCTGCCCGGTCTCGTGATGAGCGATCAGATGAACAAGATCATCAACTCCGTGAACAAGATCGGACTGGCGGTCCGCGGTCTCCACGGCGAGGGCACCGAGGCGATTGGAAACCTCTTCCAGGTTTCCAATCAAATCACGCTTGGAGAGGCCGAGGAGGAAATCATTGAGCGGCTCAATAAGGTGATCGAGACCATCATCGAGCATGAGCAGAATGCCCGGCTGCTGCTGCTGCAGCGAAAGCCGATAGCATTGCTCGATCAAATCGGGCGCGGCTATGGAGTGCTCTCACACGCTCACTCAATCAGTTCGAAGGAGGCTCTGAATCAACTCTCTGTCATAAAGCTCGGTATCGATCTAGGCCTCTTTCCCGAATCGCATCGCTTCCCGGTGGATGAACTCTTCATCGAAACTCAGCCGGCGCATCTGCAAAAGGGCGCCGAGGCGCAAAAAATGTCTGCTGAAGAAAGGGATGCCTTGCGCGCCACGTTGATTCGCGCCAAACTAAAGGGGGTTCCCGAGCCGGATACCAGCAAGATTACAATAAAACCCTCGGAACCTCAGGAAAATGATGAATAACTTCACACCTCGCGCACAGCAGGTTCTCGCTCTTGCCCGCAAGGAAGCCGACCGTTTCAACCACAACTACGTTGGAACCGAGCATTTGCTGCTTGGTCTGATAAAGCTGGGTCAAGGGGTTGCTGTCAATGTGCTTCAAAAGATGGGACTTGATCTTGAGACGGTCCGCATGGAGGTCGAGAAGCAAGTGGGTTCCGGCCCGGAGACGAAGATGGTCGGCAATATTCCTTACACGCCGCGCGTGAAGAAGGTGCTTGCCTTGGCGGGCAAGGAGGCAAAGGCCTTGCAGCATTCCTACGTTGGCACCGAGCACATCCTTTTGGGTTTGCTCCGAGAAGGCGAAGGCGTCGCCGCGCGTGTCCTCAAGAGTCTTGAGATCGACATCGAGCGCACCCGCAATGAGATCCTCAAGGAACTCGATCCAAACTTTGCGCCGCAGGAAGAGAGCGAGGGCGTCCCGGCTGAAGCCGGTGGAAAGAAGGATTCTAAGACCCCGGCGCTGCGCGCCTTTGGGCGGGACCTTACCGAGCTTGCAAAGAAGAACGAATTGGACCCTGTCATCGGGCGGGCGGATGAGATCGAGCGTGTGATCCAGATTCTTTGCCGCCGCACCAAGAATAATCCCGTCTTGATCGGCGAGGCGGGAGTCGGAAAGACCGCCATCGCTGAAGGACTCGCGCAAGAGATTGTCGCCGGCGAGGTGCCTGAACTTCTTCGCGACAAGAAGGTCATTACCCTTGATCTCGCTCTCATGGTTGCGGGCACCAAGTATCGCGGGCAGTTCGAGGAGCGCATCAAGGCCGTGATGGATGAAATCCGGCGCACGAAGAATGTGATCCTCTTCATTGACGAGCTACATACCATCGTTGGCGCGGGTTCGGCGGAGGGTGCGATGGATGCATCCAACATCATCAAGCCAGCACTTTCTCGCGGAGAGCTGCAATGCATTGGCGCGACAACTCTCAACGAGTATCGCAAGTATATTGAGAAGGACGCGGCCCTCGAGCGCCGCTTTCAGACGGTGAAGGTCGAGGCCCCGAGCGTTGACGAGACCATTCTTATTCTCAAAGGCATTCGGCCGAAATACGAGGCGCATCACAAGGCGAGGATTGCTGATGATGCCCTTGAGGCTGCAGCCCGGCTTTCGGACCGCTATCTTACAGGACGCTTCCTGCCCGATAAGGCCATCGATGTGATGGACGAGGCTGGATCGCGCGCGCGTATCGCTGCGATGACGCGTCCACCAAACGTTAAGGATATAGAGGCGCAGATCGAGCAGATACGTGTGGACAAAGAGGCAGCCATTAAGGCTCAGGATTTTGAGAAAGCCGCCGCCCTGCGCGACAGTGAGAAACAAGCGAAGGACAAGCTCGACACGATCCTTTCGGAATGGCGCATCAACAAGGAAGAGAAGGAGGTCCTGGTCACCGAAGACGACATCATGCATGTCGTCTCGAAGTGGACGGGCGTGCCTCTCTCGCGAATGGAGCAGCAAGAGACGCAGAAGCTCCTCGCGATGGAAAGCGAGCTCAAGGGCAAAGTGATCGGCCAGGACGAGGCGGTCGTTGCGATCAGCAAGGCGCTTCGCCGCTCGCGAGCGGATCTTAAGGATCCGCGCCGTCCCATTGGGTCCTTTGTCTTTCTCGGTCCAACGGGCGTTGGAAAGACCTTTTTGGCGCGCACGCTTGCGGAGTTCATGTTCGGAGATGCTGACGCTCTCATCCAAATTGACATGTCCGAGTACATGGAGAAATTCACCGCGTCACGCCTCATCGGTTCACCTCCCGGGTACGTCGGCTATGAAGAGGGTGGTCAACTCTCCGAGGCCGTGAGGAGACGCCCTTATTCGGTCGTCCTGTTCGACGAGATCGAAAAGGCGCATCCGGACGTGATGCATTTGCTCCTTCAAATTCTGGAAGAGGGTAAAATCACCGACTCGCTCGGGCGGAAAATCGATTTCCGCAACACGATCATTATCATGACGTCCAATGTCGGCGCGGACCTGATCCGCAAGCAGACCACGCTCGGCTTTGGCGCGCCGAATCTTGACGATAATTATGACGTCATGAAGGACAAGATCCTCGAGGAAACCAAGCGCGTCTTCAAGCCGGAGTTCCTCAATCGGCTTGATGACACCATTGTCTTCCACACGCTGACCAAGCCGGATCTCATTCAGATCGTGGACTTGGAAGTGGCAAAGGTGATTCAGCGCATCAAGGCCAAGAACATTCATCTGATCCTTGAGGAATCCGCGAAGGATTTCGTCATCGAGAAGGGATACGACCCGCAGTACGGAGCCCGCCCGATGCGTCGTGCCGTGGAGCGCTACCTGGAGGATCCACTCGCCGAAGAACTCCTTCGTGGCAATATCAAGACCCACGAAAATATTCATGTGAAGCGAGAAGGCGAAAAGCTTGCTTTTGTGAGCCAGTCGTCCATTTCCGAGCCTACTCCGGCGGGCCTGTCCTAGCGGGCCTTCAGAAGATCGCGAAGCGGACAGGAGCCCACCAGTCCGCGCTGGTTTGGCGTGCGCTAACGGATGCGGGTTAGGCGCGACGCGCTCCGCTGCGACTTTCGAGAAGGCCAGAAGGGACCTTTTCAATTCATTTCGGACCGCCTAAATTTTCATCGTGAGCACGCAAGCAACCTCCCTCTCTCCAACAGAAAGCCATCGTGTCGAAACGGACACGATGGGCCCAATTCATGTTCCTCATGATCGCTACTGGGGCGCGCAGACCGCCCGGTCCCTCATCCATTTCGATATCGGCGAAGACGTCAAGCCGCCGGAGTTGATTCGCGCGTTGGGCATTCTGAAAAAGGCCTGCGCGCTGGCCAATCGCGACCTTGGCAAGCTTCCGGAGGACAAAACGAGCCTTATCGTGCAGGCCGCTGATGAGGTCATCGCAGGAAAGTTGAACGACCATTTTCCGCTTCGGATTTGGCAGACCGGCAGCGGGACGCAAAGCAACATGAACGCGAACGAAGTCATTTCGAACCGGGCGATAGAAATCGCAGGAGGAAAGCTTGGTTCCAAGAAGCCAATTCATCCTAACGACGACGTCAACATGTCCCAATCGTCGAACGACACGTTTCCGACGGCGATGAATATTGCTGCGGCCACCGAGGTAGTCAGGGTGCTATTGCCGGCCGTTCGCAACCTCCGCGATACCCTTGACGCCAAGGCGAAGGACTTTGCCTCAATCGTAAAGATCGGGCGAACGCACCTTCAGGATGCCACACCTCTCACACTTGGCCAGGAGTTCTCGGGGTATGTGAGCCTTCTCGATAACGACATCAAGCGCATAGAAAATTCGCTGATTGGCTTTTATGCTCTTGCAATTGGCGGAACCGCTGTCGGTACGGGGTTGAATTCGCATCCCGAATTTGGAGACCGTGCAGCCGCTTACATCGCGGCGTTGACGGATCTGCCGTTCTTTGCGGCTCCCAACAAATTTGCCGCACTTTCGGCCCACAATGAGTTCGTTTTCGCCAGCGGCGCTCTCAAGAGCCTTGCGGCGTCCTGCATGAAGATCGCCAACGATATCCGGTGGCTCGCGTCCGGGCCGCGTTGCGGTCTCGGAGAACTCACGATTCCGGAGAACGAACCGGGATCGTCGATCATGCCAGGCAAGGTGAATCCCACGCAGAGCGAATCGCTGACGATGGTGGCCGTGCAGGTGATGGGCAACGACGTCGCCATCGGAATTGCCGCTTCGCAGGGCAATTTTGAACTTAACGTCTTCAAGCCGGTAATCGTGTTCAATTTTCTCAATTCGGTCCGTTTGCTAGCCGACGGCATTGATTCTTTCGACCGACACTGTGCCGTGGGGATCGAGCCAAACTACGAGCGGATTTCAGATTACGTAAAGAATTCCCTCATGCTTGTCACCGCTCTGAATCCGCATATCGGTTATGACAAGGCGGCGCAAATTGCCAAAAAGGCGCACAAGGAGGGAACGAGCCTTAAGGAAGCCGCTCTCGCCCTTGGCCATCTCAGTGCGGAAGACTTCGACCGGTGGGTGCGTGCCGAAGACATGACCCATCCATGATTTTTCGGCTGTAGGCGTAAAAAGTTGATGACAGGGCCCGTGTGTGGAATGAAAATTGCTTGTTAGCCTTAGAGAGTCAGGCGCTCTGAAGGAACGGAATTAAACTGGGAAAAAAGACACCGAATGAACACTGCCAGCCAACCCCGCGACATCGCGAAGCAAAGCTTATACAATCCCGAACATGAGCATGACTCCTGTGGTGTAGGTTGTATTGCGCAGGTAAGCGGGCGACGTTCAAACCGGATTCTTCGGATAGGGCTGCGTTCGATTTGCAGCCTGATGCATCGTGGGGCGCTCGATGCGGATGCCAAGACGGGGGATGGAGCGGGCGTTGTGACGCAAATTCCCTACAAGCTGTTCGTTCCGGAGGTTACCCGGATGGGTCATACCCTTTACAAGGAGGGAGATCTTGCGGTGGGGGTGTTGTTTCTTCCGCACGACAACGCCTATGCCCAGGCGCGCGCCAAGGCGATCACGCAGGAGGTGCTTGAGAAACGCGGCTTGTTCTTGTTCGGCTGGCGCGAAGTTCCGATCAACATACGGGTGCTTGGGGAGAAGGCGCAGACGACCATGCCACGAATCGAGCATGTTCTGATCGGCAAGCCATGGGGCATGGCGGACGATGATTACGAGCGTCGCCTGTTCCTTGCCCGCAATGAAATTGAGGACACCGCGGCCGCGGACAAGATTGGCAATTTTTACATCCCCTCATTTTCCCACCGGGTGATTGTTTACAAGGGATTGCTCGTTTCCGCGTCGCTGGAAAAATTCTATCCCGACCTGTCCAATCCAGACTACGAGACGGCGATCTGTGTCTACCACCAGCGGTACAGCACGAATACCTTCCCGAAGTGGCCATTAGCGCAGCCATTTCGCATGCTGGCGCACAACGGAGAAATCAATACCGTTCGTGGCAATCGCAACTGGACGATATCGCGCGAGGCCGAATTGCGGGCGGACTTCTGGGGCGACGACATCAATCTGCTCAAGCCGATCATTCAGCCGGGGGGGTCTGACTCTGCGAGTCTCGACAACGTCCTTGAGGTGCTCGCCATGAGCGGGCGCGGCGTGCTTCACGCCAT
>DATDAX010000315.1:0-19259 GCA_036525175.1 Terrimicrobiaceae bacterium | reverse complement strand
ATGCTGGTCCGAGATGGCGGATTTCTCGCCGCCGAGCTAGCAGACTAATTTGGTTTCCGCAGCCGCAGGAAGGTTGGCACGTCGAGGTCCTCGCCTTCGACGATCGTGGGTTCGCTCTTGTCGAAGCGTCCGCGAGTCGTCGATTCGAACTGCAGGGTCTCCTGCTTTGCCGGCTTTTTGGTCGCGGTTTTCGAGGTGGGAGCCTTGGTCGGATCACGCGGGGTTTCAGGTTGTCCGGCAAGTGTTGGTTCGTTGACGTCGGCCGGCACCGGCGAGCCTTCGGCGTTCGCAGGGGGCGTGCCCGCGGGTTCTCCGGCAGACGGGGCTTCGGCTGGGACGGGAACTATGTTCGATGGCGCTTCCCCGGCTCCGATGGACACCGGCGTCTGAGTGGTCTCCGCGACCGCCGCGGGCGAGGAATAGTTGCCAAAGAGGGTGACGCTCAAGGGCGTCGAAGGATCGCTGACTGTTGTGACTCCAAGGAACAGTTTGGCGTCATCTGCAGTATGGCGCCTGACTTCGCGCATGACTGCGGCGACTTCTGAAAAGGAGATCGAGGCCGGCCCCACGAGATGCGCAATCACAGCGTGGCAGTCACCAATGAGACGTCCACGGTCCAGCAGGGGACTCTTTAGAGCGCGTTCCAGAGCCTCATGGGCACGATTGTCACCGGTCGCCTCGCCGCGTCCGAACAGGCCTGCGGGCGAACCACCACCAACCGCGACGAGAAGGTCGGCGAGCCCCACAGGCATGGGGCTGCCACCGCGAAGAATGGCTATCAGCGAGGTGACGCAGGCGCAAAGCATGGCATCAGAAGCTGCAAATGTTTCCTCAATTCCCGAGCGAGGCGATGAGAGTTCGGCCATCCGGTCATTCTCGAAATGGATGAGCGCATTTGAATGCTTCGACAAAAGCGCCAAGGCTTCCGCAGCCTGCCGAGAGCGGCGCCGACCCTCGAAGCTGAAGGGTGAAGTGACAATAGAAAAGACCACGGCTCCCGCCTCGCGGGCAGTCTCCGCAAGGATCGGTATGATGCCCGAGGCGGTCCCGCCTCCAAGTCCGGCGCACAAGAATACGATGTTGGCACCCTCCACGGTCGAACGAATCTCGTCCCGCGATTCCAAGGCCGCTTCATAGCCGATCTCGGGGTCGCCCCCGGTTCCAAGCCCACGGGTCGTCTTCTGGCCCACAGGCGCCTTTTTGAAGGCGATGGACGATTGCAGGGATTGCGCATCGGTGTTCATGACGACGACGTCGGCATGCCCGTTCATTTGAAGACGGTCAGCAAGGTGGGTTCCCGCATTGCCGAGCCCAATAATACGGACACTTGGGGGCTCGGTGCTTTCGGAGGCTGTATCAGACCTGGGATAAGCGATCATGACATTAGGGTTCGTCGGATTTGGAAAAGAACAAGGCTAGCAGGATTCGGAGAGGTTGGAAAAGGAAATGGCGATTGCGCGCGGTGCAGGCGCAGGGAGGGCGCCTTGATTTCCGGATCGCCGTTTCGGTCATTCTTAGCGCAAGGCGGACAGGTCTGTCCTAGCTTCTCTTCCGAAAGATCCCTCCGATCTTTTCGAGGACGGAGCCGATCAGACCGGGCTTTTCCACCTCGGCGCGCAGGGCTTGCGCGAATTTGATCAATCCAATGGAAGTCGAATACTGAGGATTGTTAAGAACCGATTTTGGTCCGGAGACGCCTGTGTCGCGAGCAAGATGGACCGGGAGTTCGAAGACGGATTCGGCGACCTCTTTTATGCCGCGCATCAGGCTGCATCCTCCGGTGAGGACGACGCCTCCGCCGAGCATGCGGGGTGAGATCTCCGGCTCGATCTGCTTCTTTATGAGGTCGAAGTTTTCGCGCACACGGGCATGAATGATTGTGTTGAGCATTTCGCGCTCCACTTCCTTTCCGGCGAATCCAGCGTCGTTCTTGAGTGTGATCTTCTCTCCCGGCGTGGAGGTTCCCAGCTTGGCGGAACCTTCATCGATCTTGAGCTTTTCGGCCCGGGTGAGCGGGATCCGCAGTCCTAGGGAAATATCATTGCTAATATGATCGCCGCCCACGGCGAGCACGCCGCTGTGCCGGACGACCCCATTTCCATAGACGATGTAGTCGGTGACTCCGCCACCCATATCGATGACCACCGCTCCAAGTTCTTTTTGATGCTCGTCGAGAACAGCCTGAGCGGACGCCAGAGAGTTCACAACAATCTCATCGATTTCAACGCCGCTTTCGCGGATGCAGCGCAAGGTGTTTTGCATTCGTGTGCGCACGCCGTGAATGATATGGAAGTCCGCCTCTAGCTTTCTTCCCACCATGCCTATCGGATTGAGGACGCCCTCCTGGCCGTCCACGTAGTAATGCTGGATGATGGAATGCAGGAAGTGATTCTCTGTAGGGATATTGACTTCGCGGGCCTTTACCGCGACTTCCTGAACGTCCCCATCGTCAATCTCGTACCGGTCGGAAGCGATGAGGATGGCGCCACGACTGTTAAAGCTACGAATATGGCTTCCTGTGGTGGCGACAAAGACGCTGCCGATCTCAGCATCGCTGTTGGTCTCGGCATCAGCGAGCGCGTCATGCACGCACTCAGTGGCGATGGCAAGGTCGACGATCTCTCCCTTGCGGACGCCGCGTGACGGCGCCAGTCCCACCCCGAGAATTCGGAGCGTGCCTTCGCGTCCGATCTCGCCCACCACCACGCAGACCTTTGACGTTCCCACCTCGACGCCTACCAGAATGTCGGGACGTGCCATTAGTTTCTCCGCGTTTTGGGTGGTGGCTGCTGCGGCGGGGCTGCGGCAGCGGCAGCAGGATCTTCCGGCGCCGGGGTCGCAGAGGCCACAAAAGTCACCGGAGTATTACGCTTTACCATCAGGTTGACTCTCTCGAGAGAGCGGCCTGATTCGTTGCAGTGGGAGAGGAGTTGTTGCAAGCGCGCAAGCTGCTCTTCGAAATCCGAGGTGGCAAACAAAATGCGCGCGTTTGCGTCGTTGATGACCTCGATGCAATACCCCCGGGAGATATCGATGGCCCTGATGTGCAAGAGCGAATCCGAGTTTCGGGAAACTGTCTCGATCAGGCGAACGGCGAGGCGCAGGTCCTCTCCGGGAAGGGCCTCTCCGTCCCGCACATTATCGCTCTTCGCGCCATAGATCGCGGGGAGATGAAAGTATTCGGGCATGATGCGACGCGGTCGCATGAGGAATCCACTTGCGTCGACGAGAAGCGATTTCTCGGAAGCGGAGGGATCTCCTGTTTCGCCGGCCGCGGCTACCCACGCGATCGGCCGCCGCGCCGTGATGCTAACGTCGATTTGGTCCGGAAGCTTGCGTTCGAGCCGCACTTCCTGAACCTGCGGGATCGCCTGCAGGGCCGCCTCGACTTTCTCGATGTCGATGGAGAAGATGTTGACACCCTCGCGCAGGCCGGTCACTGCGAGAGCTTCCTCTCGAGTGAGAATTCCGTCGAGTTCGAAGGAGATTCGCCGCAAAGTATACTCGGCGTTTTTGAAGAAGAATCTGTCGAGCGCCGCCTGAAGGCCGAAGAAGGCGGCGGCGCCGATTGCCACAACCAGGAACAGGTTCGTGAGCCAACGGAAAATCCTTTCCTTGCGCCTGCGTCGCGTGGTCGACGTCCGCATGCGCACGTCGAGCAGATTGGCGCGCGTCAAGTTGCTGCGCAATCGTCGGTTGACTCGGCGTGGTTGGCGCTGGTCGGCCATTCAGTTCGAAGAGCGTTGAAGTGAAAGTGAGGCGATCCGTTCGCAAAGGGACGGAAAATCGAGTCCCGCCACTGCGGCGGCTTTTGGCAGAAGGCTCGTTTCCGTCATGCCTGGAATGGTGTTGATCTCTAATACGTTCAGGCGGCCGTCCGAGGCAAGGATCACATCGACACGAGAATAGATTTCAAGCCCAAGGGCGCGTTTGGCCGAGAGGGCTGTGCGCTGGACGGCCTCAGTGGCCTCTTTGCCAATCGCGGCTGGAACGAAATATTCCGAGGCTCCCTTGGTGTATTTGTGTTCATAGTCGTAGAATCCCTCGCGCGGGACGATCTCGATAACCGGCAGAGCGACATCACCGAGAATGCCGACGGTCAACTCGCGGCCGGGAAAGAACTCCTCCACGACGACGTCATCACCGAAACGAAAGCAATCTTCAAGGGCAGCGGGGAGGCTTGCTGAATCCTTGATGATGTGCACACCAACACTGGAGCCCTGACGAGGGGCTTTCACCACGAACGGCAGTTCGAACCGCGGCGACTCGCCGGCGGTGATGACGTGCCATCGTCCTGTCGGAACGCCATGCTCATCAAATCTCCTTTTACTTAGGATTTTGTCGAATGCAAGCCGGCTGCCCGCGATCCCCTCGCCAGTATAAGGGACACCGCGCCGCTCCAGGATTTCTTGAATCTGACCGTCTTCACCGAACGTGCCGTGAATCATGTTATAAGCCAGATCGACGGCGGACGGGAGCGAAAAGCTGGAATCTTTTACGTCGACCTCTTCGACGATAGCGCCAAGAGAGCGCAGGGCGCGGGCCACGGCAGCGCCCGAGCGCAGGGACACCTCGCGTTCCGACCCCGGTCCGCCAAGGAGCACCGCGACTTTCTTGTCCTTCAGAATTCCATTCATGGGTCAATGCCAACGATCTGCACTTCGGTTTCGAGATTGATGCCACGCTCGCGAGCGGCAGCGGCCTTGATCTCCTCGATGAGGGTGAGAATCTCCTCAGCGGTCGCTCCGCCGTCATTGACGATGAAGTTGCCATGCACCTCGGAAACGCGCGCCCTTCCTATAGTGAAGTTCTTGAAGCCGAGCTCCTCGATCAATCTTCCAGCGGGAGTTTGATCGGGATTCTTGAAAATGCAACCCGCGCTTGCCGCAATGGGCTGGGATTCGCGGCGCTTGCGTTCCGCTTCGGCGATCCGGGCTTCAATTTCCCTGGTGTCAGCGAGAGTTCCGCGCAGCGTGGCCGAGAGCGCATAGTTCTTTTGGAGGGTAGGCACATCGCGGTAGTGAACTTCCATTTCGCTTGGGGACCGCGTAAAAATATTGCCGTCCTGGTCGCAGTAGCGAACGGCAACGACTTGGTCAAACGTCTCTGCGCCCATCGCGCCGGCATTCATTCTGAGGCTTCCTCCGAGGTTTCCTGGGATTCCCTCCATCCATTCGAATCCGCCTATTCCGGCGTTGCGGGCGATTGCGGTGAGTTTCTTTAGTTTCAGGCCGACGCCAGCGGTAATCTCATTGCCGTTCACGATGCAGCGTGCGAACTCGCCCCTTGCAAGGTGCGCCACGACTCCCGGCACTCCGCCGTCGCGAACCAGCAGATTGGAGCCGCGACCCATCACCATGAAAGGGATGTCTTCGTCGAAGCATAATTGCACCAGGTCGGCAAAGCCCTCCTCGGTTTCAGGCTCCGCCCAGAACTGCGCCGGTCCGCCAACGCGCATGGTTGTGTGGCGGGAGAGAGGCTCGTAGAGCCGTATGCTGCCAGGACCCATTACGCCAAGCAGTTTGTCCCGCAGCGCCAGATCGGCGACGAGTCGAGTTGCCGCCTCGTGGATATTTCCGGCGCCCAGACTCAAGATAAGATCGCCCTCCTCGATTTCCGCTCCGGCGCTTTGATGGATTTGTCTGACGTCGGGTTGAAATTCGGCGCGCGGATGTCCGTGCGAGCGCATGGCGTCCACGATCATCTGGCCCGACACGCCGGGAATGGCCTTTTCGCTGGCGGGGTAGACGTCGGCGATGAACGCGGCGTCGGCGCCGTCGAAGGCGCTGCCAAATTGCTCCTTGAGGGCGAGAGTGCGTGTGTAGCGGTGCGGTTGAAACATGACGAGCACCCGTTTCCAGCCGCCGGTTCGGGCGGTCGCTATCGTCGCTGCGATCTCAGTGGGATGATGCCCGTAATCATCGACCACTAAATTGCGCTGGGACTCGTAACAGATTTCGAATCGACGTCTTGCTCCGCGAAACCCTTCGAGTGCGGAGGAGGTTCTGTCGAAGGGAAGTCCCATTTCGAGGGCGAGGGCGATCACAGCAAGGGCATTGACGGCATTGTGAGCGCCCGGAATGTTCAGACTCGCCCCTCCGAGCGGCTCGCCATCTTTCCAGACCTGAAAGCGCGAGCGGAAATTCTCGGTCACGAGGTCGGTGAGCCGGTAGCGGTTACCTTCGAGCCGTCCGTAGCTGACGGCGCCTGGATGCGCGGAACAGACCCTGGTTGCTCCGGAATCATCTCCGCAGTAGACGACCTTCCCCCTTACTTGCGCGACCAGCTTCCCATAAACGGCGTCGATTGCGGCCAGATCCCTGTAGAAATCGAGATGCTCGGGCTCGATATTGAGCACGATTGCATGTTCGGGGTGGTAATTGATCAGGGTGCCGTCGCTCTCGTCGCCTTCGGCGACGAAGAATTCGCCCTCGGAGTCCCAGCGCGCATTCGTTCCAAGAATGGGGATCTCCGCGCCGACATAGTGCGAGGGCTTGAGACCGCAGCTTCGAAGCACGTGGGCGGTCATGGAGGATGTGGTGGTCTTGCCGTGCATGCCGCAAACCACAATTCCCTTCTTGGAATTCATTATGGCTGCCAGGGCATCGGCACGCCGCACCATGGGAATGCCCAGCCTTCTGGCTTCATCGTAGGCGACATTTCCCGCCTTGATCGCCGACGAGTAGACGATGAGTTCGGCCTCGTTCACTTCACCGGCCTGGTGCGGAACGCGGAACTGGAGGCCCTTCTTTTCCAGGCGCCCAACCTCGAGTGTTGCCACCTTGTCGGATCCGCTTACGCGATGTCCCAGAGCGAGCAGCAGTCCGGCGATACCGCTCATTCCGGAGCCGGCAACACCGATCAAGTGCACCCGATGTGGCGGGCCGGTAAGGTATTCGGTGAGGGAGACCAGATTCATTTGAAGGCAGGGGATGTTGCCGCGCGTTCGATCTCGTTGGCGACATTGGCGGCGGCATCGCGGGGAAGGATCGAGCGGGCTGCGGCGGACATCTTTTCGCGTCGGGCGTCGTCGCCGAGCAAATTTGCGATGAGAGCGGAAAAGGCTTCAGGGCCTACGCTTCGCTCGGCCTGCATTTCGGCGGCTCCCGCCTCGGCGAAGACCTTTGCATTCGAGGTCTGGTGATCGTCCGTCGCGTAGGGATAAGGGATCAGGATGGAGGCAAGGCCGAAGTGCGAGAGCTCGCTGAGGCTTGCCGCGCCGGCTCGTGAAACCACGAGGTCTGCGGCAGAGTACGCTTCCTCCATTCTATGATGAAATGGTGCCACATAGTGGGGGATGCTCTCCCGCTGGTAGTTTGCGGCGGCCAGCCGGTCGTCGCGTTCTCCGGTGAGGTGAATAATTTGCAGCGGTTTGTCCTTGAGCATCGGCGCGCTCTTGAAGAGCGCCTGATTGATGCCGGAGGCACCCTGGCTGCCGCCCATCACCAAGAGAGTGCGTCGGTCTTCCTCAAGCCGGAACGCGGCAAGCGCCGCACTCCGGCTCAGCGGCGATCCGAGGTTTCGTCTTACGGGGGTGCCGGTGACGACGCATTCCATACTTTGAAAGAATGGGGCGCAGGCTTGAAAGCCGAGCAGCACGCGAGTGGCGAAGCGCGCCGTGAGTTTGTTCGCGCGCCCGGGAATCGCATTGGACTCGTGGATCAAGGTTGGCAGCGTCAGACGGCGTGCCGCAAGGATGGGTGCCGTCGAGGTAAAGCCTCCCATGCCGAGGACGACCGATGGGCGAAACTTTCGATACGTAGCCCTGCAATAAACATAACCTTCCCATGAGCGGCGCACGAAGCGCACAAAGGCAGGCGAGAGCACGTTCGGCATGCCCACAGAGGGGAGTTTCTCCGCGCGAAACTCTGGGTGTGCCTTGAGTGCGATGGTGTCAATTTCCTTTTCGGAGACGATCAGGAGAACTTCGTGTCCACGTTCTTTCAACATCTCCGCCACGGCCAAGCCGGGAAAGAGGTGTCCGCCTGTTCCGCCACAGGCGATGACGACGCGAAAGGGCTTCATAGCCTGCAGATATTCCGGACGCGGCGCAGCGCCGGCGAAGCCATCTCGAGGAGCGGATTGCCAAAGCGGTGAATATTTACGAGCACCCCGATCATGAAATAGCATATGGCCAGATTCGAACCGCCAAAGCTGATAAAGGGAAGCGGCATTCCCTTATTCGGCAGAAGCGAGGTGGTGACTCCGATATTTACGATGGCTTGGAGAGTGATCATGATAACGAAGCCGAACCCAAGCAACATGCCGAATCGGTCCGGAGCATTCATGGCAACAAGCGTTCCACATAGGCAGACGAGCAAATAACAAAAAACGATTAAAAGTGTGGCGCGCAAACCCAATTCCTCTCCAATCATCGGAAAAATGAAGTCTGTGTGCGCGTAGGGAAGGTAAAGCATTTTTTGCCGTCCTTCGCCCAGGCCGAGTCCATCGACGCCGCCTGAACCGATTGCGATGAGGCCCTGCATTTGCTGGTAGCCGCCGCTTGCCTGGTACTCTTCGGGATTTAGAAAGGCCAGCAAGCGGTCGCGGCGTTCATCAATGTGGACGGCCAGGTAGAGGATCCCGGCGACACCGGCGAACACGATCGGCAAGATCCAGCGAAGTCGCATTCCGGCTACGAACATCACGCAAAGGACTGCTGCGCCGATGAGAGCTGTGTAGCCGAGATCCTCCTGCCGGGAAATGGGCACGAGGATGATGCTGACAATTGCCATCGGAAAGATAAAGCCCTTGAAAAAACGACCTGAGTCCTTCTCGAATTTTTCAAACCACCAGGCCGTGAAGAGGATGACGGCGACCTTGGCGAGCTCGCTCGGCTGAAAAGTGCCGAATCCCATTTGGATCCAGCGATGGGAGCCATTGATCTTCAGTCCGATCGGGGGAATGAAGCAGAGTATGAGGAGCGCAACGGAAGTGATGAAGATGATCCACCAGGTTTTCCTCCACCAATGATAGTCCACTAGTGCGCCGACAACCCCGCAGAGCAAGGAGATTATCAGCCAAAACGCCTGGCGCTTGACGAAGAAATAGATGTCGCCGTGGCTCTCCTGCGCGAATGCGCTGGTGCTGAAAAGCATCACGATGCCGAGGGCGGTAAGGCCGACAACGGTTAGCAGAAGGACGTAGATGGCGTTCCGTTGCATTTTGGAAAGGTGACGTCACGTGCGGCAAACCGCCGGAATGGCTGCGTCTCCCAATGCGTCAGTTCTTTCTCGGTATCTTGAGCTTCTGGCCGATTTGGACGCGCGTGGGGTCTTTGATTTCGTTGATCGCGATGAGTTCGTTGTAGTTTACGTGAAGTTTCTTGGCGATGCTGTAGGGGTTGTCACCCTTGGCCACGACGTAAGTGTCGCCGTCCTCAGTATGTGGCGGGGTTTCTTCCTTCTTGGGAACGGCTGGTTGCGTCAGCGGTTTCGCTGACGGCGCGGCGACGGCGAGCGGCTTGGGACTTTCCGCTTTGGCAGTTGGTGACGACGGCTTTGGAAGGTCTGTTTTTGCGGCGAGAAATGCCTGCTTTGCGGCGGTAGCCGCCGGGTCGATCGCGGGCTTGGCGACCACGGCTTTCGTAGCCGGAATCTTCAGGACCTGGCCGACCCGGATCATCGAATAGCTCGTAATGCCGTTTTCCTTCTCAATTGCCTCAATGCTGGTCTTGTAGAGCGAGGCGAGACGACTGAGGGTATCTCCCGCCTGGACAGTATGGGTCCGACCTTCCCACCCTTCGATGACGCTCTCCGTCGGGGACGGCTTTGGCTGGGCGATTGCAGGCGTTGGGGGCCGGTCGACTTCTTCCTTGGCGGCGGTCTTGGCCGCCGCGGCCTGTCCGGCCTTGATCGAATTGAAAGCGAACACGCCGCCGACCGCGATGACGTGGAGCGCGAGCACGACCATCAAAGCATGCGAAAACTTCATGTTCGGCTCCTCCTCGGTTTCGTAGTCCTCCTTTTCGTAGGTCCCCGCGTTGGCTTTCGCACGCAGCGATTCAGCGGCAGACGTCGGCCGCGGCATCCTTCGGAGCGGCATTTTCAGGATTTTCTTCATTTTCATGATCTGCGGTTCGGTTGGCTTGTTGGTTATTTGAGAGCGTTCACAGCCTCCTTGAAGCGGTTGCCGCGCTCGCCGTAGTTGCGGAACATGTCGTAGGATGACGTCCCGGGGGAAAAGAGCACTGTGTGGCCGTTCCCGGCGAGCTTGTGCGAGATGCCGACGGCTTCCTCGAGTGAGGCAGCGATGCGGCAATCGATACCGCTCCATGAGCGGGCAATTCGCTCCTTCATCTCGCCGATGAGAACGGCGTGGTGCACGCGTTCGCGAACGAGAGGAGCGATGGAATCAAACTCGAATCCCTTGTCTTTGCCACCCGCAATGAGCACGATGGGACGCGTCTGCGAGAGAATGGCCTTTTCGACCGAGTCGAGGTTTGTGGCCTTTGAGTCGTTGATCCAGCGCACTCCATTGAGGTCGCGGACGAACTCGCAGCGGTGAACCGGAGCGGTGTAGTCACGAACCGCTTCTGACATTCTCTCAAAGTCCAGGCCCAGGGCGAGGCCGACGCCCATCGCCGCCATGAGGTTTTCAGCGTTGTGAATACCGGCAAGCCTCGTGTCGTCCTGATCAAGCACGGGCTCATTTTTGTAGTGGATGATGCCATCGCGCAGCGAGAAGTCGGCATTCGGAACGTAGGCGCTAAAGGTGATTCGACGCCCAACGAGCGGGGGCAGCGCCTCCCGGGCGTTCACAATGGCAAAATCGTCCGGCGTTTGATTGGCGAAAATCCGGAGCTTGGCGGTACGGTATTCGTCCATGTCCCTGTATCGGTCCAGATGGTTAGGGCTAAGGTTGAGCCAGACTGAGACGTGTGGGTGAAAGGCGTCGATGGTCTCGAGTTGGAACGAGCTGACTTCGAGCACCATGACATCGAGGTCGTTGCTTTGCCGCACCGCTGTCGCAAAGGGCAGGCCGATATTTCCGCTTGCCATGGTTCGGACGCCTGAACCCTGCAGCATTGCGGTGGTCAGTTCGGTCGTGGTTGTTTTGCCATTGGTTCCGGTAATGGCCACGACGGGGCAAATGCACTCTTCGAAGGCAAGCTCCAGTTCGCCAATCACAGGGATCTTTTTGCGAAGGACGTTTTGCACGAGTGGGACGATCGGGTCGATTCCCGGGCTGAGGATGCAGACATCGTAGGAACCCGCGTCACTGTCGGCTGCGGGCCCCAGGAGAACCTGAATGCCCTGTTCAATCAGCTTCGCTGCTTTCTCGCGCAGGCCGGGATTGTCACTGCTTTCGCAGATGGTTACCTCTGCGCCCTCCTCGCGCAAAAGGATCGCCGCAGCCTCGCCGCTGTGGCCAAGGCCGAGAACCACGGCATTCTTGCCAGAGTAGATCATCGCAGTTTCAAGGTTGCCAGGCCCAGCAGGGCGAAGAGAATGGACACGATCCAAAAGCGGACGATCACGGTGTTTTCCTTCCAACCGCTAAGCTCAAAGTGATGGTGAATCGGCGACATCTTGATGATGCGCCGCCCAGTGATCTTGAAGCTTGCAACCTGCAGGATCACCGACATTGCTTCGATGACGAATACCCCTCCCACGATGACCAGAAGGATTTCCTGTTTGCAGCAGATGGCAACGGCACCAAGCATCCCTCCTATCGCAAGCGAGCCCGTGTCGCCCATAAAGACGCGGGCTGGGAAGGCATTCCACCAAAGAAATCCCAGACAGGCGCCGAGCAGGGCACTGCAGACGACGGCGAGCTCGCCCGAGTACGGGACGTACGGAATTTGAAGGTATTCCGCCGCTCGCACGTTCCCTGCGAGGTAGGCCAGCCCGGCATAGGTGGCCGCCACCGTGGCCGTGCAACCTGTCGCCAAACCATCCAGTCCATCGGTGAGATTCACCGCGTTCGACGTTCCGACGATTACCAGAAGGTAGAAGACGAATGTCAGCCAGCCCAGGCTGAAGATCAGGGGTTCCTTCAGGAACGGAATGTAGAGTTGCTTTGCGATTTCAGCCAGTTTTGGGCTGGTGAGAAAGAAGATGGTAAAGATTCCGGCCAGCACGCACTGAAGGACAAACTTGAGACGGCTATTGATTCCTTTTGAGCTTTTCTTGGAGACCTTAAGCCAGTCGTCGTAAAAGCCGATGGCGCCCAGGAACAAGGTGCTGAAGAGCACAAGCCAGACGAACGGATTCTCCGTTCTGGCCCAAAGGAGCGTGGAAATCAAGATCGAGCCGATGATAAGAAGGCCTCCCATCGTCGGGGTTCCCTTCTTTGCTCCGTGAAGTTCAAAAAGCTTGTTAACTTCCTCCTTCGTGCGAATGGGCTGGCCGAACTTCAGAGAGATCAGCTGCCGAATCGTCCAGCTTCCGAAAACAATGGAAATGAGGAACGCGGTGGCCGCCGCACAGATCGCACGAAACGTGATGTAACTGAATACGTTCAGCGCCTTGAAGAAGTCGCTGTCGTGACCGGCCTTGCGCGCCCACTCGCCGAGCTCGTAGAGGTAGTACAGCATCAGAAGTTTTCGATCACTCGCTCCATGCGGGCGGCCCGGCTGCCTTTGACAAGGACCAGGTCTCCCTCGCGGGCTAGTTTTCTCAGCACACCGGCCGCTTCGGCGGGATCCAGCGTCGTGTGCACTTCCTTGAGTCCCGCAGCGCGCGCCGTATCCGAAAGGGGCGTCGTCTCGATGCCCACTGCGATAAGGGCGTCGGCGACTCGGGCGGCGTTTCGGCCGATGCGCTGGTAACCGGCGGCAGCATGGTCGCCAAGTTCTCCCATCCTTCCCAAGACAGCGATACGACGTCCCGCGACCGGAAGGGCGGCGAGAGTGTTCAGCGCGGCATCCATCGAGTCCGGATTGGCATTGTATGTGTCGTCGAGCACCGTGACCCCTCGCAGAATGCGGCGCGACAGCCGGCCACCCGTGAGACGGGCGGCGGCGAGGCCCTCGACGCACTCTTCCAATTGGAGGCCGAATTCCAAGCCCGCCGCGACGGCCAGGAGAGCATTGCGCACCATGTGTTCCCCCGGGGCTTGCACCGTAGCGGAGACCGCCTCGCGCGCAGTGTGTATGGTGAAACGGCATCCTTCTGCGCGCATTTCGAGGTTCGAAGCTGTAAGCGTTCCGGAGGAAAGGCCCGCGCGCACCACGTGCGCCGCAGTCCGATCGGCGATCCGGGATGCAAAATCATCCTCCGCAGGAAGGATCACCGCCCCGCGATAGCCGACAGCCTCGGCCAGCGCACCCTTTTCTTCCGCGATGGCCTCGCGCGATCCCATGTACTCGATGTGAGCGACGCCGATGTTTGTGATGATTGCAAGGTCGGGCCGGGCGAGCTTGGCCAGGGGGGCGATTTCCCCCGGATGGTTCATTCCAATTTCCCAAACTGCCGCATCGTCCGAAATGGAAGCACCGAGAATCGAGAGAGGTAGCCCGATGTGATTGTTCAGGTTGCCTTCCGTCTTGACCACGCGATAGCGCACGGAAAGAACTGCGGCGGTGAATTCCTTGGTGCTGGTCTTGCCGCTGCTTCCCGTGATGCAGGCCACTTTCAGGGCCAGGCGGTCCCGCCATGCCGCGGCGAGCCGGTGTAGCGCGGCAAGGGTGTCGTCCACTTGGATGAACGGGAATCCTGCCGGAAGGTCTGCAGGCACGGCGTCAAGGATTGCGCCGGCGGCGCCCCTCATTGCGGCATCCTTTGCGTAGATGTTGCCGTCGTGGTTTTCGCCACGCAAGGCGAGATAGAGATCGCCGGAGACCAGCGTGCGAGTGTCCTTGGAAATCCTTCGAACCGTTCGCGCAGGGCTGTCGGCGTGAAGCACGCCACGGCACATGTCGGCGATCTCAGACAGACTCAGGGCATCCACGGTCAAGACTCCCCAGGGCGTTTCGATGGCGGGCGCTCACCTTCCCGCATGTCCTCGCCCGCACTCGGCCGGTCTTGCCCTTCTATCTCCACACGTTTTTCCTCGATGGCTCGGCGGGCGACTGCGGAATCGTCGAAGGGAATTTTTCTGTCGGCGAACTCCTGATACGTCTCATGCCCCTTTCCCGCTATGAGAATGATATCGCGGGGGCCGGCGAGCGTCACAGCCCTGCGGATGGCATCGGTTCTGTCAGGGATTTCTTCGTTGCGGTTTGTTCTCAGGCCGGCTCGCATTTCGGAGAGGATGTCTGCGGGGTCTTCGCTGCGCGGATTATCCGAGGTAAGAATCGACCAGTCCGAAAATTCCTCTGAGGCGGCGGCCATGAGCGGGCGCTTGGCGCGGTCGCGATCGCCACCGCATCCAAAGACAGAGATGAGGCGGTTGGGCCTGAGTTCGCGGAGAGTCCTCAGGACATTGCGCAAAGCATCTTCGGTGTGCGCATAGTCGACGAACACCTGAAAACTGCGCTTTGCGGGGACGCGTTCAAGACGCCCTGGAACCTGCGGAGCCTTCGCGATCGCCGCGACCGCGGAACGAAGTTCCATGCCCATTGAGGCGGCAGCGGCGATTGCGGCCAGGGAATTGTAGATGTTGAACGAGCCGATAAGTGGCAGGCGGACGAGATAGCTGCGCCCTTTCGCTTCAAGATGGTACTCGCTGCCGGTTGCGTCAAACCGAACGTCCGTCGCGCGATAGTCAGAGCCAACGCGCTGGCCATAGGTAATGACGGAAATCCTTCTCCTGAAACGCTCGCTGAGGAGATGGCCGTAGCGATCGTCTATGTTGACAATTGCCCGCGCCTTCTTCTTGCTTTGCTTGGTAAGTCCCTCGAAGAGGGCAGCCTTGGCTTCAAAGTACGCCTCCATCGTCTTGTGATAGTCGAGATGGTCCTGTGTAAGATTTGTGAAGACGGCAGAGTCGAACTCGATAGCGCGCGCGCGATGCTGGACGAGCGCGTGGCTGGAGACTTCCATCGCGACCGCCTTGTTTCCCGCATCGAGCATTTGGGCGAGGAGCTCCTGAAGGTCAAGTGACTCCGGCGTCGTGCGCGGAGCATCGATTTCCGTGTCGCCAATGCAGTACTTGATGGTGCCAATGAGGCCGCAGCGACGCTGGTCGGCATCGAGAAGATGCTTCACGAGGAACGCAGTGGTTGTCTTTCCATTCGTGCCGGTGACGCCCATCACTTTAAGCTTGTCGGCGGGGTGGCCGTGGAAAGCCGCCGCAATGTCAGCCATTGCGGCACGCGCATCTGGCACGCGAACAAGAGAAGACGCGCAGGCCGGTAAGGCAGCATCGGAGACGATTGCGACGGCTCCTTTTTCAGCGGCCTGCGCGACGAATTTTGCACCATCAAGTCGCGTCCCACGCAATGCGAAGAACAGCACCCCGGGGCTGGCCCGGCGAGAATCGTAGCAAAGCGATTCGACCCGCGTCTGCGGGTCCGCGTTTGATTCGATGATTTCGGTGGCGTCGAGAAGCTTCAAGAGAAATTCGCTCACTGTCGGAATTTCGTAGCACCACCTTGCCCGAACGCAACAGGAAGACTGGCCGTCGCGGCGGGCGCCGGCAGAAGGTCGAGGTAGCGTGCAGCCTTCTCGGCGACACGCGAAAAGATCGGCGCTGCGACAAGGCCGCCGTAGTTGAGACCCGAGCTCAGTTTGGCGTCGTCGAGCAAAATGATGCAGACGAAACGCGGATCTTCCGCGGGAACGTAACCGACGAAGGAGACAACATATTTGCCTGGGGCATAGCCTCCTTTGGGATCGACTTTTTGGGCCGTGCCCGTCTTACCGGCGACAGTAAATCCACTGACGCGCGCGAGCGCCGCAGTGCCCCGCTCGCTGACAACCTCGGTAAGCGCCGAACTCACGAAGCTGGCAGTTTCCGGAGGGATGACCTCGCGCACGACTTCGGGTTTGATGGAAAGGATCTCATGGCCTTCCTTGTCCTGAATCGATTTGATGATCTGCGGGCGCATCAGTTTTCCGCCGTTCGCGATCACTGCCATTCCCATCGCCATTTGAAGCGGGGTGACCGCCACGGCCTGCCCCATCGGCATGCGCGTGATCGTAAGCCTGTCCCAGCGTGACGGCGGATGAACCAGGCCTGGTATCTCGCCAGGGAGCGCAATGCCTGTGCGCTCGCCGAAACCAAACCGCCGCACATATTCGTAGAACTTCTCGTCTCCCAACATCAAAGCCATCTTTGCGGAGCCGATATTCGAGGACTTCATCAGAATGTCATGGACGTTCATTTGGCCGTAACCGTGGTGATCGCGAAGGATGCGGCCTCCGTAGGAGAATGCTCCATTCTCGCAGTAGATGAGGCTCTTTCGTGTGACCACGCGTTCGGTGAGGGCTGCCGAGGCTACGACAATCTTGAACGTGGAGCCTGGCTCGACCATATCGAAGATCGCCCGGTTTTTCATAGCCTCGGGCTTTGCGGCGCTGATCTGATTAATGTCGAAGGTGGGCCTGCTCGTCATCGCCAGGATCTCGCCGGTCTTGGGATCCACAAGGATCCCTGTGGCATTGTCCGGCTTGAGTTCTCTAAAGGCATTGTCGAGCTCCGCCTCCAAGATGGCTTGCAAGCTCATGTCAATCGTCAGTTGAACATTCATTCCATGGCGGGGCGCCTGTTCCTGACCTCTGTAGATGACGATTTCGCGGCCGGTGCGGTCGCGTTCTATGTGACGAAAGCCATCGATCCCACGAAGATAATCCTCCATGCTTCTCTCAATGCCTTCGACCCCGACGACATGATCGTCGTTGGGATCCTTGCGGCCCAGGAAGCCGAGAACATGACTCAGCAAAGGACCATTTGGATAAGTCCGCGTGGTATTCTGGTGGAAATAAAGGCCGCGCAACGACTCCGTCTCCATGGCCTGCTGGAGGGCGAGTGCCTTTTCCTCCTCCAACTCGGGAAGAAGCACCTTATATTTGCTGCGCGTTCGGAGCTCCGAAAGGAGTGTATCCTTCGGGATGCCAAGATAGGGGGCGGCGAGTGCGGCGAGCGCTCCCGGCTTCCTTACGTGCGAGCCGTCGATCACCACCTTCCGAACGGGGATATTTGCCGCAAGAATTTCTCCATTGCGGTCCAGGATCATTCCGCGATGCGCGGGCACCGTGAGGCGGATCGAATGTTTTTGGGCGGCGAGTCTTGTGTACTCCTGATGCTTGACGACCTGCAGATCAATAAGGCGTGCCGAAAAGCCTGTGAAGACGATCCCCACCAGCCCGCTGGCGATCATGGCCCGTCGGCATGCCTTCCACCTCACGGGCGATACCTTTCATTAGCGGCGGCAGTGCGCATTTCGCCTCCTTTGTCGGTCGTGACCGGCTGTCCGATGCGAGCGATGCAATGATCCTGAATCGGCTGAAGCGCGATCAGGCCCTGGTTGAGCTTGCGCTGAAGCTCGGCGCGCGACGAAAGCGCGGAAATCCTGGCCAGCAGCACTTCGTTCTGTGCACGCACGTCACGGATCTGGCGTTCTACTTCCCGTGTTTGCTCGCCAAGGAAGTGCTGCTGGTTCTTGATAAAGACAAAGAGGAGTCCGCAAGCTGCTACGAGAGAGGCGAGGATCAGCCACTTAAAAAGCGGGGCGATATGAATGGGATTTGCGTATTTGCGACGGTTGGCAAGCGAGGTCATGAGGTTAGATGCGTTCGACGACACGCAGCTTTGCGCTGCGCGCGCGGGGGTTGATTTGGACTTCTTCACCCGAGGCGTCCATCGGGCGTGGTGTGAGCAGACGGAAAATTCGTGCAGGGTTGTGCCGTGGTTCGGGCCACTCGGGCCGATCGATCCATTCCGCGCTGCGGTCGCGAAAGAACGTTTTCACGATTCGATCCTCCAGCGAGTGGAAGCTGATCACAGCAAAGCGCGCGCCGTGGGCGAGTCGGAAGGCGATGGTTTCCAGACCGCGCGCCAGGACGCCGAGTTCGTCGTTTACAGCGATTCGAAGCGCCTGGAAGATTCGGGTGGCAGGATGTCGCGCTCCCGTTCGCGGGACCACCGATGTGACTGCCGCAGCAAGGTCAAACGTTGTGCGAATCGGACGCTGTTCGCGCAGGGCGGCGATGCGCGATGCGATATGCATGGCGCGGGGCTCTTCACCGTACTCGCGAAAAATTCGAGCCAATTCGGCCGGGCTCGCGGTATTGACGATATCGGCTGCGGTCTGCGGATTGCTGCGGCTCATCCGCATGTCCAGCGGGCCGTTCCTCATCATCGCGAAACCGCGGTCGGCCGTGTCGAGCTGATAGGAGGACACACCGAGATCGAGAAGCGCTCCTCCCAGTGATCTGATGCCCAGTTGATCAAGCACTGTGTCGGCGTCCTCGTAGTTGGCTTCGCACAAATGCAGCCGGCAGGCATACGGTGCGAGCCGCTGGCGGCATATCGCGACGGCGTCCGCGTCCTGATCGAGTGCGATGACCTCGGCGCCGTATTGAAGAAGCCTCTCGGTATGGCCGCCGCCGCCGGCCGTTCCGTCCAGGAAGATCATTCCCGGTGCAGGCCGCAAAAGTGCCACCACCTCTTCGGCCATGACGGGGACATGGTATGGACCGTCAGGCCTTTCCAAGGTTTGGAGTGCAGGGTCGTCGAAGTCCCAGGAGTTCATAAGCGTTGCGGGAGCGGATTTTGATGGCGGCGTGACCTTGCGGGTTCTTGTCGGAGCCCTTCGCGGGATTGAAGCCAAACCGAAACACTCGGCCGCGCCTTGTCATCAGATTCTGCTCATGAAGTTGAAGTGTGCATCTTGGTTGAAAAATCAGAGGCCGATGGAATCCGCGACGCGCCGGTAAGCGTCGGATTGGCCAACGTCGACGTCCGTATAGCGTTGCCTGCTCCAGATCTCGAAGCGGCTTCGGCCGCCGGCGAACACGACCTCGTTCGTAATGCCGGCACGGTCACAATGTTTGTCGCTCAGAAGAATGCGCCCCTGTTTGTCCGTCGTTGTCGTGTGGGCTTCGCTGTAAAACTTTCTAATCGCCATTCGCTTTTCCGCAGCGGTCGCTTGGGATTCTTGAATCCGTTGCTCCCATCGATCGAATTCTGAGGGAGGCATCACCATCAGGTAGCCCTCCGCAGGGTGCGGAATAACATAGAAAAGCTCCCCGTCCGCCCTAGCCAGCCAAGGCGCGGGTACCGCCACGCGCTTCTTCGCGTCCATCGAACGCTCGAAGGTCCCTGAATAGAGCGTTTTTGCATCCTGACTCATACGAGTTTAGGTCTCGCGTGACATTTTTCGCCACAACGCCCCACTTTTCACCACCTCGGCGTGAAAAAGTCAATCCAAA
>DATDAX010000314.1:0-4514 GCA_036525175.1 Terrimicrobiaceae bacterium | reverse complement strand
GATTACCTCCGGGAGTGACGTGCAGCTCAAGATACTCTTCAGACTCGGAGTCCTTCAGGAAGATTTCAAATACGTCACCAAGCTCCCACAGTCGCTGACCGTCTGCTGTGGCGCGCGTGAAGACGCTCTCATCTTCGAGCCTAGCCGCCAGAATGATGCTTGCTCCGTGCCATCCAAGATGCACGATGCCCCGGCGGAAAGTCTCCTGTCTCGCAGGCAGCCAAGCCTGGCCGAAATCAAGGGCCGGTGCGCCACAAAGCGCAGCGAACGCCGCCTCCCAATTCGACAGATCAAAAGGTCTGACCGCGGGAAGTGGAAGCGAACGGAAAGCTTGTTGAGTCCTCGTCTCAATTGCTTTCCGCTTCGAAAGGCTGTTGGTGCAATCCGGCATACAGGCTAAGCTAAGCTACCCAGATAATGATACAGTGAAGGATGATAGAAAAGCGTGCGTGATCCGTGAAGTTTCAAGGATCCTCGAAGAAGAACCGCGCCTTGAAGCGGTCGCTTTGAGCGAGGGTCAACGCAAACTCTCCATCGCCACGCTCGGTCCCGATGATGATCATCGGCTCGCGGACCGTGTTTCCCAGGCGGTCGCTGAGGGTCTTCCGGATTGCGGCCATTTGACGGCAGAGGGCGTTTGTCCCGCTTGCGGCGCGAAGCCGGGAACGCAGGTGCAAGGCTCACGTGTGGTGGTTAAGGAGGTGCTTGGCAGCACGCTCATCGAAAAGCAGACGTGTACGACGGCCATTTCGTTCTGGAGATGGATCGCGCTCAAGTGGCCGCAGTATGCTCCGCGCGAGCACAAGCCGTTCGCGCACGGTGATGACGAATGGAAGCGGCTCGCCTTGCTTGCCGCGGGCTGTCTCGTTCTGGGCGCTCTTGGAGTCGCTATGGAAACGGTCAATCGCCAGGTCGCTCTGATCCTTTACGTTGGCGCTTATGTTTGTGGTGGATGGGACGCGGCAGTGGATGCGTGGCAGCGGATGCGCCTTGCCCGGCTTGATGTGCATTTCCTCATGCTTGCCGTGGCTGCTGGCGCGGCCGTCATCGGAGCTTGGCGCGAAGGAGCTCTGCTCCTTTTCCTTTTCTCAGCCTCAGGTGCGATGGAGCACTACGCAATGGGCCGAACGCGACGCGAAATCAGCGCTCTGTTCCGTGGCGCGCCAAGGACCGCCCGGCTCCTCAGGGGGGGCACCGAACAGCAAGTGCCCGTCGAATCTCTTGAACCCGGCATGACCGTAATTGTAACGGCAGGCGAGCAGATTCCTGCCGACCTTGAAGTTCTCAAAGGTCAAACGGCTTGCGACGAATCCAGTCTCACCGGCGAATCGCAACCAGTTCCCAAGGAAGCGGGGGACATCGTGCTTTCCGGCACGATGAATCTTTGGGGGGCTGTAGAGGGTCGCGTGCTGCGGAGGGCCAGCGAGAGCGCTCTGCAAAGGATTATCAACCTGATTCAGGAAGCTCAGGAAATGAAGGCTCCGTCGCAAAGGTTCACCGACAAGTTTGGAACGGGCTACACATGGACGATTCTGACGCTTTGCACTGTGATGTTTTTCGTTTGGTGGCTCTTGCTTGACCTGCCTCCCTTTTTTGAGCACGGGGAGCGAGTCAGCGCCTTCTATCGGACAATGACTCTCCTGGTTGTCGCCTCCCCGTGCGCCCTCGTTCTTTCGGTGCCTTCTTCGATCCTTTCCGCGATAGCTTCGGGAGCGCGTCGCGGAGTTTTGTTTCGCGGCGGAGCCGCGGTCGAGACGCTTGCAAGCATCAACGTCGTTGCTCTCGACAAGACAGGGACTTTGACAATCGGGGAGCTAACCCTTGAATCTTTCGAGTGCCTTCGAGGTGACGAGAGCCGCTTGAAGCATATTGCCGGCAGCCTCGCCCGGCTCTCGCAGCATCCCCTTTCGCGCGCAATACGCAAAATGAGCCGGCAATGGGGTGTTGAGGGTCCCGCGGATGTGAGCGAATTTGTAACGCTGAATGGGCAGGGATTGCGCGCTCGAATCGACGGAAAGGAATACGTTCTTGGGAATCGCCACCTGGCTGGGATGGGGTCGCTGCCAAACGACGAATCGCAACTCCTCGGCGCGGAAGTCTGGGTTGCGGGGCCGGATCTTCTCGGGCGCATGGTGTTCCGTGATTTGGTGCGACCCGCAGCGAGGAAGACGTTGGAGGACCTCGAAAGCATGGGCCTGCGAACGGTCATGCTTACGGGAGACCGGCGCGACGTGGCCGAAGAGATCGCGCGCGGGGTCGGCATAGCGGAGATTCGTGCAGGACTCCTGCCCGAAGAGAAGGTTGCCGCCATTCAGGAACTCAAGGAACAAGGCGCACGCAAGGTGGCTATGGTCGGCGATGGAGTGAACGACGCGCCATGCATTGCTGCCGCCGACGTGGGAGTGGCCATGGGCGCCCGGGGCTCGGACGCCGCGCTCGAGGAGGCGGAGGTGGTCCTTATGAATGATCGTCTCGAGAATTTCGTGCTTGCCCGGAGGCTTAGTGTTCGCTCAAGCCGCATCATCCGTCAAAACATTGTCATTGCTCTCAGCGCGGTCGTCATCATGATGTGCGCGGCATTCATTTTCCCGATTCCGCTTGCCTTGGGCGTCGCCATTCACGAGGGCAGCACGGTGATAGTCGTGCTAAACAGCCTGCGCCTGTTGCTCGTCGGGGCCTCTTGAAGGCAGAAGAGCATTAACGATTTCCATCCATTCCTCCTCCAGAGAGCCGCGGTATTCGGACTTTCCAGCCCTCGCGTACCAATAGCGCGCATTGGAGATGTCGCCCTCCCGGCGATGCAAATAGGCATGAACCCAAGCCGCCTCGCGCGATTCGTCATCCTGCGCAATGCGATGCGCTGCTTCCCAATCGTTCCTTGCATCGTGCCACATCGCACGCAATGGCCGCGTCAATCCGGCCGGTTCGTTCTGGCTTTGCCGTAGTTCCTCAAGAGTCATGAAGAGAGCATTGCAGTATGCGCAAAAATCAGGGTGCTTTTTTTCCGAAGAAATTGCGGATGACGTCCTCTATCGGCAGCTCGGCCACCGTGAGATCCGCAACGGGAGCCCGGTCCAGCAAGATTCGGCAAACATCCGCGACGCTGCCGCGGGGAACCTCGATCTTTATCGAATGCGGCGTTCTTTCCAAGATGGATCCCAGGGGACCAAAGTCCGCCGTAGTTGGCGCGGAGAACTTCGCGTCGACGATCTTGTTGCCGGAGAACTGTTCAACGATGCGATCAAAAGGTCCGTCGAACATGACGCGCCCGTGGTCGATGAGGATGACGCGTTCGCAAAGCTCTTCGATGTCTTGCATGTAATGACTCGTCAGCAGGATCGTGGTGCGGCTTGTCGCATTGTGATGCTTGAGAAATTCGCGCACGGTCTTTTGGCTCACGACGTCCAAACCAATGGTTGGTTCGTCGAGGAAGAGGACGCGGGGCCGGTGCAACAGGGCGGCAATGAGTTCCATTTTCATGCGCTGGCCGAGGCTAAGCTCGCGCACCATCACGTCGAGTTGCTCACGGACGTCGAGCAGTTCGGTGAGATCTCCCACAATTTGTTCGAAGTCTGTCCTCGAGATTCCATAAATGACTCGATTGAGTTCGAGCGACTCACGGGCGGGAAGGTCCCACCACAGGGCGTTCTTTTGTCCCATGAGGAGGCTGATCTGGCGCTTCATCGCGTCCTTGCGTTCCCAAGGTACGAAGCCTAAAACGCTTGCGGTTCCCGAGGTTGGGTAGAGCAGTCCCGAAAGCATTTTAAGGGTGGTCGTTTTTCCCGCGCCGTTTGGTCCGAGAAATCCGACAAAATCGCCTTCGGAGATCTGGAAGGAAATGCCGTCCACAGCGCGCGTCTCGGCGTGCTCGCGACGAAAGAGGCCCTTGATCGCCCCGCGAACTCCCCGTTCCTTCCTGTACGTGCGGAACGTCTTGGTGAGTTCCCGAAGGTCAATGGCGATCATGAGTCTGGCAACTTGCTACAAAGTGCGAAGCTGTCTGATCGCTTCATAAAGCACAATACCGGCTGCGGTTGCCAAATTCAGGCTGCGGGCGCCCTCTCGCATGGGAATCGTCAGGCATTGCGCGGCATTCGCGGCGAGAAGACTTTCAGGCAAACCCTTCGTCTCGCGTCCAAAGACGAGGTGATCGTTGTTTTCGAAGCGTTCATCCCAATAGACCCGGCCGGTTTTCTTTGTGAGGAACAGAAATCGCGCGTCACCGGATTGCCGCCTCAAGTCATGAAAGGCCGGCCAAAGCTTGATGTCGCACTTGGTCCAATAATCCATCCCGGCCCGCCTCAGAAACTTGTCGTCCAAGGAAAACCCCAGCGGCTCGACCAGGTGCAGACGCGCGCCGGCGGCCACGCAGAGTCGCGCGATATTTCCTGTGTTCGGAGGAATCTCCGGTTCATACAGGACGACATGAAGCATCGCAGGAGATTATCTCAACGGTGCGCAATGAAAACGATGGATCCCGAAATCATTTCTCGACATGAGCCAACCGGAAGGGG
>DATDAX010000313.1:0-5502 GCA_036525175.1 Terrimicrobiaceae bacterium | reverse complement strand
ACCGAGACACTGCGGGCTGTCGCCTTTTTCGCGGCGGCCATGTTCACGCAGACCTTCGATAACGTGATGCTCCCGCCGAAGACGCACATCCTTGGCACGCCCAATCGCGACGGCTAGGCGCAAAAACCGACCGTAGCATCTTTGCTCGGGGCACCGGGCTTTTGAAATTTCCCTCGAGAGACTGACCAGCTGAGCTGGCCCCGGTGCGCCGATTCATTTCGACGGCCCGGCCTGGAGTTGGTCCTCCTGGCGGTGCGTCGAAGGGGAGCGGCGCTTCTTGGCCTGCGCGCGGGCGGCCTCGAGTTCTGGGAGATGTTTTTCCGCCCAGCGGCAGATCGCCTCGAGAGGTTCGATCAGACTACGTCCAAGCGGAGTGAGGGAATATTCAACCCTGGGCGGAACCACCGGATAGATTTTTCGGCTAACGATCCCGTCGTCTTCGAGACTGCGCAGCGTCTGGGTGAGCATCTTCTGCGAAACCCCGGAAATCTGTCTCCGCAATTCGTTGTGGCGTTTTGTGCCGCTCGATAGAACGTGGATGATCAGCGCTGTCCACTTGTCCGCAATCCGCTCAAGCACTTTTCGAGAGTCGCATTCGGGATTCATTACCGAGGGCCCGAAGTCAGTTTTTTCCGCGATCATTAGTATAGGAACCATAAGGTGCGTATAGCACCAAAAAGTAGGTAATTGACGATGAGATATGTTAATACGATTATGGTGCCTGCGAAAGTGAAAACGATGAGAATACCAGAAGCATTGCAAGAGATGAGGTCCCGCCACGCGAGGCCGGTCTTGCACAAGGGGGTGAGCGGGACGCACGACTTGCATGCCCGCGAATCGTCCGACGACGTCCTGCTCGACAGTTATTCGAATGCTGTAATGGAAGCGGTGGAGAGGGTTGGGCCTTCGGTTGTAAACATTGAGGTTCAGCAGCTTGTGACTGACAGTCGGCGGAATGTTGGAGCTGAGGGTAGCGGTTCGGGCTTCATTATTGCACGGGACGGCTTCATTCTGACCAACAGTCACGTTGTGCACGGTGCGCGCAAGATCGGCGTCACCCTTTCTGATGGGCGCGAGTATCCGGCGACTCTCATCGGCGACGATCCGGATACCGATCTTGCAGTCATCCGCATCGATGCGCCGAATCTTGTGCATGCGGAACTTGGCGACTCTTCGGCGGTTCGCGTCGGACAACTCGCGATCGCGATCGGGAATCCTTTTGGCTTTCAGACCAGCGTCACCGCGGGCGTGATAAGCGCGCTCGGGCGATCGTTGAGGGCCCAATCGGGCAGAATGATCGAGAATGTGATTCAAACCGACGCCGCCTTGAACCCGGGAAATTCTGGCGGTCCGCTGGTAGATTCGCGCGGCCTAGTCGTCGGCGTGAATACGGCTATCATTCTTCCTGCACAAGGCATCTGCTTTGCCACGGCGATCGACACGGCCAAACTTGTGGCCGGCTGGCTTATCAAGGACGGCAAGTTTCGTCGCGCCCATATTGGTGTGGGTGGGCAGGACGTTCCGCTTCACAGGCGGGTTGTGCTTTTCCACAAGTTGCCTGTCGAGACTGGTGTGCTGGTTGTTTCCGTTGAAGAGGGTAGCCCCGCGCAGGCATCCGGGATAGCAGTGGGCGACGTCATCATCGCGTTCAACAATCACCCGATCGCCCGCATCGCCGACTTGCATAAGCTCTTGATTGGACGGGAAATCGGTGTCCTCTCCGAGTTGACTGTTATCCGCCACACTGAAAAACTGGCGTTGCCAATAACTCCAAAAGAGTCTGAGCATCCCGCGGAATCGGCTCAACGCTAAATCTTGAAAGATCCAGAATATGAATACATCTGAACCCATCAACATTAACGAAGACAGTTTCGAACGGGCCGTCGTCCAATCGCCGGTCCCAGTGCTGGTCGATTTTTGGGCGCCATGGTGCGGACCGTGCAAGATGATTGCGCCGGTGCTGGACGAGATCGCGCGCGAGAATGCGGGAAGCGTGCGGGTCACCAAAGTCAACGTTGACGAGAACCCGTCGCTCTTGGCGAGGTTTGGGATCCGCTCCGTACCCACTCTTCTGGTCTTTTCAAACGGCCAATTGCGGGACACTGTGGTCGGCGCCACAAGTAAGCAGAACCTGCTCTCAAGGCTCGCCGCCGTGGCGAACTGAGCCTTTCGATCGCTTTTGTTGCGAATCGGCGCAACGCGCGGGCTCGACCACTAACGATGTCTTAGTCAATAACCACCCTCGACCATGTCACTCACTGTACTTGAAGAACTCGACACTCAACACGTCGATCCGCCCCAACTTATGGCGGACAACATCCAGGTCTCTGATCTCAAAACGCCGGACTTGGAGCACACCGAGTTGCGAGCCGACGACTTTTGGCGGCAGATCCCCGGCTTTGCGGACGTAACAGCCGCCGAGTTTCATACGCATACGTTTCAGGCGCGGCACACCGTTACGAACATTCGCCAAATCAAAGATCTTCTCCAAGGTCGCGCTTCAGAGTCGTTTTTCGAGGATGTGGCATTGGGAGTCGAGCGGGCACCGATGGCGCTGCGAATCTCGCCTTACCTTCTGGGATTGATCGACTGGAACGATCCTCATCATGATCCGATACGGACTCAATTTCTGCCGCTGGCCTCGCAGCAGCTACCGAATCACCCTGAACTTCAGCTCGATTCCTTACGCGAGCAGCGCGACTCGCCTGTGCCCGGCCTGACGCATCGTTACCCGGACAAGGCCCTCTTTCTTCCGATTCTTACCTGTCCGGTGTATTGCCGTTTTTGCACCCGCAGCTACGCGATCGGAGGAGATACCGGGACGGTTGAGAAGCTCAAGCTGAAAGGGACCCTCGACAGATGGGAGACCGCTTTTCGCTATATCGAGTCGCGGCCCGAGCTTGAGGACATTGTGATTAGCGGCGGGGACGCTTACAACCTCCGTTCCAATCACATTCAGCTCATCGGTGAGCGCTTGCTGAAAATGCCGAATATTCGCCGCATCCGATATGCGACGAAAGGACTGGCCGTGATGCCCCAGAAGATCCTAAGCGACAATGAGTGGCTTGATGCGCTCACACGTGTCGTCGAATTGGGTCGCAAGCTGCACAAGCAGGTGGTCGTCCACACGCATTTCAATCATCCGAACGAAATCACCAGTATTACTCGTAATGCCATGGATCGCATGACCGAGCGAGCCATCACGGTACGTTGCCAGACGGTTCTGCAGCATGACGTAAACGACGACCCCGCCACGATGCAACTGCTCGTGAGGCGGCTTGGATTTATCAATATTCATCCCTACTATGTCTATTTCCACGATATGGTCCCGGGCGTGGAAGACCTGCGCACTTCGCTCGATCAGGGGCTGAGAATCGAGAAGCATGTGCGGGGTGCAACCGCAGGCTTCAACACACCAAGCTTCGTCGTCGACACGATGGGCGGTGGCGGCAAACGAGACGCGCATTCGTTCGAGCATTACGATCGCGAGACAGGCATCGCCGTTTTCACGAGTCCCAGCGTAAGACCCGGTGTGCGCTTTCTCTATTTTGATCCGATCCGCTCGCTTGATCGCGAAACGCAAAGGCGCTGGAGCGTTTCCCAGGAACGAAAGCGGATGATCGATGATGCCTTGGAAGCGGCAGCTTAAGGTTGAGATTTGCCCCCAGAAACGGTTGCCGAGTCATGGGCAATCGTAGGCAAGATCTTCTGTTATCGCGTTTGAACGAGATCGGCGCCTCGCTCGCTCAATCGAACAAGGCGGTTGCCCTGATCGGGTTGGGCTCGGTTGGCGTCGAGGTGGATCGGCTTGATGACTTTTCGGACCTGGACTTCTTCGCGATCGTCGAGACGGGTTTAAAATCGGAATTTCTCGATCATCTCGGATGGCTCAGCTCGATCTGCCCAATCGCTTACAGCTTCCGCAATACAACGGACGGCTACAAGCTGTTGTTTGAAGACGGAGTCTTCTGCGAGTTTGCGGTCTTCGAGGAGCCCGAACTCCGCCACATTCCCTTTGCGCCGGGGCGCATTGTCTGGAAGAGGCCGGGCGTTTCGGATGCGCTTGCTTTGCCCCAGTTGGCCAGCAATGTTCAAGAGAATCCGACGCTGGAGTGGTCTCTGGGCGAAGCTCTCACGAACTTGTACGTTGGCGTATGCCGCTTTCATCGCGGCGAAAAACTTTCCGCCTTTCGTCTCATTCAATGCTATGCCGTTGACCGAGTGCTCGAGCTTGCCGAAAGGATCGAGCCTTCAACTCGTTCCGCACGGGATGTCTTTGCGCCTGAACGACGCTACGAGCTCCGCCACGCGTCAATCGCCGAGGCTTTGCCCTCGTTTATGCAAGGCTACGAACGAAACATCGAGTCCGCTCGCGCGATCCTGGATTTCCTTGAACGTCACTTCGAAGTAAATCAATCCTTCAAACAGATGCTCGTAGATCTCTTCGACTGCAGCCGGAGGTAGTTCTCGGTTAGATTCATCACATGCGACGATTCGAGGCAACGGTGGGAGGCTGGAAACGGCACTCAGTCCTTAGAGACTGCGCGAGCGATGGAGGTCAGGGATGAACCGCGTCGCGCTGATCACCGGGGTAGGTCCCGGACTTGGCGCTGCGCTTGCGCGTCGTTTCGCCCGCGAAGGATTTCAGCTTGGACTGGTCGCGCGAAAAACGAACTTCATCGAAACCTTGGCGAACGAGATTTCCGCGTCGGGGCCGCGATCACTAGCCGTCGTCGCGGACGTCGGGCGCCCTGCCGAAGTCGCTGCGGCGGTGAAGCAAGTGCGCGCGAATTTGGGGCCGATCGGAGTACTCATCCACAATGCGAGCAGTTCAATTGGCGCGGGCTTGTTGGCGACGACGCCCGAGGAGTTTGAGATGTCCTGGCGAGTGGCAGCCCTCGGTGGTCTCGTGTGCGCACGCGAGACAGCTCCTGACATGGTCGAAGCGGGTCATGGAGTCATGCTCTTCACCGGCGCGACATCCAGCGTGCGCGGCGGCGGCTGGCTGGCATTTAGCAGTGCCAAGTTCGCCGTGCGCGGCCTTGTGCAATCGCTAGCCCGTGAGTTGTGGCCGCGCGGCGTGCACGTTGCACATGTCATCATAGACGGCTTGATTGCCCCAGCTCGTACCACCATCGAGGACACGCTCGATGACGAACCGGTGCTCGACCCGGACCGCATCGCGGACACTTATTGGCATCTCGCATCGCAGGATCGCTCCGCCTGGACGCTCGAACTCGACCTTCGGCCGCACACCGAACAGTTCTATCTCTGAGTCCCCCAAGCTGCTTTCTTCGCCTCCTATTTTCCTCCTCTTCCGCGGAGCTGCAAAGCGACCAGACACGTAAACAAGCAGCGACGGCGATCGGAGCGAAATTTTCGAGGACTTGCCCTGCCTCGAAAAGTCGCTCATGTATGAGGATGCTGGAAAAAATCAAGCGACGCAAGTTGCTGCGGCTGAGCGCGGGAACCTTGCTGACCCTTGGCTTGTGGCCGGGTCGT
>DATDAX010000312.1:0-8446 GCA_036525175.1 Terrimicrobiaceae bacterium | reverse complement strand
CAAAATGCGCTGACAACCAATGCGCTTGCGCACCAGCTTAACGATGCGTTTGCCGCAGTCTACGAGAAGGTGGCACCTGCGGTGGTTATTGTTGAAGTAAAGCGCTCCTCGGACGTGTCCTTGAGCGGGCTTCCGGAGGGTCTGGAGTTCTTCTTTCGGGGGCCTGACGGGGCGCCCACTCAGACCAACCAGGGTTCCGGATTCATCATATCACCTGATGGCTACATTCTGACGAACGACCATGTGGTCGGCGACAGCGCCAGCGACGGGATCTCCGTACGGTTGAAGGATGGCCGCAGGTTCCCCGGGAAGCTGGTTGGGATGGACGACAAGTCGGATCTCGCGGTCATCAAGATTGACGCGCGGGATCTGCCCACTGTCGAGCTTGGGGATAGCGACGCCGCGAAAGTGGGTCAATTCGCGTTTGCCATTGGTGCTCCATTCGAACTGCCCTATACGTTTACCGTGGGCGTAATAAGCGCCAAGGGTCGCAACAACCTCACAAACAGTCGCTCATACGAGGAGTACATCCAAACGGATGCCTCGATAAACCCTGGCAACAGCGGAGGACCGCTCTGCGACATCGAAGGACGTGTGATCGGGGTTAACACGCTTATTTACCGGATGAATCGCGGCCTTGGGTTCGCTATTCCTATCAATCTCGCGCGTGAAGTCGGTCGTCAGTTGATCACAAATGGCCGGGTGTCGAGATCCTGGCTGGGGATCGAAATCGTGGGCATTGGGGAGAGCGAGGCTCTGCAGCGCTACTTTCCAGACTTGAAGCAAGGAGTCGTCGTCAATGGCATTCAGCCAGGAACTCCGGCGGCCGGCAGTGATCTGCGCGCGGGTGACGTGATCATGAAAGTCGACGATGTTCCTGTCTCTCTGTCCCGCGAGCTACAGAGAGAGGTTCTCTCGAAAAAGGTCGGCCAAAGCGTGAAGCTCGAGCTGTGGCGCAATGGAAAGACCTCGTTCGTAACGGTACGGACCGGGGAGCAGCCCGACAGGATGATGCGTGCGTCAAACCGTGGTTTGCCAACGGAACCGCCTGCCAAGCCAATTCGACCTCAGCCATCACCGAATTTCGGGTTGGTCGTGGAGGATTTGCCCCCGGGCTCCCCTGCGAGGGGCGTCCAGGTGACCGATATTGCACCTGGAAGCGCTGCCGATGCGGCTGGGCTTATGCGCGGAGATGTGATTACTGAGGTCGCCGGCAAACCCTTGAAGGGCACCGCGGATTTCGATTCGGCTATCGCCGGGGCGGACCTCAGCCGGGGCGTCATGTTACTTGTGGACCGGGCAGGAGAGCGGACGTTTGCGATTCTTAAGCCTTAGCAGGTCGCCCCAGAAGGCAGGCCGAGTATTTTCAGTAGGGCGAGGCATTCGCCCATGCCGCTTGTGGCAGCGCATTTTTCGCAAGTTTTTACTCGGAAAACCTAGAAAAATCTGTATCGAACGGCCAATCAGTACCGGTTGGCCCTCATGCAGCGTCTTATCTCCCAAATCGGCCGCAGTCAGCGGCTTTCGGTTGTGAACCTTCTCAAGAGGAGTCAGGGACTGACTGTCAGGGACATGGCGAATCGTCTGGGTATGAGTTACATGGGTGTGAAGCAGCACTGCTTGAATCTGGAGCGCGACGGGTATCTGGGCACTTTTCGAAGACATCGCGGCGTAGGAAGGCCGGAACTCCTCTATCACTTGACCTCAAAGGCGCAGGACTTGTTTCCGCAGGCGGACAATGTGTTGTCGATTTCGTTGCTTGAGCAGGCACGCAAGCTTTACGGCGGAACCGCTGCCGAGAAGATCCTTTTCCTTCATTTTCAGGAGAAGGCTAAGGCGTACACGCAGAAGTTGCAGGGAGAGACGCTTTCCGATCGCGCGAAAAGCCTTGCACGGCTGCGGGATCGCGAGGGCCATATGTCCGATTTCGAGCCGAATCCTGCGCCGCGAATCATCGAACGGCATCATCCAATGCAGGCACTTTTTGAGGTGTTTCCGGAAGCTGCGTCCATGGAGCGTGACTTGTTCCAGCGCGTGCTTGGGGTTCCGATCCGCCGAGAGCAGCGGCAGGCCGGGGGAACATACGAGTATGTGTTCTCGCTGATCGGCGCGGGAGCGTGAAGTTTGCTCAAGCTACCAAGTGGTGTCAAAAATCGTCATTATTTCCGGAACAAATCGACGCGGCGGCAATACTGCGAAAGTTGTCGACCATGTTGACGCGATCTATCGTGCGCTTGGCCAGCCGACACAGGTCATCGACCTTGCCGCGCTTCCGCCTGAAATCTTTTCCTCCTCGAGTTACGCGGAGAAGCCCGCGGAGTTCAAGCCTTTCGCCGATGCAGTGCTCGAAAGCGCCGGTATTCACGTGGTGACGCCTGAATACAACGGCGGGATCCCTGGAATACTCAAATATTTCATCGATATGCTCAAGTTTCCGGAGAGCTTTGAGCGGAAGCCGGCGTGTTTCACGGGTTTGTCTGCGGGAGACTGGGGCGCGCTTCGATCGGTCGAGCAGTTGCAGGCGATTTTCGTCTATCGCAAGGCCTATCTTTTTCCCGAGCGAGTCCTCATTCCGCTGATCGGCAAACATCTGACGGCCGAGGGCCGCATCGGCAACGAGGAGGTGTTGGGCAAGTTGCGTGCACAGGCCGAGGGTTTCATCGGATTTGTGAAGGTCCTGGGTGCCTAAGAGCTCTTTCGAGCTGCTTTGCTTTGTCGTGCCCCTTTTCCCGGCAGACAGAGCCTTCTGCCGCGAGCGTTTTTAAAATCGGCTCCTCAGAGGCTCTAGTCTTGCCAAGCCAGGCGCAAGACGCTTCTTTCGCTCGCACCCTATCTACTATGAGTCTTGATATTCCTGCACTTGAATTGGCCGCTCGCGACGCGCGCGGACTGGCAATGGATGCCGTGGCGAAATCGAAATCCGGGCACCTTGGCCTGCCTCTTGGAGCAACCGAGATCGGCGCGGTCCTATATGGTCATGCCTTGAGCCATAATCCCGAAGAGCCCCGCTGGCTCAATCGAGACCGCTTTATTCTGTCAGCAGGCCATGGCAGCATGTTTCTTTACAGCTGGCTGCATCTTTCGGGGTATGCGTTGTCATTGGACGAGGTCAAGAACTTCCGTCAGCTGCACAGCATAACGCCGGGGCACCCGGAGTTTCACGAGACGCCGGGCGTCGAGTCGACGACGGGTCCGCTCGGCCAGGGCGTGTCCAATGCGGTAGGCTACGCGATTTCTTCAAAAATGAGCGAAGCGCGCTTCAACACTCCCGAGCACAAGATTTTCGACCATCATATCGTATGTCTCGCGGGGGACGGCTGCCTGCAGGAAGGCATTTCGCAGGAAGCCTCCGCGCTTGCTGCGCACCTTGGCCTCGACAATCTCATTTTGTTTTACGACTCCAACAACGTCACCCTCGATGCGATGGCGCCGGTGACGCAGAGCGAGGACACAGCAGCCCGCTTTGCGGCCTACGGATGGGACGTTCACTCGATCGATGGACACGACCTCAATGAGGTCCTGAACGTTCTCGAGAAGGCCGAGACAGCGACCAGCGGCAAGCCGCAGTTCATTGTGGCAAAAACCCTCATCGGGAAAGGCATTCCCGAAGTCTGCGGAACGAACAAAGCGCATGGGGAGGCCGGCGTGAAATATGTTGAAGCCTCGCGCAAGGCGATGGGTCTCCCTGACGAGACATTTTTTGTCTCCCCGGAGACTCGGACGTATTTTGCGAAGCACAAGGAAAAGCTAAAGGCGGCCTACGGGGAGTGGGAATCCAAGTTTAAGGCATGGCGGGATGCCAATCAGGATCTGGCTTCAGAACTCGACGCGGTACTTACAGGGAAGACCCCGGACTTGCTTTCGGTGATCCCGAAGTTCGATCCTGCGTCAAACATCGCGACGCGCAAGGCGGGAAGCGACGTGCTCCAGCCGCTTGCGCAAGCCATGCCTCTTGTCATATCGGGAAGCGCGGACCTGCATGGTTCGACGCTCAACTACATCAAGGATGGCGGCGATTTCAATTCCAAGAATCGCGGTGGCCGCAACCTGCACTTTGGCATTCGCGAGCACGCCATGTGCGGCATTCTCAATGGGCTCGCCTACGATGGAATTTTCCGCCCTAGCGGTGCGACGTTTCTTGTTTTCAGCGACTACGGCCGCCCCTCGATCCGTCTCGCCGCGCTCTCGAAGCTCGCGGTGGTCTACATTTTCACGCATGACTCTGTGGGCGTGGGAGAAGATGGGCCTACGCACGAGCCCGTGGAGACTGTCGCGGCACTCCGCGCCATTCCAGGGCTCGACGTGATTCGCCCGGCTGATCCCGAGGAGACAGCGGGTGCCTTCGCTGCGGCGTTTCAAAAAACCGAAGGTCCGACCCTGCTTGCGCTCAGTCGGCAAAATCTGCCGACCCTGAACGACATTCCCGTTGATGTGCGCCGCGAGGGCGTTTTCAAAGGCGGGTATGTCGCAAAGAAGGAAACGGCAGCGTTGGAGATGATTCTGCTGGCAAGCGGGAGCGAGCTTCAGCACGCACTCAAGGCCGCTGAAGAACTGGGGCCAGGCACGCGGGTTGTATCGATGCCTTGCTTCGAGCGCTTCGAGCGTCAGGACCAGGACTACAAGGAAAGTGTGCTTCCCAATGCGGTGCGTAACCGGGTTTCCATTGAGGCCGGTATTTCGGACCCATGGTTTCGCTACGTCGGTTTGGACGGAAGGACCGTCGCAATAGACCGGTTTGGCATGAGTGCGCCGGGAGGAAAGGTCATGGCGGAACTCGGCATGACTTCCGCGAAAGTCGTCGAGGCTGCAAGTTCCCTTGGTTGAGAGAGCGATTCACTTGCTCCGATCGGAGATGATAGGAGCACATTGAGAGCGTGTTTTCGCTTGAGGTCCGCCGATGTCGGTCCTCGTGCGGTGTATCGGCTATCGGCGTTCGCGATGTGGCGCTGGATTTTGGTTTGCAGCGGAGTAGGGTGATCGCGCGCTTGTCTTGGAAAATCCCTGGTTCACTTTCAGCTTCGCCGATTTCTCTTACGCCTTCCTAAGCGTGCTGCTCGAGGGAGTGCCATTCATCCTGATCGGCACACTTCTTTCGGGAGTCATTGACGAGTTCCTGCCGTCTCGTGTGATGGTGCGTTTGCTGCCTCGGAATGTATTCCTTGGCATTTGCTTGAGCGGGTCGATGGGGCTCGTATTTCCGATGTGCGAGTGTGGAGTGGTTCCCGTAATACGGCGATTGATCAACAAGGGACTGCCGGTGTCCAATGCGATCGCCTACATGCTGGCAGCGCCGATCGTGAATCCGATCGTCCTCCTCAGCACCTACGCGGCGTTTCGCGGGCAGAATGCCGCCGAGTTTACCTTGCTGCGTCTCGGTGTGGGGTACATCGTCGCGGTGATCGTGGCGCTAGCCGTGCACAACCTCCCTTTGCAATCGATTTTACGCAGAGGAGTGGTTTCGGAGGCCCCTTCGGTGGCCCAGCGGCCACGTGGCTCTGGATTCCTGTTTCGCGTCGGAAGCGCCTTGCGCGTAGCGGTGATCGATTTCCTCGACGTGATGGTTTTCTTTGTGCTCGGAGTGGCGATCTCAGCGCTGTTCAGCACATCCGTAAATCAGGAGTTTATCATGCCGCTCGCACTCAACGATTGGATCGCAACATTTTCGCTGATGGGCTTTGCGGCAATCCTTTCTCTTTGCAGCACCTCCGATGCGTTCATTGCTGCAACCCTGATCGCCTTCCCAGGCGTGGCTAAGCTGGCGTTCCTCGTCTTTGGCCCAATGTTTGACCTCAAACTACTCTTTATTTACAGCGCAGTGTTTCGGAAGAGATTCGTTGCAGGACTGGCGGTCGGTCTTTTTGTCTTGATCGGCTTGATTTGCGTGCGATTGAGAGTTCTTGGGCTATGACAGTATCGGTCCAGCGTTACCTCTCGGCGGGAGTGCTCACAATCTGGGGCGTCATGCTCGGGTACTTCTATTATTCCGGGCGGGTAGCATCCTACCTTCATCCCGCGTTTCATATCTGGATGGGGGTCAGCGGCATCATCCTCGTCCTGCTCGCTGCGGGTATGCTTTTCCTGCCTGGAACGAGTGACTCTTCGTGCGAGCCGGGTTGCGAACAACTGCACCCTCAGCAGACGCCTGTGAAAGGAGCCCTTGCGGCGATTGTTCTCGTGGTTCCGATGTTGGTCGCCTCTGCGGTATCTCCCGATCAGTTTGGCGCGGCCACGGTGAATAACCGGGGTTATATCGAGAGGATCGATGACCTTCCGAGCTACACGCCTTATGCTGAGCCTGCCTTGCCTGTGGCTGATGGTTCGCAAGTGGCCAGTACCGGAGAGGAAAATGGGAGCTACTTGCCGAAGAACGAGGCCGGCCAGATAAAAGCGCAGACGGTGGATTTGCTTTATGCGGCTGAGGAACCGACGATGCGGGCGGATTTTGAGAACAAGGAAGTGGAACTTATCGGGCAATTCATGCCCGCGCGCGAGACCAACGCACAAGGGGATCGATTCAACCTTGTGCGCATGTTTGTCATTTGTTGCGCCGCGGATGCCCGGCCAGTGGCAATCCCCGTTCAAATGAACAAATCCGAGTCCATTGCCGAAATGAGCTGGGTGAAAGTTACCGGCAAGGCTTCTTTTCCGATCGAAAGCGGACGAAGGGTTCCGCTTGTTATTGCTGACAGCGTGACACTCTGTGACCCACCAGAAGAAACATTTATTTACTAATGAGACAAAGCTTACTGCTCGCCGTTTTTCTGCTGCCCATTTATGCGGCGGCCGATGATTTTCGCGGGGCGTGGATCGCCAGCGTTCACAATATCAACTTTCCTTCGAGCCAGGGCTTGTCTGCCGATGCGCAGAAGGCGCAGATTATTCGGCTTCTGGACGCTGCGAGGCGCTGCCGCCTGAATGCGCTGATGGTTCAGGTGCGGCCGGAGAGCGATGCCCTCTACCCCTCCCGCATCGAGCCCTGGAGCAGATACTTGACCGGGACGCAGGGCGTATCGCCTGGTTACGATCCTCTCGCGTTCTTCATAGGCGAAGCGAAGAAGCGCGGCATTGAAGTGCATGCGTGGTTGAACCCATATCGTGGCGCTGCGAATTCTTCGCTGCCACGAGCCGCAAGTCATATCAGCAGGCGCTTTCCGCAGTACGCCTACCGTGTCGGAACTGTCATTTGGATGGATCCCGGTGCACCGGCCGTTCAGGAAAACATTGTCAATGTCGTTCGGGATTTGGTGGAGCGCTATGATGTCGCTGGCGTTCATTTTGACGACTATTTTTATCCGTATCCGACGGACGGTGGTCATGTGTATCCATTCCCTGACGATGCGACCTACGCAGCGTATCGGGCGCGAGGCGGCGCGCTTTCGAAAGCCGACTGGCGCAGGGACAATGTCAATACACTCATTCGAAGGGTGGGGCATGTGGTGCATTCCCAAAGGACCGGTCTCAAGTTTGGCGTGAGCCCTTTCGGAATCTACATGCCCGGAGTTCCCGCAGGCATTCAGGCTGGGGTCAACCAGTACGAGCAACTCTATGGGGACCCGGTAAAATGGATGCGCGAAGGATGGATCGACTACCTTGCGCCTCAGCTCTATTGGCGCGACGGCGGGCCGCAAAGTTTCTCGTCACTGCTTCGCTGGTGGCGCAGTCCCCAGGCAAACCCACGCGGTGTGCCTGTTTGGCCAGGTATTGCGTTGGACCGCCTGAGCTCCCACGGATGGCCATCAAGCGAAATTGCGCGGCAGTTGCAGGTCGAGCGATCTGTAGGATCCCGTCTTAGAGGGGGCGTCATTTTCTGGAACATCAAAGCGCTGCTCAACAATACCAAAAGCGTGAATGGCGTCGTCACGGGCAGCTGATGCGTCTGTTTCTTGTCTTGTCCGTTCTGGCGGCCAGCGTCCAGGCCGACTGGCGACTGGCGTTGCCTGGCTGGAAGTACGAGTTCCCGGCCGATCACCAAAACCATCCCGAGTTCAAGACGGAGTGGTGGTACTTCACAGGAAACCTCGATGCGGCTGACGGTCGTCAGTTTGGTTATCAGCTGACATTCTTCCGCCAGGGTGTCAGACCTCTGGACTCGGATATCATTCCCCTGTCGCATTTCGCAACAAGCAGCGTGAAGTTCGCACACTTCGCTGTCAGCGAGGTTTCAGGAAGCGCGTTTCACTTTTTCCAAAGGCTGTCCCGTGGCGCGTACGGCGAGGCGGGATTCGGCCGGGCACCGCGCCTGGTTTGGATCGAGGATTGGTCCTGTACGCTCGATGATGAGGGCACCTTTAGGATTAAGGCGAGCGCCGATGATCTATCATTGGAGTTGGCATTAAAGGCGGCGAAGCCACTGGTTATTCACGGGCGCGACGGAGTGAGCCGGAAGGCCGATGGGGAGGGGAGAGCGTCGCACTATTATTCGTTTACGAGGCTCTCCAGCGAAGGA